>DASUFF010000037.1:0-4823 GCA_036274695.1 bacterium | reverse complement strand
CCGAACGATCATTACCTCTTTGACGGTCTTCATCGTGGTCGTGCTGATGTATTTCTTCGGCGAGGGCGAATTCCAAAACTTCGGGTTCGCCATGATGATCGGTGTCATCACGGGCGTTTACTCGACGTTCTCCGTGGCCTGTCCGGTCTACATCGCGCTGCACGAGCATTTGCCCAACATCCGGAAAGCGGAAAGCAAAGCGGCCTAGCCCGTGAGCTGGCGGATCTCCTCACCGCTTCCGGACGAAGAGACGAAGGCCGAAGATTTAAGACGACAATTCGACATCCATCCGCTGATCGCGCTCCTCTTGGTGCGCCGCGGATTTTCCGACGCGGTCCAGGCCGACCGCTTCTTGAACGGAACGGTCGCCCACCTGCCGGATCCGTTCGCGCTTCCGGACATGGGGTCCGCGGTCGACCGGCTGCTCCAGGCGGCCGAATGCCGCGAGAAGGTGGTGGTGTTCGGCGATTACGATGTCGACGGCATGACGGGCACCGCCCAGCTCTGCGCCTATTTCCGGGAAATCGGGTGGCCCCTCCATCCCCTCCTCCCCCATCGCCTCCACGACGGCTACGGCCTGACGGACAAGGCCGTGCGCCGGATCGAGGCGGAGAAACCGCGACTGCTGGTCACCATCGACAACGGAACGAAGTCGTCCGCCGAAATCTCCCGACTGAAGAGCCAGGGCGTCGATACGATCGTCATCGACCACCATGAAACTCCGACGCCGGAGTCGTGGCCGCCGGTCGCGGCCCTCGTCAATCCCAAGCGCGCCGATTCCCGTTTTCCCGAGCGGGACATCGCCTCGGCGGGACTGGTGTTCCTGCTGCTGATGGCTTTGAGGGCCAGGGCGCGGGAAAGGGGCCTCACTCCCCTGCCGAACTTAAAACGGTATCTGGATCTGGCCTGCCTGGGGACGATCGCGGACGTGGTTCCTTTGACGGGGACCAACCGCTTGATCGCCAAATACGGCCTGGAAGAATTGGGGATCTCGGGGCGTCCGGGATTGAAGGCCCTGAGCCTCTCGGCCAACGTCGCTCCGCCCGTCAACGTCACGCACGTCGCCTTCCGTCTGGCGCCGCGCCTGAACGCCGCCGGACGCCTGGCCGATCCGAAGCTCTCACTGGACCTCCTGCTGGCGACCCGGCACGAGGAGGCCTACGCGCTCGCCGCCCGTCTCGAGGAGTTGAACCGCGAGCGCCAGTCCGTCGAGGAACTTGTGACCAAGGAAGCCATCCGCCAGATCGAAGAGACGCAGGCCGACCGGAAAGGGATCGTCGCCGCCGGAAGAGGCTGGCACCTGGGCGTGGTCGGGATCGTCGCCGCGAAATTGGTGGAGCGCTTCGAAAGGCCGGCGATCGCCCTGGCCGTCTCGGAGGACGGGCGCGAGGCCAAGGGATCGGCGCGCAGCATCGCCGGATATTCGGTGTATGAACCGCTGAAGAAGATCGAAGAGATGATGATCCGCTTCGGGGGCCACGCCGCGGCGGCCGGGATGACCGTGGACGGCTCCCGGGTGGAGGAATTCTCAAAAGCCTTCGACCGTGCGGTCCAGGACTCCCTGGATCAGGCCTGCCCTCCCTCCTTGGACATCGACGCAACCCTTCCCCTGTCCCAAATCAACGGCCCTCTGGTCCGAGACCTCGCACGTTTGGAACCTTTCGGCCCCGGCAACGCAGAACCCGTCTTTTTGGCCTCGGACGTCTCCCTCGAAGGTTGCCGCGTGGTCGGCTCCGGCGGCGCGCGCGGGCATCTCAAGGCGCAGGTCTGCCAAAGCGGAGCGCGCATCGACGCCATCGGCTTCGACTGGGGATCCTACATGGCGACGGCTCAGAAAATCAGGGCGCACCACATCGCATTCACCCCTCAGATCAACGAATGGAACGGCCAGAAATCCATGCAGTTGAAAATAAAATTTTTAACCCCAAATACCTGATCTTACGTTGGAATCAACCAACACTGATTCTATATAACGCGACGCATCAAAAAAGAGTTTGACACTTTTTAATGCACCGTGTTACCCGTAGACACAATCGAGGGCACTAGCGAAACTTGAGCCTCAGATGAGGATCGATTTTCGCTATGGCACTCACAAAAAAAATTAATAAAAAGTCGAAAGAAGGAGGCATTCCATGGCTACCCGACGCAAGCGCACCCAGGTTTCAAAAGCGATTCCTCGCAAGTTTGAAGGCATCGCCGATCTTCTCTCCAAGCTTGAAGTGGAAACGGAGAAAGTCGTCCGCCGCTTGGTCGACCGGGCCGAGCATTCGTCCCGCGAGCTTAAGAAGGGCATCGCCGCCATCATCGACCAAGTGCGCAGTGAAGGTTTAGCCTCCGTCGCCACGGGCAAGACCGAAGAGCTCCGCCGCCTCGCGGAAGACGTCATCGCTCGGGCGAAAGACGTCCAGTTCCTGCCGCATCATTTCAACCGCGACGACATCGTCCGCGAAGCGAAGAAGAATTTGGACGAGCTGATCGACCGCTTGAACGCGAGCGATCTGCTAGCCAAGGCCAAGGCCACGGCCCTCAACACCAAAGACCAAGTTTTGTCCATCTTGAGCATCCCCAACCAGTCCGAGGTGATCAAGCTTTCCCGTAAAATCACCAGCCTGGAAAGCCGCGTCAGCAAGCTGACGCGTCGGGCCGCTTAAGAAGGACTTTGTCCGCCTCCCTCGTAGCGCCCCCTGAATCTTAAAGGTTCAGGGGGCGTTTGCGTTTTGGCACTACGTGCCAATGGCATTGCCCATGCCAACCTTTCCGGGCAACTTTCGACGTCGCCGACCGACAACTAACCATCACCATGACAATTCGCTTCATCAAAAAAACCGCGTTTTCGGGCCTTGCGCTCCTTTTCGCCTGCGCGAGCCCGATGATGACCGTCCACAAGGCTTCCGCCGATTATCAGCAGACGCAACGGATCGCGGCCCTGATCTCCCAGGAGCTGCCGAACCCGGAAGGGAAGCCCAAGAAAAAACAGAAAGTCGAGACGCTGGACGTTTTCGAGTTCGCGCGCCATGTCGTGAGTTTGAGCCGCGACTACGACATCGATCCTCTTCTCGTTTTAGCCATTATTAAAGTGGAAAGCGGATTCAAGCCGAGCGCCAAATCCTACGTAGGGGCGATCGGGCTCATGCAGGTCATGCCCATCGTCATTCGCGCGGTCGGCTCCGAGGTTCAGGTCTCGTCCAACGCCGAGCTTTACGATCCCTACAAGAACGTCCTGCTGGGCATCCACTACTTCACTTTCCTGAGGGACAAATATGAAAACAACATTCAGAACGCCCTTTCCGCCTACAACCTGGGCCCGACGGCCTTGGACGCCCGCTTGAACCGCCGGGACAGCGTCGATACCCCCTACAGCCGCAAGGTGATGAAGTGCTACGAGGCCTTCCAGGAGAAAATGCACGTCCAGGTGGCCTTCCTGCAAATCACCTAGGTGGGGTTGATCTTTCCACGAGGCTTTTGCTACGCATCAGCCCATGAAGCCCAAGTCCATTCTCATCTTATCCGGGGGGCTCGACTCGACCGTTTCGTCGCACACGGCCGCCCGCGAAACGTCGCCCGTCCTGGCGCTGACCTTCGACTACGGCCAAAGGGCCGCGCAGCGCGAAATCGAGACGGCCGGCAGGACCGCCGCACGTCTTAAGGTCCCTCACCGGGTCATCGAGCTGCCCTGGTTGAAGGAGCTGACGGCCACGGGACTCGTCAATTCCGCCGCGCGGCTGCCGTCGCCGAAAGAGACGGACCTGGACGACCCCGTCAAGGGACGCAAGGCCGCCGAGGCCGTCTGGGTGCCGAACCGCAACGGGCTTTTCTTGAACGTCGGCGCCGTCTTCGCCGAGGCCATGGAAGCGCAGATGCTCGTCACCGGCTTCAACGCCGAGGAGGGCATCACCTTCCCGGACAACAGCGCAGCCTTCGTCCGCTCGGCCGACGATTTTTTCTGGTTCTCAACGCTTAAGAAAATCAGGGTGGAGAGCTACACGCTGCCCCTCGATAAGGTGGAGATCGCCCGCCGGGCCAAGGAGTTCGGCGTTTCCCTCAAGGACGTTTGGTTTTGCTACGAAGGCGGTCCTGAATCCTGCCGCTCCTGCGAGTCCTGCAAGCGGGCCTTCCGGGCCTTTCGCGAGGCGGGTTGGGAGGGTGCGGCGTGAACGCGCTCTATTCCGACAAGCCCGCCGATTACGACGGGACGCAGCTGTCCTCCCATTGGATCTTCCGCAATTTTAATCTTCAAGGCGACGCCGCCGTCGCCTTCTGCGGCGGGTGCGACGTGAAGATCGACAAAATGGTCGATTTGGCCGACGTCCGGGACGACAAGCCGATCTTCAGCAAGTCCATGCTCCACGTCATCGCCGAGTTTTTCGACAGTGATTTGACGCGCACGATCCTGATGCAGCGCCTGCTGGTCAGCCTGGCGCAGCAGGAGATGATCTTCCGCATCCAGAAACCCACGATCGTGCGCGGCGGCAACGACCTCTACGAGGACGGCGCCAAACTCTCCGTCTCCATCGCCACGGCCTCGCCGGTCTCCACGCTGATCCATTTCGGCATCAACATTTCGAGCGAAGGGACGCCCGTGAAAACCAAGGGATTGGCGGATTTCAAGATCGACCCTGCCGATTTCGCCCGCGCCCTTCTGGAAAGTTTCCGCGATGAGGTCCAGACGGTCACCCAGGCGCGCGCCAAAGTCAGGGCGGTCGTCTAAATGACCGCCGCACCCGTCATCGAAGTCTTTTCCTCGCTGCAAGGCGAGGGACCCCGCGTGGGCGAACGCCACCTCTTCGTGCGCTTTCAGGACTGCGAACTGACCTGCAAGTTCT
>DASUFF010000036.1:0-12789 GCA_036274695.1 bacterium | reverse complement strand
GCCGCAGACGATAGTGGAGCCCGGCAGGGTGAGCCCCATTTCGGGACCGATGATGTGCACGACGCCCTGGTCGTCGCTGTCCAAATCGAAGAGCGTGATGCCGAAGTCTTTGCAGTTCTTGCGCAGCGCCTCGACCTGGGCCCGCGAGATCTCGTCCTTGATGTTGAAGCGGTCGACCGTGGGGATGTTGTGGTCCATCGTCGCGAAGGTCAGGTTCGGGCGCCGGACCTTGCGGCCGGTGAGGCGCAGACCCTCGAAGGCCTGAGGGCTGGTGACCTCGTGGACCAAATGGCGGTCGATATAGAGGAGCTGATCCCCGCCTTCCAAACCGGCCACCGCGTGGGCATTCCAGATTTTTTCGAAAAGAGTTTTTCCGGCCATAGAAGATTGGTTCTAGGCCGCTCTGGGCGCGGATTTCAACGGGTAATTTAGCCGTCCTTCTTCTTACAGAAGAAATTGTCGATCGACAGGCACCCGCCTCCGCCGATGACGATGGACAGGGCCATCGCGGCCAACGCCAGGGGATATTCGAAACCGCCTTTGTCGGCGAAGAAACCGCTCTTCCAGTGCACGATGCCGACGGCGCCCGCCATGATGATGAAGATACCGGCCGCGGCGATGCGCGAGAGGCAGCCGACGATCAATCCTAAGCCGCCCAACAATTCCCCGAAGGAGACGAGATAAGCGACGATGGCGGGCATGCCCTTCCCCGTCATCATGCCGACGATGGCCTCCAGGCCCGGTCCCCCGAACCAGCCTAGGACCTTCTGGCCGCCATGCATGAAGAAGATGATGCCTAGGACGAAACGGACGATGGAGAGCGCGCAGCACTTGTGGCCGGCGGACTTGCATTGCTCACCTTGCGTCATGGGATCCCCCTTTTTTTTGGGGACCTTATCACGCGGTGGTTTTGTAGGCGAGGCCTAAGGGAGATCCGACCTTGGGCTTGCGCAGCTTCCAGATCCAGCCGTCGTAGAGGTAGTGCAGGAAGCTGGATCCTACATAGTACCAGCCCAAGGTGATCGGCGAAAAAATCCTCCAGGGAAGGAAGATGGCGATCAGCACCAAACCGGCGATCGGCATCACCGCGCCTGTGCGCAGGAACTGGCGGGCGAGAAAGGACGAGGACGGGACGGCTCCCTTGTACTTGCGGCGGGCGAAGACATCCACGAAGGCGATGTATTCGAGCGCGTGCGAAAAACCGAAGGCCACGAAGCCCGCCAGGAAGTCGTAGAAGACGGAAAAATAGAGCAACATCGTCGACGCCAGAAAAAGATTCTTGGGAAGGCTGGCGTTTCGTCCCTGCCGGACCTCGAGGCGCACGTAGAGAAACGTCAGGATGAGGCTCACCGCCAGCGCCGACCAGGCGAGGATGGGAACGGCGGGGCCGAGTTTCGCAAGGGTGGCGGTCAGGACGCGCCCGCTGGCCGCAAGGTCGGAGATCTGTTTGACCAGGCGCGGCGAATTGGCGACGGCCAAAATGAGCCAAACGAACCACGATAAGACGAGAGCCTTCTCCAATCGCGCCGAGCCATAGTCCGCTTTGCGCGAGTAGATCCTCAAGAAACCCACTTTCTGCATGATCGTGTGGTAGAAATTCCAAACCGTCGTCGCCAGCAAGAGGGCCAGGTAGGGCTTGAAGAGGCCGGGGGCGCTGCGCGTCTTGTTTTCGTACCAGAGGCTGAAGACGGTCAGCGCGGCCAAAAAAACCGGCAGCAGCACGTACGCCCACTTCCTCTCCCGGAACTCCTCCGGGTTTCCGTAAACCAAAAGGTGGGTCAAGTTCCGGTGGATGAAGTTGGTCATGAGTACGAAGCCGATCAAGACGGGCACCCAGGTCCCCTTCGGATCGGCCGTGTGGACCATCGAGAAAACGAAAAAAAGAGGGATCCAGCCCAACGAAAAGAAAATCAGATCCACCGAGGGATTGGCGATCCAGAGGGATTTCTTCATGCCGCCGCCACCCTACTCCTTAATTTCAAATTTTCCCAGGGGACGAAGAAGACGAAGCAGGCGATCAACTCCGGGAACGACGGCAAGAAAAGCAGCATGATGCCGATCAAGACGAAAAACATGACCGGCACCAGAACCCTTCGCACGCGCCGGCTTACCAAGACCAAGGGGAAGCCGAGTTCGGTGGCCATCGTCGCGGCGGCGATGATGTGGCAGGCCCAGGGCAGCCGACCCAGCGGCACTCCGAGCGGCAGCAGCGGCGGGTAATCGATGTAGGCCATATAGTTCGCCTTGATCAGCATGAGGGCCAAATTGTCGGAAGTGATCCAGGCGAGACCCGAGTGGCGGAGCTTGGAGACGCCGGCGGCGAAGAAGACGGTGGCCAGCGCCAGCCACACCAGGCGGACAGGCCACGTAAATTCGCCGCTCGGCGCGACGGTTTCCGGAGGGCGCCCGCTTTTCTTCCGACGGTGATTTTCGAAAAATCGGTCGAGCGACCAAGCCTCTCCGCATCGCGAAAACATCAGGACGCCCGTCACCAGGACGGTGATCATGTCGTTGTGGTGGAGTTTCCCGAAGTTGTGCGGGATCCACAGGAGGTAGGCGCCCAGGAGGAAGGCTAAGGCGGTGCTTAAGCGCGTGAACAGTCCCAAGGCGCTTAAGGCCAAGGCGACGAACCAGGCGGTCTCGAAGGCGCGCAACCAAAAGGCCGTCGCCAACGGGGGAACGAAGAATCCTAAGACGGGCAGTGGTTTCCAGAACTCGGAGGACATGAGGGCGAACTCGCTCACGTTGAGCGGCACGGCGAGATAGCGGATCAGGTAGGCGGTGAAAATAAGCGCCCGGCAAACCCCCAGGTTCACTGGGGAGGCGGGCTCGAACCACAGCCTGTTCCAAAACGATTTCAAAAGAGCCCCATCGGCGAAGGCAGGCCGTCCGGAACCCGGGTCGGAGAGAAGCTCGCCGCTCGTTGGAATTGCCCCACCAATTCCCGCTTGTCCGGAGAGCCCGCGCGGAAGGTGCGCGGCCCCACGTTCCTCCAGGTGAGGCGGTAGAGGCGCAGACCCCGGAGACGCACGCCGTCGTGGCGGCCCGTGGAGCGCCCCGCCTCGTACACATCCAAAAGCTCGCCCAGCGCCTTGGACACCGCCGCGTTCCCGCCGGGTCCTTCGAGGAAGCGCCGGAGGGATTTCATGAGCCGCGCGTCGTCCCACGGTTTGAATTGTTTCATGATGGAAAGGCGCGTTTCGCCCGAGAAGGAATCGTCGGGGACTCCCACCAGCTCCAGGCGGCTCACCGAGGGATCCCCGTCGATATAGGAATACATCGGATACGGCGAAAACGGCCATTTCTCGGCGTCGGTCAAAAGGGCGTAGGCGCAACCGGCGATCAGGGAGACGACGAGGGCGTTGACGAGAACGATTCTCTTCCGCGTCATGACCCTTCCATCTTAAGGAGCCAATCGGCGGTCGGCTTGAAGACCAAGTCGTGCGAGTGGTTGCTGATGAAGAGATCGGCGTGCGCGAATCGCAGTCTATCGGTCCCGACCACGAGGGTTTCCTTCACCTTCGATCCCGACGTCTCCTCCGCGGAGAGCGCCGTCATCGGAGGCACGATGCCATCGGCGTTGGCAACGACGCACAAGAGCGGGTTCTTCGACTTGCGGAATTCCTGCGTGACGTTCTTGCGGTCGATCATCAGGTCCTTGTTGCGGATCCATTGGGCGATCTCCCGGTTCACGAACCGGTTCGGGTCCTCCACCGTCTCCAGCAGCACGTCCTTGTTCTTCAGATCGACGATTTCGCGGTGCAGGTAGAGTTTGAGGAGGGGCGAATCCATGAAGAAGGGCGCGAGGATCCGGAGCAGCGTGCGCGTGTGGGGGACGGGGATCAAGCCGATCAGCGCCGGCGAATAGAAGACGATCCTCAGGAGGGGATGAACCGTTTCCCACCGAAGCGGGGCCCCCATGGCGACGATGGAGCCTAAGTTATTGTGCGGCCTCAGCGCGGCGTGGATGAAGGAAAGCGTGCCGCCTAAGCTGCAGCCGATCACGTCCACCTTGCCCGTCCGGCTGCGGCTTACGCGCGCGATGTAATGAAGGGCGGCGCTTAAATCGTCCAAGGCCAGCTCGCGAAGGCCGAAGCACCGGTGCCCTCCGTGGGATTGCGATCCCCCCTGCCCTCTTAAATTGATCGACCAGACCTCGAAGCCCTTTTCCGTGAGGTAGTCCTCCATGGAGAGCCCGCGCGGATGATAGCCGAAGATGAAGCTGTTCATGCCGTAGCCGGGGATGATGGCGACGGGATTGCGGCGCACGCGGAGCTTTTTCGGAGGCCTGCACTGCTTGAGCTCCAGCTTCCAGCCCGCCTTGTTGTCCACGTAATGGTAGGCGTGTTCGGTGAAGTGCATGGTCGATCCTACCGCGAGCGCCGCCTCTTGGGCAGCCGGTAAGCCCGCGGGTTTTGGGGAAGGATCGATTTTTTCTGGGGTTGATTCGATTGACCGCGCTGGCTTTGTCTCTGGTCGCGCCCGCGGTTGCGGCCGCCGCGGCGGTCGCGGGGCCCTTGATTTCCCCCTTGAAGGGGGCGCTGGTCTCGGGAATTGCGCGGGTCGGGCTCCTGGGGCGGCGCGTTCAATCCCTGCCCCGGCGGATCTGTGTGGACGAAGCCATGGGAATCCATCTTGAAGTCCTTCTCCTGCCCCTGAACGTAATGGTCGTACCAATCCTTAAGCTTCATCCGGCGCAGCTTTCGCCGGCACCGGGGGCACACCAAGGCTGCCTCCGTGAGCAGGGTATTCGCCTTGGCCCTTAGGCTTTTGACCGGAAACATGCGCCGGCATTGGGGACACCCGAGCTTTTCGGGGAATTCCTCCATGATCGGCATTTGAGGCCTTTGCGTTTCCGAAGGGTTCGCTTCGTCCGCATTTTCCGGCGGGAGCGAGTTTTCCTTGGGGTCGCCCTTCGGGTCGTCCGGGAGATCGTCGAACATCAGAAATTTATGGCACAGGCCGGGAGGGAGAATCAATCCGAGATGCCGCCCCCCCTCAATCCTTTAAGAAATTCCTTCAAGAGTAATTCAAGTTGCAGGATGGGGGCTTGCTTGGTAAACGAGCGAGCTTCGCGTTTAATGCTCCCATCGCACCTGACTTGCGTCAGGTACGGGGAGCGGCGTTGGATTTTTTTTGATGCTCCCATCGTCTAGTGGCCTAGGACGGAGCCCTCTCACGGCTTAAACACCGGTTCGAATCCGGTTGGGAGCACAAATTCGCGGCCGGGGCCGCGGCGGAACCATCCGTCTCTTGGACATTCTGGCCGAGAGTGAAATTCGGCATTTTCCCTCTAAAAAGCTTTATGCCGTACTCACGTAATACAACAAGAGTAGGGCGCCGATGCTGATCCCAATGATGGCGAACGCGTCCGGCTCGATGAATTTTTTTCGCTTTTCCGCCTGATAAAGCTGGCCCATCACGGCCACTGAAGTTGCCAGAATTGTAGCCAGGGCCGTGAGGATGTGGGACGGGTTGACGGCCGCCAACAGCGAGCCTTCGTGGAACAGATCCAAGGGGATCAGGATGAGCATGTTGAAGGAGTTGCTGCCGAAGATGTTGCCGACGGCTAGGTCGAAGGCTCCAATTCGGACAGCGGTCACGGTGGATACCATCTCCGGCAGCGATGTGCAGAAAGCCACCAACGTCGTACCGACAAAAGTTTTCCCCAAACCAGTTGCGTCCGAGAGTTTCCCCGCAGCCTCAGCCAAAAACGGGGAGGCGATCAGGATGACCAGAGTGCACACGCCGAAAACTGAAAGCGCCTTCACCATGGCTCCGCGCCCGGGACGCTCCGCCGCGGAATCGCGTGGCGCCGCGCCGGCCGCGATCGCCGATCGCTGATCGAAATACATAAGCCTCAAGCCCAGGAGATAAGACACTCCGATGGCCAGCGGTCCGAGACCGATCGCACCGAACTCAAATCCGGAAAGGCGTTGTTCGAGAAAAATGGCGATGCAAGCCATGGCCGCCATATGGATGCTCATGGCGGCCGAAAGAGCGTGCGCAGCCGAGACGCGGGAAAATATCTTATGAGGGTTCCGGTGCATCAGGTCGGCGATCGCCAGGATGAAGAGGTTGAAGAGGCTGCTTCCCATCAGATCGCCGACTGCCAGATCCGGCATACCCTTGCGGACGGAGCTCAAGTCGACCAAAATTTCCGGAAGCGACGTCGCGCCAGCCAGAAAAACGCTTCCGACGATCAGGCGTCCCAGTTTCGTCAGTTCCGCGATGGAATCGGCTGCGCGGGCGAGAAAGATTCCAGCGACGATGATCGCCCCGGCCGAGAGGATAAATTGTAGAACAGGCGTGGTCATTGCGGAACCCGGGTTCTAAGCCGAGCGCAGGAGCCAAACCGGAAGGTTCGACCCGCGAATCACTTCACGGGACACGCTTCCCAAGAGACCGGCGCGGAGGCGGCTACTTTGGGCGGCCAAGGCGATCATGCCGCACTTCAAGGTTCGAGACGTTTTGAGGATAACGGCTGAGGAGCGGTCGGCGGATGCCTCTACGCGGAACGCGGCGCCGACCCGCGATGCGTGTGCGATTTTGAGGAAAGGCCTCGCCATGGACCAGCTCTTCTCCTTCAGCTCGTCCATGTATTCGCTCGGCGTCACGGCCCGCGAGCCCGCCAAAATATACCCGCGCGTCGTGATCCGATGGGACGGGCACTTGATGACGTTCTGGAGGATGACGGAAGCCCCGACGGCCTTCGCAAAACGGCAGCAGGCGCCGAAGGCCTTCTTCGACGCCGGGCTGAAATCCGTTGCGAAGAGGATCTTTTTAAGCCGCGGAACGCGCGAACGGGGACTGATGAGGATCACGGGCGTTCGCGAGAGCGCCAAAAGACTCTCCGCGTAGCTTCCCAAAAAGAAGCGGGCCAGCCCCGAACGGGAGTGCGTGCCCAGGACGAGAGCGTCGGCGTTTTGCCGACGGGCATAGTCGGCCAGGGCCTTGGCCGCGTCGGAAATCCCCGCGCCCCGCTCTTCGATGATTCGGGGAGCTTTCAGAAGAAGGCCTTTCACCCGCTTCAGGAAGCCTCCTATCTTTTGCGCCGCCACAGTCCGGTAACGTTCCCGGAAAGGAACACTGAATTCCAAGGAAATCTGAAGCTCGGCCGGGCTTGAAACGTATACGGGCTCGACGAAGGCGCTCCGGCTCAAGCCTCGGAGAAAGAGCCGGCCTCGCTCCAGCAGGGACCGCTCATCTTGAAACGGATTCACGCACCAGAGGATTTTTAATTTGTTCATATACTTTCCAAACGCGTAAATTACCTCACGGGACGCTTGATCTCCATGACAAAGATCATGGGGTAGATGTCAAAATTAGAATGATGATTGAAAGCGGTTAGGGGCGCGATTTTTAGGGCTGCATCGTTAAGCTTCGGCGGGCCGGCGGCTCTTGAGGAAGAGGATGACGCTGGCGACGATCAAGACGGCGCCTCCGCTCAAGCCGATCATCCCGTTCCGCTTGGCGTTTCCCATCATCTCGATGTCCATTTTCATCATGTCGCTTTCGCTCTCGGCGGCGGCCACGTCGGTCGCGGCGCTGATCTTTTGCATCGATCTCTCGATCGTCGCTTTGTAGTCCGCCGCCGAGGAGAAGCGGTCGTAGGCGAAGGCCAGCGCGACGCCGCCGCCGAGGAAGACCAGAACCGCAACCATCAATAAGCCTTTTTTCATGAGAACCCCCTTGATTTTGGAAAAGCGAAAAGAGATTCGCGCGATTTCAGGAGGAATAGCAATTTTTTCGTTTCCGGCGACCGAATTTGCCGTTTTCACAAGCAATGCATAAATATTAGGCAATTCTTTGATGGTCCCGCCAACCTGAATTTGCTGAAAAATAAGCGGTTTTTACTTTATTGCTTTGGCATGCCCCTTGCTTCATTAACGGAAAATTAATGCATACGAGCATTTTAATAATGTTTCGCTAAGGCCGCTCCACCAAATGAGGAGAAGGAACATGATGAGATCGAGAAAACGTCGTCTGTTGGCCCTCCTGGCCGTTGGGTTTCTTTCTTTGATCGCGATCCCTCTTTCGGTTTCGGCGGACACGGCCAAGGCGGAGCCGAGTCTCGAGCAACGCATCGGCGACCTGGAAGCCTATGTGGGCAACGGTTACCGCGCCGCCGACGCCGAGGACGCAACGGTGTCCAGCAAGATCGCGGTCGCCGGCCCTGGGCACAACGCTTGGATGATGACCTCCGCGGCCCTGGTCCTCTTCATGACCCTGCCGGGACTGGCCCTCTTCTACGGCGGCCTGGTCCGACAGAAAAACGTCCTCTCGGTCCTCGCCCAATGCTTGGGGATTGCGGGACTGGTGACGATCCTCTGGTGGGCGGTCGGTTACAGCCTGGTTTTCTCCGACGGAGGGCCGTTTATCGGAAGCCTGAAATACGCGTTTCTGAAAGGCGTGGATTCCGCGCCCAACACCACGTACGCGGCCTGGGTTTCCCAAAATCTCTTCGCCATGTATCAGATGATGTTCGCCATCATCACTCCGGCCTTGATCGTCGGCGCCATCGCCGAGCGCATGAAGTTTTCGGCCATCTTGGTCTTCGTCACCCTCTGGATGTTCGTCATTTATTTCCCCCTGGCCCACATGATCTGGGGCGTCGACGGTTTCATGAACGGCGTCTGGAATCCGAAGGCCGTCATCAAGGCGATCGATTTCGCCGGCGGCACGGTCGTTCACATGTCCTCCGGCTGGTCGGCCCTGATCCTCTGCCTGATCCTCGGGAAACGCCTGGGCTTCGGCAAGGAATCGATGGCGCCGCACAGCATGGTGCTCTGCATGGTCGGCACCGGCATGCTTTGGGTCGGCTGGTACGGATTCAACGCCGGTTCGGCGGTGGCCGCCGACGGCATCGCCACCAACGCCTTCGTCACCACCACGCTCGCCGCCGCGGTGGCCTCCTTCGTGTGGATGATCTGCGAATGGGCCGTGCGCAAAAAGCCCAGCGTCTTGGGGCTCTGCTCCGGCGTCGTCGCGGGCCTGGTCGTTATCACGCCGGCCTGCGGCTTCGTGAACACCACGGGCGCGATCATCATCGGCATCTTCGCCGGCATCGTCCCCTTCATCGCGGTCTATAAGATGAAGGGTTGGCTGGGTTACGACGACGCCCTGGACACCTTCGGCGTCCACGCAGTGGGCGGGACGCTGGGCGCCTTGCTTACCGGCATCTTCGCCACGCACGACGTGAATGCGAACCTGGCGGGGAACTTAAAGCTCATCGTTCACAGCACGCTGTGGTTCGAGCAGCTGAAGGCCATGGGGCTTACGGTGGCCCTCTCGGTGGTCGGGACCACGGTGATCGCCTATGCCATCAAGTTTACGATCGGTCTGCGTCCGACGGAGGACGTCGAGGTCCAAGGTTTGGACCTGGCGGAGCACGGCGAGGAAGGTTATATTCTGGGGCATTGATCCGACAACCAATTACGAGGTGACCTATGAAGAAGATTGAAGCGATCATCAAGCCGTTCAAGCTGGATCAAGTGAAGGAAGCCCTCCAGAAGATCGGCGTGCAGGGCATGACCGTCACCGAGGTGAAGGGTTTCGGCCGGCAGAAGGGACATACCGAGCTCTACCGCGGCGCCGAATACATCGTCGATTTCCTCCCGAAGGTTCATGTCGCCATCGTCGTGGACGACACCCAGGCTTCGGCCGCGGTCGAGGCCATCGTACAGGCCGCCAAGACGGGCAAGATCGGAGACGGAAAGATCTTCGTCTCCAAATTGGAAGAAGTGGTGCGCATCCGGACGGGCGAGACCGGCAAGGCAGCGATCTGACGAGACGAAACGAACAGCTCCCCGGGGCCGATTATTTCCTGCCCATCCTGGGCATCTCGACGTGGACCGCCTTCATCGTCTGCGCCTTTCCGCATATCGATCCGGTCATCATGGCGATGACTTATCTTGCGGCCAACGTCGCCATCGCCGTGCGCTACGGACAGTGGCCGTCCCTCCTGTGCTCGGCCTTGAGCGCGGCCGCCTTCGACTATTTTTTCATCCCGCCCCGCTTCAAGTTTGCGGTCTTCGACGCGCGTTACCTGGTCACATTCGCGGTGTTTTTCGTCGTGACGTTCCTCACCAGCCGGTTGACCGTCCAGTCGCGCAAGAGCGCGGCAATGGCCCTCGCCGCGGAGATGAAGGCCGAACGGGAAAAGTTGATCAGCTCGCTGGTCAGCTCCGTTTCCCATGACTTAAAAACGCCGCTCACCTCGATCTCGGGGGCGGTCAGCACCCTCATCGAGCAGGAGGCCTCCATCTCGCGGGAGGACCGGAAGCAATTGCTGGAGGCCATCAACGACGAATCCCTAAGGCTCAACCGGCTGGTGGGCAAAACCCTGCAGATCATGAAGCTCGAATCGGGCGCCGTGAACCCGCGCAAGGAGATCCATTCGCTCGAAGCGGTGGTTGGCAGCGTCTTGGTCCGCCTCGAGACCCTGCTGGAGGGGAGGAAGATCTCCACGGACATCCCCGGCGAATTGACGGCCCCCTTGGACGACCTCTTGATCGAGCAGGTCCTGACCAATCTTCTGGAGAACGCCGTGCGGCACACCGCGGCGGGAACCCCTATCGACATCCGCGCCTTCCGCGATCCGGAGCGCGTGCGCGTCGAGGTTCTCGACCGTGGACCCGGAGTGCCGGAGGAGGATCGCGAGCGCATCTTTGAAAAATTCTACCGGAGAGGCAAGAAGGACGACTGGGGCAGCGGTCTCGGGCTTGCCATTTGCCAGGGCATCCTTAAGATCCATCAAGGCGAGATCGGCGTACGGGACCGCGACGGCGGCGGAAGCGTCTTTCACTTTTCCCTCCCGGTCCGCATGGAGACGACGGAGTGACGACCAAACTGACCTCGATCCTCGTGGTGGAGGACGACCCCCGCATCCGCCGGTTCCTCAAGGTGGGCCTGGAAGGCCACGGGTATTTTTACCTGGAATCGTCGTTGGGCAAGGAGGGGTTGACGCTCACGGCCACGAAAAACCCCGACCTGGTGATCTTGGATCTGGGGCTGCCCGACATGGACGGCCAGGAGTTCTTGAAGGAGATCCGGGAATGGACGCAGGTCCCGGTGATCGTCCTGACCGCGAGGGACCAGGACGAAGACAAGATCCAGGCGCTCGACCGAGGCGCCGACGACTATCTCACCAAGCCTTTCAGCATCGGGGAGCTGCTGGCGCGCGTGCGCGTGGCCCTTCGCCACGCCCAAAGGACGGGGGGCGACAACGACCCGGTCTTCGAAAGCGGGCCCTTGAAGATCGATTTCTCGAAGCGCCAGGTCTTGGTGTCGGACCGCGAGGTCCGGCTGACGCCCCTCGAATACAAGATCCTTTTTTATCTCGCCAAGCACGCCGACCGCGTCGTGACGCATCCGCAGCTCTTGAAGGAGGTGTGGGGGCCCGCCCACTCCGATCAGGCCAACAACCTGCGCGTCCAGGTCCATCAGATCCGGCAGAAGCTGGAAGAGAACCCCGCCCGGCCCAAGTGGCTGGTGAGCGAGCCCGGCGTCGGCTACCGCCTGAAACGCGAGAAGGCGGATGAATGACCATATATTTCCACATAAAGTGACGCAAGGCATCAATTTATAAGGGAAAAATCAGCGGCTGTTATATTTTGTCCTTGGGGGCTTTTGAAACGGAGGAGTACACTCCACCCGCTCGAACAAAAAGAAGAGCCGCCCTGGGGGACGGCCCTCCTGTTTACAAGGAGGTTGCCATGACGAACTCCGCAACGGCCACGGTCCTTCCCGCGATCCTCGCCGCATCGTCGGCGCGGCTCGCAACCAGTCACCTCATCGAATTAGCCGGCGCCATCGGTCCCGCCAACGACAACCTGACCGGCGGGCGGGTATTGTCCCCCAACGCCTCGCTCGCCACACTCTACGTCGCCGATCCGCAGTTCGAGTTCCTCGGACGGCGCGGCTTCACGCACAATCCGCTCATCAAGTGGTTGGTGGAGCCCGCAGACCGCAACGCCATCCTCACGCAGACCGCCGCGCTCTGGGTGGACGAGCTCCTGAGACTGGAAAAACTCAGGCATGAGGCGGAGGAGCAGAGGACGCACCGCAAGTGCCATCAGGCCATGGAGATCAAGGGCGACGTCGCGGACACGCCGCTCATCAAGGAGATCAAACGCCTCGAGACCATCCTCCGCCGGCACGGCATCCCGGTGGAGGGCTACACGCGGGGCAACCATTCCAGCGGCAACATCTTCGGCGTCTTCAACCTCTCCAGCCCCTGGTACGACCGCATTCTCCATTCCCGCTGGCTCTCTTTCTTCCGCTTCTATCTGGACGAGCAGTTGGAAGGAGCCGCGGGAAGCAAGGGCGAGATCCTAAACCAGCGGGCCACGATGGACGCCATGCACGATATCGTCACCTGCTACCGGGAAGACCATCCGAAACCGAAGAACTTAACCACCGCCGTCCACACCGCGGACTACGACGGCTACCAGCTCCTCAAGGGGGATTCCGAGGAGCACGTCGCCTTCACGCCGGCGAACGGGGACTTGAACTTCCGGACGTTTTGGAAACCGACGAAGGGAACGGAGATGGGGCTCACGCGCGAAACGCGCTTTTGGGAGTGCATCGTCAATTACGACATCGCCGACGACAAGCAGCACTTGAGGGCGACGGAGGTCAATCCCATCTATCTCCAGGCCTCCGAAACCGCCCGCTTCCGCGCGGAGGACGGGACGGAATATCCCGTCTACACCATCAGCCTGGACGGATTGGACCACAAGAATCTGCTGGCGGCCGTCGGCGGAGGAGTTTCCGAATTTCAGGTCC
>DASUFF010000035.1:0-18793 GCA_036274695.1 bacterium | reverse complement strand
GACGGTTCCCAGTCCGATCAAGCCGATGCCGATTTCCCGTTTCGACGTCATGATGCGACCACCTTTTTGATCCCGTTCACCGCCTGGCGGATGCGCTTTTCGTTCTCCACCAGGGCGAAGCGGACGTAGTCGTTGCCATATTCGCCGAAACCGATGCCCGGCGATACACAAACTTCGGCTTGGCTCAGGAGGAGTTTTGAGAACTCGAGCGACCCCATCGTCCGGAACGGCTCGGGGATTTTCGCCCACACGAACATCGTGCCTTTGGGTTTTTCGATGTGCCAGCCCACGCGCGAGAGGCCGTCGCAGAGGATGTCCCGGCGCTTCTGATAAATTTCCCGGATTTCCTTTACGTAGTGCTGCGGTCCGTTCAGGGCCACCGTCGCCGCCACCTGGATGGGGGCAAACTGGCCATAGTCGAAATAACTCTTCAAACGCGTGAGGGCGTAGATGAGATCCTTGTTGCCGCACATAAAGGCCACCCGCCAACCGGGCATGCTGTAGCCCTTCGAGAGCGAATAGATCTCCACCGCCACATCCTTGGCCCCCTTCACCTGCAGGATGGACGGCGGCCGGGGGCCGTCGAAATAGAGATCTGCATAGGCGAAGTCGTGGATGACCATCATCTTGTGCTCGCGCGCGAAGTCCACGATCTTTTCGAAGAAGGAGAGCGGCACCACCTGGGTGGTCGGATTCGAAGGGAAGGAAACGATCAGGAACTTGGCCTTCGGTCCGTCCGCCTTGACGGCCTTCTGCAGGTTGTCCAAAAAGTCCTTCTCCAGATCCATCTCCGGGTCCATCCGGATGCCGCGAACCTCCGCCCCGGCGATCACCACCGAATAGGTGTGGATCGGATAGGTCGGGTTCGGGACGAAGACCACGTCGCCGGGGGACGTTACGGCGAGCATGAGGTGCGAGAGAGCCTCTTTGGCGCCGATCGCCATGATGGCCTCGCTGTCCGGGTCGAGATCGACGTCGTAGTTCCGCTTGTACCAGTCGCAGACTGCCATGCGGAGCTTGGGGATGCCCCGCGAGACCGAATAGCGATGGTTCTTCCCCTTCTGGGCCGCCTCGGTCAGTTTGGTGACGATGTGCGGCGGCGTCGGGATGTCGGGATTGCCCATGCCCAGATTGATGATGTCGGCGCCCTTCTTGCGGGCCTCCGTCATCATGGCCACCACGACACCCAGGGTGTAGGGCGGCAGTCTTTTGATGCGCTCAAATTCCATGGGGGACCATCGCGTCGGCGTGATAGGAGCTTCGGACGAACGGTCCGGAAGCGACCGATTCGAAGCCCATTTCGTATCCGATCTTTTCGTACTCTTCGAAAACCTTGGGTTCCACGTATTCGACGACAGCCAGGTTGCGGTTCGTCGGGCGCAGGTATTGGCCGACGGTCAGGATCGAGCAGCCGATGCCCCGCAAATCCTCCATCGCCTGGAGGACTTCCTCGCGCGTCTCGCCCAAGCCCAGCATCATCCCGGACTTGGTCGTCATGGAAGGATCGAACTCCTTCACGCGCTTTAAAAATTCGATCGTGTTTTCGTAGCTCGCCCGGTGGCGGACGCGCGGGCTCAAACGCCGGACCGTTTCCAGGTTGTGGTTGAAGACGTCCGGCTTGGCGCGGCACACCGCCTCCATCGCATCGCGCTTCATCCCGAAATCGGTCGTCAGGATCTCCACCTTGCAACCAGGCTCGCGATTTCGGATGGCGCCGATGACTTTTACGAAATGCCCCGCCCCGCCGTCGGCCAGGTCGTCTCGGGCCACGCAGGTGATGACGACGTGCTTGAGAGCCAGCAGGGACACCATCTCCGCCACCTTGGCCGGTTCTTCGAGATCCACCGGCTCCGGTTTGCCCGCTTCCACCGAGCAGAAACCGCAGTGACGCGTGCAGACGCCGCCCAGGATCATGAAGGTGGCGGTGCCACGCGTCCAGCATTCGCCCAGATTCGGGCAGCGGGCTTCTTCGCAGACCGTGTGGAGGCCGCGGTCGCGCAGGCGCGCCTTCAAGTCATGAATTTGCTCCGAGAAGCCGAACGGTTTCACCAGCCAGCGCGGGAGCCGTTCGCGCTTGGGGGCGGTATTGAGAGAAGGGAGATCCACGTTGAACCTTAAAATCCTCAGTAATTCCTTGAAATTATCCGCTAATTGTTATTGAGAACACAGCGGATTGTCAAAACTTTTAGCGGAGGTCTTTATGTACGTTTTCATCGGTCACGACGCCCCCAACGGCCAGGAGTTGAGGAAGGTCCATCGGGAGGCCCATTTGGACAAGCTGAGGAACCTGGCCAAGGCCGACAAGATCGTCGCCGCCGGCCCGTTCACGGACGGATCGGGCAGCCTCATCATTTATAACGTGGCGACGAAGACGGAGGTCGAGTTGATCGCCAAGACCGATCCTTACGTCATGAACCGGGTGTTCGAGAAATACGAGATCAAGCCGTTCGAAAAAGTCCTGCCTTAGTGGAGGGTGGAATCTTCCGATTCCTTCTCTAAAACCGCCGCTTCTTCCTCGGAGAGCTGAGCGGGTTCTCCCGCAATGCGGTAGTCCCCTTTCATCCAGCGCCCCAAATCGAGCAGGCGGCAGCGCTCGCAGCAGAACGGACGGTAGGGATTCTCCTCCCACCGGCTGGGGCCGAGACAATGCGGGCATTGCAACGTCGCAACCATAAAACCCCCGCGGATCTCTAGTGAGGCGAGTCGGTCGGCATCTCGCGCTGCTTCTTGGGTTTCGGGGCGTCGGCGCCCTTCGTGAAGCCGGAGAAAGGGTTGTGCCATTTATGGTCGCGGTCCACGTAACCCTTCTTGGCCGTCTTCTCGTTTTCGCACTTCAGATGATAGCCGCCGTCATGGTAGCCGCCGCACTTCTTGTCGGGGTCTTCCTTGGTCTTGACCGTTCCGGCGTAGACCGAAAACGGAACCGCCAAGGCCAGGGCTGCGAGTAGGATTTTCTTTTTCATAGAATTCAAATATAGGATTTCCCGAATGCCTTCGCAAGTCTACAAACCGGCGCTGGCCCAAGGGCCCTGGGACGCCGTCGTCATCGGCTCCGGGATCGGTGGTCTGGCCTCCGCGGCGCTTCTGGCGCAGGCCGGACGCCGGGTGCTGGTGCTGGAGCGGCACTACGTCGCCGGCGGGTTCACCCACACCTTCGACCGGAAGGGATACCGGTGGGACGTCGGCATCCACTACGTGGGCGAGATGCAGAGACGGAATTCGGTGATGAAGCGGGTCTGCGACGCCGTCTCCGAAGGGCGGCTCCGCTGGGCCCCCATGCCCGAGATCTACGACCGTGCCGTCTTCCTGGGCGAAGGTCCGGACGAGGTCTACGACTTCGTTGCCGGCCGCGAGAACTTAAAGAGCAAGTTGAAGGATTATTTCCCCGGCGAGGCGACGGCCATCGACCGCTATTTCGACCTCGTCGACCAAGTCGCCCGATCGGCGCGCGGCTATTTTATGGAAAAGGCCCTGCCTCCGGCAGCGGCCGTTCTCGCCTCCCCTTTTTTAAGGAGGCGTTTTTTAAAACTCTCCGACAAGACCACGTGGGAGGTGATCTCCCAATTGACCCGGAACGAAAAGTTGATCGGCGTCCTGACCACCCAGTACGGCGACTACGGTCTGCCGCCCAAGCGTTCGAGCTTCGCCATTCACGCCATCGTCGCCCGGCACTATTTCGAGGGAGGCTCCTATCCCGCGGGCGGGTCGGAGAGCATCGCCGAGTCGATCTTTCCCACCATCGAAGCGGCCGGCGGTAAGGTCCTGATCAAGGCCGAGGTGAAGGAAGTGCTGATCGATAAAGGGCGGGCCGCCGGCGTTTTGATGACGAACGGCGACCGCATCGAGGCCAAGACGGTCGTCAGCGACGCCGGCGTCTTCAACACCTTCGGCCGTCTTCTGCCGGCCGACGTCGCCGACGGCCTGGGTTTGCGGAAGAAATTGACGCAGGTGAGCCACTCCCTCGCGCACGCCTGTCTCTATATGGGGCTCAAGGGCACCGCCGCGGAGCACGGCCTGCCGAAGGCGAATTTCTGGCTCTATCCGGGCTACGATCACGACGCCAGCATCGACCGTTACGTGGCCGATCCCGAGGCGCCCCTGCCCGTCACCTACATCTCCTTTCCCTCGGCCAAGGATCCCGATTGGGACGCGAACCATCCCGGCATCGCGACGATGGAGGCGGTGGCCTTCGTCCCTTATGAGCGCTTTCAAAAATGGGAGGATACCCGGTGGATGAAGCGGGGTCCGGACTACGAAGCGTTGAAGGCGCGCCTGTCCGAACGGCTCTTGGAAAACGTCTACCGCATGGTTCCGCAAGTCCGGGGCAAGATCGACCATCAGGAACTCTCCACCCCGCTTTCCACGCGTCATTTTGCGAATTACGAAAACGGGGAAATCTACGGCTTGGACCACACGCCCGCCCGCTTCCGCCTTAAATGGCTCAAGCCCCGCACGCCCGTCGACGGTCTTTTTCTGACGGGCCAGGACATCGTCTCGGTCGGATTCGGCGGCGCCTTGATGGGCGGCGTGCTTGCCGCTTCGGCCGTTCTGGGAAAGAACGTCTTGTCCGGCATCCTCAAAAAGTGACCGAATTCCTGGGGGATTCCCCCATCTCAAAACCAGCGATGTCCCCATTGTCCGAATTCCTCTTTCGGATTCCAATGTCGTCTCAGAGGGGGCCACGGAAAAAAGGAGGCTCGTATGAAAAGGATCCTTTGTTCCCTGTGCCTGGCGGTTGTTTTGTCGGTCTCCATCGCTTCGGTCGCGTTTGGCGAGTCTCCGGCGCCTTACGGTCCCAAGGGAAAGCGCTTCGGCGCCGGGCTTCACCTGGGCGATCCGACCGGATTCACGCTCAAGGGCTACCTGACCCAGCGTTTTGCCCTGGACGGGATCGTCGCCTGGTCGTTCGTGGACGAGGCCTTGACGATCATCGGCGACGGGACTTTTGAGATTCTGGACATCCCGATCGATTCCCGGGCAATCACTCTGCCCTTTTACGCGGGGGCCGGCGTGAAAGTAGGGATCGACGATGAGAACGACGACACCCAGGTGGCGGTCCGGGTCCCCGTCGGACTGGCCGTCCAATGGGTGAATCATCCGGTGGAGGTGTTTTTGGAGATCGCTCCCGGCGTCGGATTGGCCCCCGAGACCAACTTCGACTTAACCGGAGGCGTCGGCGTTCGTTATTATTTTTTCTGAAATCAGCTCAATCGCTTGCGGAACTTGAGAACGCTCAAGGTCATGATGCCGATCGACATCCCCAACAGCGGCAGGATCTGCTTCCAGAGCTCGAGAAAGCCCGAGCCCTTCAGGATGATGCCGCGGATGATGGTGATGTAGTAGGTCAGAGGAATGGTGAAGCTTAAGTAGTAGATCGGCTTCGGCATCCCCTCCCTCGGGAAGATGAATCCCGAAAGCAGGATCGACGGCGGGATCAGCAGCATGACCATCTGCGAGGCCTGCTGCTGGTTATCGGCGACGGTGGAGGCGAAGAGGCCGAAACCCAGACAGACCGAGAGAAAAAGCAGGGTCGTCGAAACCAGCGTGAACAGGCTGCCGCGGACCGGCACCGCGAAGAGGAGCCGCGCAGCGATGACGATCAGCATGGCGATCATCATCCCGATGACGACGTAGGGGATCAGCTTCCCCAGCATCAGCTCCCAGCGTTTGATGGGCGTCACGAGCAATTGCTCGATGTTCCCCCTCTCTTTCTCCCGGACGATGGCGGTGGCGGTGATCATGGGGATGAGGATCTGAAGCAGGAGGCCGACCAAGCCCGGCACCATGAAATAGACGCTCTTCAGGTCGGGGTTGTACCAGAGCCGAGGCCGGTAATCGATCGGGACGACCGCCGCCGGCACCAGTCCCTCTTTCTGCATAAAGGAGGCGACGATGGCTTGGCTCGTGTTGAGCGCCGTGTTGGCGGGGTTCGAATCCGTCCCGTCGATCAGCATTTGAAGCGGCGTCGCCCGCCCGGCCAGGAGGTCTTTCGCGAAATCCGGCGGGATGTGGAGGGCGGCCTTCGCGTCGCCGCGGTCGAGCATACGGCGGATCTCGTCCTGCGAGCGCGCCGTTTCGGCAAAATCGAAATAGGCCGACTGCTCCAGGGCCTGGATCAGTCGCCGGCTCAAAGGGCTGCGGTCCTCGTCGAAGACGGCGCTGCGGATGTGTTTGACGTCGGTATTGATGGCGTAACCGTAGAGGGTCAGCTGCATCGCCGGCATCATGATGATCATCGCCAGCGTCCGAGGATCGCGCAGGACGTGGAGGACTTCCTTCCAAAGGACGGCCCTAAGACGGCGCATGGCGGCCTCCCGTCCCGGTTTCGTCCGAGTGTTCGGTCAACGACGCGAACACGTCCTCGAGCGACGCGGCGATCGGTCGTACGGCGACGATCTCGATCCCCTCCTTCGCCGCGGTGTCCTGGATCTCTTTTTTGACCTTGGCCTCGTTCGTCACGCCCAAATGCAGCGTGGTCCCGTAGGCCGTCACTCCCGTGACGCCGGGGAGCCTTCCGAAGACGCTCGAACCCTTCATGAGCGGCTTGCACTCCACTTCCAAAAGCCTTCCGCCCACGTTGTCCTTGAGCTGCTGGGGCGTCCCGATGGTGATCAGTTTGCCTTTGCTGATGAAGGCGATCTGATTGCAGCGCTCGGCCTCTTCCATATAATGCGTCGTTACGAACAGAGCCACGCCGGCGTCCGCGATCCGGTAAAGAACCTCCCAGAGGGCCCGGCGGGACAGCGGATCGATGCCGGCCGTCGGTTCGTCCAGAAAAAGGATGCGGGGCTTGTGAAGGATGGCGTTGGCCAACGCGAGCCTCTGTTTCCATCCTCCCGAGAGGTTCTCAGCGCGATAGTCGCGCCAGGGGCTTAGGCCCGTCAGCTCGAGCACTTCTTCCATCCGCGTTTTCAGGTTCGCCCCCGAGAGCATATAGATGCGCCCGTAGAAGAGCAGGTTCTCCTGGACGGTCAAATCGGTGTAGAGGCTGAATTTTTGCGACATGTAGCCGATGGATTCCTTGATCCTCTCGGGATCCTCGACGACGTCGAAGCCGGCCACGGTCGCCGTGCCCGAGGTCGGGGCGAGGATGCCGCAGAGCATGCGGATGGTGGTGCTTTTTCCCGCGCCGTTGGATCCGAGGAACCCGAAAATTTCTCCGTAACGGATGACGAAGCTCACGTGATCCACCGCCGTGGCGTGCCCGAAGACGCGCGTGAGCTCCTTCGCTTCGATGGCGCTCCCGTTCTCCGTCACGGAGCGCCACCCAGATTCAACGTGACGTCCGAAGCGATGCCGGGCTTGAGCCCCGGATCGGGCCGGTCGAGGGCGATCTTGACGGCGAAGGTCTGCGTCACCCTCTCTTCCTGCGATTGGACGTTACGCGGGGTGAATTCGGCCTGGGGCGCGATGTAGATGACCTTGCCGGTCGCCTCGCGCGCGATGCCGTCGAACTTGAGAGATGCCGTTTGACCCAAACGCACGCGCGCGATGTCCCCTTCGGGCACATAGACGCGCACCCAGACGCGCGCGGTGTCGCCGATCACGGCGACGGGACCTCCGGCGGCTACGACCTCTCCGGCCTCGCGGACCTTGACGAGCACGACCCCGTCCACCGGCGAGACGACGCGCTGATCCTCGACGCTCAAGTCCCCCTGCTCCACCGCCTGCTGCGAGACGCCGCCCTGGCCGAGTTGCCGTTTCAACCTCTCGTTGTCGCGCTGAGCCTGCTCGAAACGGTCCAGCGTCGCCAGCACCTGGCCCTTCGTCACGGGTTGGCCTTCATCGAAGCCCAACGTCGCGATCCGGCCCGGGACGCGGGCGCCGACGGAGTGTTCCGTCATTTCGAGCGTGCCGCTTAAGAGGATCTCGGAATCCCCGCCCATGCGGCAGCCTCCGAGCGTCGGAAGAACAAGGGCAATAAAGGCGATAACGCGGAGATTCATGGATTTCCTTTCCCGTCGATCAAGGCGTCGAGCCGTCCCAAGGCATGCTCCAGCTCGACGCGGGCCAGGAGGGCCGTGGCCTCCGCCTCCCGCGACCGGTCGCGCGCGGCCGCGGCCCCGGCTTCCGATTCCACGGCCTCCAAATCGCTGCCCGCCCCGCTCTCGCTGCGGTCCCGGGAGACGTTAAGCCGTTTCTCCGCCTCTTTTTGGTCGCTGCGGGCGGCCTCCAAGAGGAGGCTCGTTTGCTTCAAATTCTCCCGAGCGGTTCGCGCTTTCGCCTCGGTCCGGCGTGCGACGTCGTCGCGTTGGACCTCGCTCTCCCGGGCTTTGGCTTTGGCCTCCTTGATCCGGCCCGACCGCAAGCCCCCGCGGAAGATGGGGAGACTCGCCTGTCCGCCCACGCTGTAGGTGCCGAAGGAATCCCCGAACGAAGTGCCGCTCGCGCCGTAATCGGCGGACGCCGAGATCTTCGGAAAGAAGTCCGCCTTCTCGACCGAGATTTCCCGTTTCCGCTCCTTGACGGTCTGTTCCGCCACTTCCATATCGGGATGGCCGGAGACGGCCGCCGTGATTTCGTCGTCGCTCGGAATTTTCATCTTCGGAAACGGATCGCCGGCGGCGAAGGCGATCGCGTGATCCTGGGGAAGGCCCAAGGCGGCCGCCAGATCGAGCCTCTGTTCGAGGGCGGTCGTGCGGGCGGCGGCTAAATCCTCGCGCCGGTCGGCGACGCCGGATTCCAGTTGGAGGACGTCGAGGTCCGTTCCGGCGCCGACGCGGCGGGCCTCGCGCGCGACCGCCAGCCGCTTTTCTGCCACCCGCAAAAGCGATTGGGCGAGGCGGACCTGGTCCTCCCCGCGCCGCGCGTTCAGGTAAAAGGAGCCCACCAGGGCCATGGCGTCCTGCTCGGCTTTGCGGCGCTCGGCCTCGGAGATGTCGCGCCCCGCCTGCAGGGCGCGAAGCCTCTGGATGGCGGCGGCGTCGAAGATCGACTGGGTGACGGACAGGCGCGCGTCAGAAGTATTGAAGGGGCCGACCTTCGGATTCTGCCCGGGGATGTTGATTCCCATGGCGTTCAAGTTGATCGTCCGCCGTTGGAAAGAGGCCGTGCCGCCGATTTGCGGCAGAAACACCGAGCGCGCCTGCGTCAAACGGCTCAAGGCCTGCTGGACGCGCTCGTCCGCGACGACGGCCTGCGTGCCGCGCTGGCGGGCCAGCCGCATCGCTTCCCGCAAATCCAGCTTCAGGGGCGCGGCGGCGACGAAGGAAAAGAGAACGGCGATGGCGGGGAAAAAAAGGGACCGAAGTTGGAAAAATCGTCTCACTGCGTCAAACTATTTATTTTTTTGTCGGAGACGAGGCAACCTTTTTATGAGATATACGACGACTAATTACTCGCAATGCTGGGAGGCGTCGCTCAACTCGCAAACTGGACCGTCGGAAACGCGCTTGGCGTTTATTACGGCTGCGCGTCCCACCGGCTTTCGTCCTCTTTCTCCGACGCCACGGTCACCGGCCTCCGCCCTCTCCATTTCTTCCGCGGCATGATGCACTTCGAGCCGGCCTCGCCCTTTCTCGGAACGTTGCGCGCCCACGGTTTTCAACCGGAAGTCTTTCGGTTTCCCGTTTCCGGGGAAAAGAACCTCCTGCGTCAATGGCAGGAAAATACCGCCGACGTCCTGCGTCATTTCATCGCTCATCCCGAGGCCATCGGAGAAACGCCCGTCTTTTGCGGCCACTCCGCCGGCGGTTTGACCGTTTACGCGCTGGCGGCCCTGGCTAAGGGAGGAAACGCCGCCGCCGTTCGCGCGACCTGTCCGGGCCTGGAAACAACTTCCTTGTCGGCCCTGGAGGAGCTGGGCCGGCAATTGTCGGACGCCCTTTTCTTGACGATGGCTTCCCCTCTGAACGGCGTGCGCCTCACGCGCGTGGGGCGTTGCGTGAACAAGGTCTTGGTCGAGCCTCGAATGCCTCTTTTACTGAGCGGGATAACGACGCCCTACCTTGAATCCCTTTACCGGCGCATCGGCCGCCGCCCCGGCGAGGTCATCGACGCCAACTTGGTCAGCAACGACGGGCGTCCGGCCTACCACGGCGGCGCGGTCTCGAAGGTCTCCGGCCGCGTCATTCAGGGAGGCATGCGCGTCTTCTCGCCCTTCCTCGATCACGGGACGGTCAACGACGGCATCGTCCCCCTGGACGCGGCCTTGCTGAGCGGACCGATTCAGGTCTTCGCGCCCTTCGATCACTTGAAAATGGTGGAGACATCGGAAGCGGCGGCGATTCTCGTGAGCCTGATCCGACGAGTCGAAGACCGGCGTTCGGCGGACGAACCACTGCCGCCACCGGCTTCCGAGCCGGTTCTTCAGCAGGTCAGCTGATTTTTCAGGAAAAATCGTCGTTAACGGCCGGCCGCGACGGGCGTTTTTGAACCGCCCATCGGAAGGCCGGTCTTTTCGAAAAGACGCGCGAAGCGGCGCTCTTTCCGGTTTTTCCAGTTTCCCCGGTGATAGGCGTAACTGACGATGAGCGGCATGGCCAGCGTCGCCTCCGCGTAGATCATCTGCTCCAGGGCCGTGTCCACCTTGCCCCATGAGCTCGCCTCACGCAGCGTCGAACCGGAAAGTCCGCCGTCGCGCTCGTCGGCGACGGTCACCTGGATGGCGTATTTGTGCATCGGCGCGTCCTGTCCCAGGAGGTCCGCCGCCACGACGATGTCCTGGGCGAAGTTCTTCGGCACGCCGCCGCCGATCATGAAGAGGCCGGTGTCCTTGGAGGCGATCTTGATGTTGGTCAGTTCCCGAAAATCGCGGGCCGAGTCGATGGTCAGGTGCTTGTCCGGGTTCTTGGTCTGATGCATCACGAGGCCGAAGCCCGCGCTGCAGTCGGAGAAGGCCGGGCAGAAGATCGGGACGTCGTGCTGGAAGGCCGAATGAACCAGCGACGGGATCTTCTTGCCCTGCCGGTCGAGGTAGCGCCCCATCTCGAGGATGAACTCGCGCGAGGAGTACGGCCGCGCTTCGAGCTCGTCGGCGATCTTGCCGGTCACCTCGTCGCAGACGCGCAGTTCGTCCTCGTCGATGAAGGTGTCGTAGATCCGGTCGATGTGCAGCTCCCGCATGACGTTGTCGTCCACCGCCGGCGAGCCGATGTAGTGCTTGAATCCGAGCCCCTCGAAGAAGTCCTGGTCGACGATATTGGCGCCGGTGGAGACGATGGCGTCCACCATCCGGTTTTCGATCAGGTCGATGACGACCTGCTTCAGCCCCGCGCTCACGATGGAGCCGGCCAGGCAGAGGATGATGCCGCAATCGGGATCGGCGACCATTTGGTCGAAGATTTTCGCGCCGCGGTTCAAGTTCCTCGCCTGAAAAGCGAGGCCTTGGAGGGCGTCCACGTACTTTGAAAGGTCGTGCTTCTTGATGTCGATGTGCTGGATCGGCTGTTTAAGGTAGTCGGATTTGGATGCCATATTTCGTGCCCCATAACGCGGTCGAATTACTGAGGCAAGAATCATCTTTGCAGGGGCTCAAAAAACTAAAATAGCGAGTTATATCAAGCCTTTCTTGACCAAAGCTTAAGGCTGTGAGACCCTCGAAGATAAGGAGATCTTCATGATAAAAAAGGGCTCGGCCGTGAAGCTTCATTACACCCTTTCCGTGGACGGCGTCATTTTGGACAGCTCGCCGGAAGGGGATCCTTTGGCTTTTGTCCAGGGTTCGGGCCAGATCATTCCGGGACTGGAAAAGCAACTCGAGGGGCTCAAGGCCGGGGATAAGAAGGAAGTGATGGTCGCTCCGGAGGAGGGATACGGGCCCGTGGACCCGAACGCCCTTCAGAAGGTCCCCAAGGCGGCCTTTGAGAACGCGCCGGGGCTTAAGGTGGGCGACATCGTCAGCGGCCAGTTGGGAGAGCAGACGTTCAACGCCATCGTCGCCCAGATCAGTCCCGAGGAAATTACGTTGGATTTCAACCACCCGCTTGCGGGCAAGACCTTGCGCTTCGCCGTCGAGGTGGTGGAGGTGGCCGGCTAACCATGGCGGTTCCGTCGTACCATGTCGTCCGCATCGCCGCGCTTCCCGAGGAGGCCGACGTCCTCCAAGGCAGGCTTTACGACATCGGTTGCCTGGGATTGGAAGAAATCGAGGGCGCCGACGCCGTCATCCTCAAAACCTATTTCGACGCCTACGCCCCCCTGCCCCATTTCCTGGACGATCTGAAAAAGAGGATCGGGGACATCGATGTATTGGACGCCACGACCATCGGCCTCACCGACGCCTCCTACCATCCGGCCGCCTTCGAGCCCTTCTCTCTCGTGGCCCATATCGCCGTCGTTCCTCCTCCCGAGCTTTTTCAGGAAACCGCCGTGGGAAGGCATTCCCCCCAGGACATACAGATCATGCCGGGCTTAGCCTTCGGCTCCGGCCGCCACGAGACCACGCGCCTGGTCGCGCGCGCCCTGTGGCACTTGAATCCCAAGCCGGCTTCGGTGCTCGATATCGGCACCGGCAGCGGCATCCTGGCGATCTTAGCAAGGCGCATGGGGGTGCCCCAAGTCGACGCGGCCGAGATTTCGGAGGAAGCCTTCGAGAACGCGCGCGGTAATTTTCACAGAAACGGCTGCGGCGATATCAGGCTCGTGCGTTCCGTCGGCGAACTGCGCGGGACTTACGCCGCGATCCTGGGCAACCTTTTGACGCCCACCATTCTCCATCTCAAGAACGAGATGACGCGCCTCTTGGCTCCGCAAGGCCGCCTGATCCTCTCCGGCGTGACGGTGGACGAGGCCGACGAGCTGGAAACCTCCTTCCGCGACTTCAAGCGCCTCCAAAGAAACGATACGGAAGACTGGTCCTGCCTGACCTTCGCCCGTCCCGATTAGCTCGGCATGGAGGCTAGAGATTTCTTGACAAGAAGGCGACGGGACGCAAGGAAAGCACCCACCAGTGGGGTTCATCGTGCGTAAATTTTCCCGTTTCGGCCTCATCGCCATCCTTTGTCTCGCTGCCGCCTGCGCCACCAAACAGCCTCCGCAAAGGGCCAAGGCGCCGGTCGGCGAGCCCGTTCCCTCGGTCACGGGGCTGGAAAAGGCCCTTCAAGACTACCAGGCCATCGCCGCCAAGGGCGGCTGGCCCCAGGTATCCCCGAATTCCCAAGACAAGCTTCAGAAAGGCTCTTCCGGCCCGTCCGTCACGGCGCTTCGCCAGAGACTGGCCGTCACCGGCGATTTGGCGAAGGCCGGAACGAGCAACGTCTTCGACGACGACGTGGAGCAAGGCGTCATGCGCTTCCAGGAACGCCACGGCTTGGAGCCCGACGGGTCCGTCGGCAAAGAGACTTTGGCGGCCTTGAACGTCACCGCCGAAGAGCGCATCCGCCAGATCCGTGTGAATTTGGCCCAGCGCGAGACGATGCCGAAGGAGACGGCGCCGCGTTTTGTCGTTGTCAACATCCCCGACTTTCGCCTCCGCGTGATCGACCACGGCAAGCGCGTCCTCGGGATGAAGGTGGTCTTGGGCCAGAAGCGCCAGTGGCAAACCCCCCTCTTGGACAGCCAGATCAAGTATTTGGTCCTGAATCCCCGATGGAACGTCCCTTCGGGGATCTTCGCCAAGGAGCTGATCCACGACTTGAGAAAGGACCCGACCTACCTGGAACGGCACCGCATGAAGGCGATCTCCACGACGGACGGCGGCGAGGTGGACCCGGCGACCATCGATTGGGCCAATGTGAGCGCCACCAATCCGAAGATGCGCATCGTTCAGCGCGAGGGCGCGGGCAATTCTCTCGGACGGATCAAGTTCCTGTTCCCCAACCCCTACGACGTCTATCTCCACGACACGCCGATGAAGAAGCTCTTCGCCCGCAACATGCGCGCCTTGAGCCACGGCTGCGTGCGCGTGGAGAATCCCTTGGACTTGGCCGAGCTGCTCATGAACGACAATCCCGAGTGGACCCGCGAGAAGATCCAGAAGGCCATCGATTCCGGCAGGAACCGGGACATTCCACTCGCGACGCCCGTGCCGGTCCACATCATCTACCGGACGGCCTGGGTGGACGAGAAAGGCCAGGTTAATTTCCGGGAAGACGTCTACGGCCGCGACGCCGGGATGGCCGCCGAGGTGGCGCCGGCCGGCAAATCCTCCTAAGCTTCCCTCATGGGCGCTTTTCCGATCATCCCCTTAGCCCTCGTCATCATCGGCTGCGTGATCCTTTACCAATTCCTCCGGGCCTTTCACGAGATGTACGGTTGTTGGAAGTGGCCGGTTGCCGAGGGAAAGATCCTCCAATCCCGTCGGGAGATGAGGACGCGGAGCCACGCGGGCCGTTTGAAGCGGATGGAGTACGCGAAGGTGCTTTACGAATACCGGGTGGACGGAAAAACTTATCAGTCGACGCGCATCTACTTCGGTCCCGAACTGGGCGGGACGCTGGCTTCGCGGAAGGCGCTCAAGTATCCCGAGGGAGCGACGGTCTCCGTCCGCTACAATCCGAAAAATCCGTCCGAAGCCGTCTTGGAGAGGAACGCACCCGCCCTGCTCTTCTTGATGGGGATCGTGGTCTTTATCGTCTTCATCAGCTCACTCGGGTCGGGGGTGGTGATCCCGCTCAAGGGTTGCCTGCCGCAGTTTCCGAAATCAGGGTTTTAGACGCGATTGCCTTGATCTCAAACGTGCGATCAGGATGGGAAGGCGTTCGAGGGCGTAGCGGGCGACAGCGCTCATCGGCGCCGGGCCGGCGTCGACGCGGGCCACGTAAGGATAAGCCCCTTGGACGACGATATGGCCCACGGCGAGATGGGATGCCCTTTCCGCGTAGAGCTGGTTCTTGAAGGCCCCGATTTTTCCCGTATTCGGATCGAATAAAAAGACGATGTCCAGCGGCGGATCCACGATCTGTAGGTCGGCGACCATGTGGGGAGTCGCGTAATGCTCCTGCTCGACGGCTTTTTGATAGTACATTTCGAGGACGGCGGCGTTGTGCTCGTTCGCCTGCTGAAGAGTGCCCGGTTCCGCAGACCGGCTCAAGAATCCAAAAAATTCGTCCAGGCCTTCGATCAATCCGCCGATCCGGATCGGAACCGCGCGGTCGTCGTACGGGTCATCCCGGGGATCCTTCCGGGCGGGGATGAGGATTCCTCCTCCGACCTCCAAGAGCGAATTTGCGTTCGGCACGAAAATTTCCGCCTGCTCGGCGTTCTGAAGGAAGTGCAGCGTGTACGCCCCCTTCATCAAAAGCGCAGAATGGCTGTGGACGCGGCCTTGGTCGTCATTAAGGCTCTCGACGTATTGACTCGGGACGCCCGCCGCTTTCACGGTCGCTGACTTTCTCAAATCATACGTGCTGAGCTCCCACCCTGTTCCCGTAGGTTCGTTCCTCGTCCACCGGTAGAACCAAAAGTGAAAGGGTTTCGCATGTTCGGCGACCAACGAGACGGTGTTGTGTTTATGTGTGAAATTCGCCTCCGTCGTCCCGAAATAGACGGCATCGCATGCGGACGGAACCGCCCACATTTGGTTCCGAAATCCGATATAAAGAGAAGGCGCCAGGTTCATGCCGCCTTATCGCGCGAAAGAGGAGAAAGTTGAGGAATGAAGGATTTAACCGTTTACACAAGTCAACGATTCAAACTTCGAAAGTCTGGTACTTCGCCTGGCAGGCGAATCCGCGCGAGACCTCCAGAACGCCTTCCTTCGGATACACCACCGCCGTGGCGATCGTATCGGAGGTGGCGTGGTGCCGGCAGATGGAGCCGACGGCGCCGTCGCGGTGGCCGTTGTGGTCGGAGAGCAGCCTTTTGACGTCCTTATCGGTGAGCTTCTTCTCCTCGTCGAGCAATTTGGCGAAACGGCGCTTCCGCTCCCAATTGGGCTGGTGGATGGCGAGGCCTTCGAAGAACTTCGGATACTTCTTCGGGTGAAAGACGGCGTCCTGCGGGACCTCGATCTCCTTCAAGTCCGGGATCTGGTATTCGTTCAAGGTCAGACTGATGCCGTGCTTGGGCTTGCGGACGCCGAAACGCCCGCGCGCGAGTTCCAGCGCGTAGAGCCCGCCGTCCGCATCCGCCACCGTCGCCATCGAGCCGTTGGCGAACTTCGTGTGTTTGAAGACCTCCGCCGCTTCCTCCGCCGTCCCGCAAAAGTCCAAGACGTGCTGGACGAGGAAGGTCGGCGGCACGCCGTCGTTGTGGGGCTCGATGGAAAAGGCGTGGTTGAGCGTGACCGCCAGGCCCGCCGCGTTGACGCCGCAGATCGAGCCCGGAAGCGTCGGGTACGTGAGCTGCACCGAGGCATGCCCTTGCTTCGGCCGCGAGCGCCGGACGATCAGCTCCTGTTTTAAGAAGTCCGGAAAGTCGTGGTTGTAGCCGATCATGGGCGAGCGGGTCTTCGATCTTTCCTTCCCCACCCCGAGCGACGTGCACCCCATGACGTATTTGAAGGTGGCGAGCATCGTCTCCACGGCCATCATGCCGAGGAGCAGCGTGAGCTTCATTCCGGAGCCCTCCGCGATGCCGCGCAGACGCTCGAACTGGTCCGGGGACGACTTCCAGATGTTGGCGAAATGCTTGTTTCGGACCTGGAAGCCTTTGAGCGTGAGCAGGGACTTGAGCGTGGGCAGCCCCGCCATCTTGAACCAGCGGGGGACGTATTTGTTGTCGATCAAGGCCCTTAAAATGCCGTCGGCGTGGGGCTTGAGCCACTTGCCTTGCGCATAGCCCATCTCGTAAGGGGATCCCTCGCAGACGATTTCAGGAAGGTTCGATTTATGCATGGAAGGAAAGATTCTAACCGGGGAAGGCACCCGATTCAAGTTGAAGCAAAGCCCCAAGTAATCCTTTTGAAATCCCGCGCACTTTGCTAGACGAACGCGCGGATGGATCGATTTTCCCTTTCGCAGATCAATCCGGCTTTCTTTACCTCCTTCGTGCGCGAATTGGGCGTGGCCGGCATCATCGACATCTCCTTCATGTCGATGATCCTCTACGCCGTCTTCATCTGGTTCAAGAGGCGTCGCGCCTTCTTCGTGCTGGCGGGCATCGCCATCATCGGGGCCATCTACCTGGTGGCCCACCAGTTCAAGCTGGTCCTGACCTCCTTCGTCCTCCAATCCTTCTTCGCCGTCATCTTGGTGGCCATCCTCATCATCTTCCAGGAGGAGCTGAAGTATTTCTTCGAGCAGGTGGCGGTGTGGAGCTTGAACCGGAAGTTTCGGATGAAGAGCCGGAGCTACGAGCCGCCGAAGGCGGTCGACGTGCTCGTGGACACGCTGGACAGCCTGGCCCGGGACCGGATCGGCGCCCTGCTCGTGCTGAAGGGCAAGGCCCCCATCGACCGGCATCTGACGGGGGGCTTCGACCTGAACGGCGATATCAGCGTGCCGCTCCTGAAGAGCATCTTCGATCCTCATTCGGTGGGCCACGACGGGGCCGTCGTAGTGGACGCCGACCGCGTCGTCCGCTTCGGCTGCCAGCTTCCCCTTTCGCGCGAATTCTCCCGGAGCGGTCGGGGAGGCATGCGACATGCCGCGGCGATGGGCTTGTCGGAATTGAGCGACGCCCTCTGCATCGTCGTCTCCGAGGAATCGGGAAAAGTTTCCGTGGCCTCCAACGGCCAGATAACGGCCATGGGGGCGGGCGGCGAGATCGGCCAACTGAGGTCCCTCCTCGTCAAATTCTACACCGAGCTCGAGCCGCCCCGGAGACGGCGCTTTCTCCGCGACCTCCTTTTCAAAAACTACCGCGAGAAGATTCTGGCCGTGCTCATCACGCTGGGCCTCTGGTACATGGTGGTCCACGAGACCCGGATCGTTCACGAGACTTTCGTCCTGTCCGTCGAGTACACGACCCCGTCCGCCGAGCTTTACGTGGATTCGGTGGAGCCGAAGGAGGTCCGCGTCACGTTTTCAGGTCCGCGTCATGCCTTCCAGCTGCTGGACCCCAACGAGATCCGCGCCGTGCTCAAGCTCTATAACTACAGCGAGGGGACCTGGTCGGTGACCCTGTCCGAGGCCAACATCACCACGCCGCCCGATACCGTCCTCGAGGACATCGATCCGGCGATGGTTTTGGTGGAGATCGAGAAAAAATAGGCTGGGGTTCTTCCTACGCCGGCGCTATAATCGGGTTGTGAGGCGATTTCTCGCAGCCCTGGCGCTGGCCTCCACCCTGACTCTGCCGGCGTCCCCTGAAATCTTCGCGGACGCTCCCCTACCCCCTCCCGAGCTCCGCACCTTCTGCTCCAGGAACGGATTTTTCTGCGCCGCGACGGACCCCGAGGCCCGATTGACGACCGTCTACCGCCGCCGCGCGGGCGGCGTTCAGGAATCCCTCTGGTCCATGCCCGGCTGGTTCCGCGTGGCCTATCTCTCCAGCGACGGCGAATACCTCGTTACGGGCTACGACGGCTTGAATCTGCTGCCCCTCGATTACAAGAAGGACGAGGTCATGCTGTCCTTCTACGACCGCGGCAAGCTGATCCGTCAGGTCCGCTTGAACGAGATGATCGCCGACTTCTCCAAGCTCGAAAAGACGGCCTCCCACTACCAATGGGGAAAGCTTCTGGGCCTGAACGCCGACGACCACCTGACCGTCGAGCTGGCCGACAAGCGCTGGCTGCTCTACAACGTGAAGACGGGCCAGCTGATCAAATAGCTAAACAATCTGTTCCAGCACCCGTTCGGCCGTCTTCTGACTTTCCCGAAACTTGTCTCGATGCCGGCCCTTCGCCGAAAGCCGCAGCTCGGCGATCACCTGAACCAGAGCGAACGCCGCCATCGCCCCGAGGAGGCTGACGGGAAGGACGAAGGCGGCGGCCGCGGCGCCGAGGGACGCCGTCAGCACCTCCCGAAAC
>DASUFF010000034.1:0-22997 GCA_036274695.1 bacterium | reverse complement strand
ACGTCCCGCAAAGACTCCCGCATCGAAAACATTTGGACCGCCGCGGCCGACGGAAGCGCCGCCAAGCCGCTCACGCGGATGACACGGCCCAATACGGATTGCGGCGGGGCCGAGTGGTCTCCGGACGGGTCGCGGATTTTGTTTCTCTCCTTAAGAGCCCTGGACGGTTCGGACACCATCAATGAGGAAGACGCCCTCAATCTTTGGATCATGGATGCCGACGGGTCGAACCCGCGGGTCGTCGCAAGGTTCGAAGACCCGGATACTTCACCCTCTTCGGCGGAATGGCTGCCCGGCGGTAAGGGGATCGTCTTTCACGCGCCAGGAAAGGACGAAGGCAGCCTCCCCGAGCTCGGTTATTACTGGGTCCTGAACGACGACGGCGCCGAACGGAGCCCGCTTTCCCGGGACCTGCCCGTGCTTCATTGCCTGCGCGGACTGGAGATTTCGCCCGACGGACGGAAATTTCTCTGCGAATCCTTCGATTCGCCCCTGAGAAAGCAAAAGGGGAGGGAAACGCTCTGGCTCTATGACCGGGACGCCAACGCCCAGAGTCCGTTGACGCAGGATGTGAAGGAGGAGGCCTCGCGCGACCCCCGCTGGTCGCCGGACGGGAAACTCATCGCCTTTTCCCGGCATACGGTCGGATTCCTCGACGGCTCCGCCGACCGTCTCTGGATCATGGACGCCGAGGGGAAAAACGCAAAAGCCTTAACCGGACGCTGACGCTTATGAAAAAATTTCCAAAAATCGTTCTGGCCCTCTTCGTCTTCTTCGTGCTGCTCGCCGGCTCCTGGCTCGGGGTGAACCTCTGGCCCCGTCCGGTCGAGCCGCCGCTCTGGACGGAGGCGGACCTGTCCGTCGCGGTAACGGAGGAAAAGGACAAGAACGGCTACTATTTTCTCGTGAAGGCCCGGCAGGACGGCGACACGCTGGATTCCTGGGACGTCGAGGACCTTCCGGAGACCTTGCTGTTCCTTTACGAGCTCGATGCCGTTCCTTCCATGAAAGACGCCGACGCCTTTTGGACGGAGGTGAAGAGACGCCGCCCGCGGCTGGCCGCGTTCCTGAAGGACCGCCGTGCGACCGTCGAGGGCTATCGAGCCCTTCTGGAATTTCCCCAAATGATCGACCGCGACCCCCTGCGTCTTGGTGAACAGAGCGCGCCTTGGATTTCGCTTCTGGGGCTTCACAAGGTGGGCGTTCTGACGATGGCGGACTTGGCGGCGGGAGGGGACGTCGCGGAGGCTTATCGGACTTGGATCCGCCAGTACCGCCAGGACCTCTCGCACCTCTCCGCGGCCCGGGGGATGATCAGCCACTTGGTGGCCATGGCCGACGTGAAGAGCGACCTGTTCTTTTCGTGCAAACTCCTCGGGCTCCCCGCGCCCGCCGCGTTGAAAGAGGAAATGAAGGCGGCGATGGCCGAATTCGATCCGGCGAAGGTCACCTTCCGGCGGGCCATGGTCGCCGAATATCTGCACGGCCTGGCCGCCGCCGAATCCCTCGAGGCGGAGCAGAAACAAGCGGGCCGCGGGCTTTGGTTCCGAATCATCTTCAACCGGGCAGCGTACCGGAAGGACACCAACGACTATTTCCGGCGCCTGGAGGCGCTGGCCGCGGATCCAAAATCCCTGACGGAGGACGAGATCGGACGGCATCGGGCGTCGGTCGAAGCCCTGACCCGGAACAGAGGGCCTTTGTGGTGGTTCTATAACCCGCTCGGAAAGATTCTCCGGCGGCTGGTGACCGTCGACCCGCTCGCTTACGTCAAGGAGTTCGCGGACTCGAAGGAGGAGATCCGGCGGATGACGGACGGAACAGTCTGGCCCCCTTGTTCAGCGCAGCCTTGAAGGCCCGAAACATTTTCGGAAAGAGCCAGACGGCCAAGACGATGAAGACGACCAAGATCCCCAGCATGATCAGCGGCAGATAGAAGATCAGCCAGATACACACGAATAAAAAGGCGTCCTCGCCGAAGGAGAGCAGCCAGTTGGAGACCGGCTCCGGGCTTAGGTTGGCGATGGCGCGGAGACCCGCCTTGGTGCCATGCGACGAGGCGGCCAGCGTCCCGCCGAGGAGGAAGGCGGCGACCTTCAAATGCGGGGCGACCGGGCCGGCGACCGCGTAGGCGAGCAGGGCGCCGCAAGGGATGCGCACGAAGGTCTGGAGGGAATGCCAGAACGAATCGAAGGCGGGGATCTTGTCGGCGACGAATTCGATGAGGAAAAGCCCCAGGGCGATTCCGAAAACGAGGGGATGGGAGAGGACGTCCAGGCCCTTCGGCAGGGTCAACCAACCGACCCTGCCGAAAAGGCCCAGAAACCCGATGGTGGCATAGGCGTTGATGCCGCTTAAGAAACTGGGCCCGAGCAGCAGGCCTAATTTTTCGATGACGTCCATGCCGGTTGAGGCCGGAAATTACTCTTTATTGTCCTTCTTCATCTCGCAGGAATCGCCGCCGTCCTTGTCCTTGCCGCAGCCGCAATGGCCCATCATCGACGACATGATCTCTTTATACTTGGCCTTCTGCTTGTCGTTCAAAACGGCCTCGGTGTCGCCGCTCGACTTCATGGCGATCGGCTTCATCTGGGCCCACATGTCGTCCTTGATTTTTTGCAGTTTGGCTTCCTGCTTCTTGGACAACCCCAGCTCCTTGGAGTGCTTGAGGGACATCATCGGACAGTAGCTGTTCATCATCATGTCTTCCATCTCGTCGGCATGCGCGACGGCGAAGACGGTGCCCAGCGAGAGGGCTAAGGCGACGGTTAAGGTCAGCAGTCTTTTCTTCATAAATTCTCCTTTTGTGTGGGCGGCGTGTAACACACCCTCGGCCCCGTTGGAAGACGGCTTTACTTGGTGTTGGGAGGCGTCGTCGCCGGTTGCGCGGCCTTCGCGAGGATGTTTTTCCGGATCTCCTCGGCCTCGGGTTTGCGCGCGGCGCGGGCGGGGTTCACCTTGATGCCGGCCTTGTCCGAAAGGAGCATCGAAAGCAGGCCTTCCAAGATGCTTCCGTTGCTTCCCAGGCTCGAGGCATTGCCGTTTCCGTTGCCGTTCTGCGCGCCGCCGATGACGATCTTCGGGACGACGTCCACGCCGGCGATTTGAATGGCTTCCGCGAAACGCTGCATGACCTGCTGGGTCAGCTGGAACTGAGGGCCGCCGTAGGCAGCGACCTGCTCCTCGATCGCCATGGCCTGGGCGATACCGACCTTCGCGGCCTTCTCCGCCTCGGCCTCGGCCAGGGCTTTCACCTTCTTGGCCTCGCCTTCGCCCATGAAACGGACGCGGTCGGCCTCGGCCTCGGCCAGCGCGCGGATCTGAGAGGCCTGCTGGAGGGAGCGCTGAAACTCGGCCTTGCCCTGGTTGCTCTGGACGGTGATGGAGAGCTCGGACTCGGTGATGCGCATCTGCTGCTGGGCGCGCGCTTCCGCCTCGCGCAGCTCCCGCTCCTTGATCGCGGCCTTTTCCTGTCGCCCGTAGGTCTCGATCTGCTCCTCGGCGATCTGGCGGGAGCGGAGCTGGGTCAAGATGTTCTCGATCTTGCTGTCGCCCTCGGAGGAGGCGGGCGTGCCGATCAGCACCTCCTCCAGCTCCAGGTTGTAATGGGCGAACTTGTCCTTCATCTCCTGGCTGGAGATCTGCTGGATCATGCTGCGTTCTTGGATCAACTGGATCAGCGTGCGCGTCTGGCCCACGTTCTTGAAGTAGGCGGAGACCATGGGGTCGAGCGTCTGTTCGACCAGGCGCTTAACGTCGCCGAAGCGCTGGATGACCAGCGGGGCCATTCGGTAGTCGATGTGGATGACGACGGAGAGGGGAAGCGACGGCTCGAAGGCGTCCTTCGTGATCAGCGACACCTCGGCCAAGTTCTCGTCTAGCTTGTGCCCGCCCGTCTGGTTCCGCATCCATTTGAGGATGATGTTGGTGGTCGGCACGATGATGACCTTCCGCGCGTAGGTGTTCAGCGCGTACTTGCCGGGGAGGAGGGGGTCGTTCCACACGCCGCGGTAGCCCTTCGCCACCAATTCGCCGTGCTTGTAGTCCTTGCCCGAGAGGTCGTCGCCCACGCCGCCGGTGTAGGAGACGACGACGCCCACGTAGCCCACGTCGATCACCGTCTTGGGGATCATCTCGATCGTCGCGAAGAGGCGGTTGACGTAATAGGTGCCCTCGACCAGCACCTGCAGCTGGCGCCCGCGCATGCCGCCGGCGCGGAGGAAGCGGTCCGGATCCTGGAACTTGTTGTGGTACTTGTCCTGTTCGCGAAGGTCGTCGCCCACCACCGGCGCGATGATCTCCTCCTGGGGGAGCGACGGGCCGTCGTGGACGGTGACGATGCCGATCATGTCGCTCGCGTCCTTGATGATGACCGGCGAAAAGCCCCCGCGTTGTCCGATCACCTCCGCCATGCGCCGGATGATGACGCCTTCCTCCGCGCTCATCGAGATGCCGTAGACCGTCTCCTCCGTGATGACGACGAACTGGGCCAGGTTGATGGCATAGGTGCCTTCGCGCAGGATCATGCGTTGCGGACCTCGCTGGCCGCCCTTCGTCAGGAAGGCGACGGTGTCCTGGAAGTCGTTGGCCTCGACGTTGGAGGCCAGGACCTGCGTCTGGAGGAGAGGGAGGCCGTCGCGGGCGAAGAGATAGCCGATTTTTCCCTGCGTGATGGTGACCAGAGGCACGCGGGTCACGCTGTACTGGAAGGGAAGGAGGTAGTGCAGGCCGCCGCGGAGAACGTGAGGCTGGTAGCCAGCCTCGCCGTGAAGGGCGATGAAGCCGGATTTGATCGATCCTTTGAAACTGAACCTTTTTTCGATGATGCCCACGCGGTTGTTGGGGATGTAGCGGATCCCCCAAAACACGAGGAGCAGGACGCCTCCGACCAGGACGGTCCACAGCAAAAACAGCGGCGAAACTCCGAAGATCCAATTGATCATGACGTTCTCCTGTTGGTTGGAGGTGAGAGCTTATTTCCCCAGCGACGCGATATCAATGACGAAGCGGTAGCGCACGTCCCCCTTGATGGTCCGCTCATAGGCTTCGTTCACCTTTTGGACCGGAATGGTCTCGATGTCGCAGGCGATGCCGTGCTTGCCGCAGAAGTCGAGCATCTCCTGGGTTTCGGCTAGCCCACCGATGACGGAGCCCGCCAGGCTCCTTCTCCTCATGATGAGGGCGGTGGGGGGCAACGTCGGCTTGGCGTTGGGCACGCCCAGAAGAACGAGGGTTCCGTCGCGGTCCAGGAGGTTGACGTAGCGCTCCCAATCCAGTTCGACGGGGACCGTATTCAACAGCAGGTCGAACTTGCCCGCGCTGCGATCCAAGTTATTCGGGTCCGACGAAAGCAGGAAGTGCTGGGCGCCCAGGCGTTTGGCGTCCTCCTCCTTGCCTTTGGAATGGCTGATGACCGTCACGTCCGCGCCCAGGGCCTTGGCGATCTTCACGCCCATGTGGCCCAAGCCGCCCAAGCCGATCACGCCCACGCGCGAGCCGGGGCCGGTTTTCCAGTGGCGGATGGGGGAATAGAGGGTGATGCCGGCGCAGAGGAGGGGGGCGGCCTTGTCCAGGGGCAGGTTGCCGGGGATCTTTAAGACATAATTTTCGTTTACAACGACGCGTGTGGAGTAACCGCCGTGGGTCGGCGTCTTTCCGTCCTTCTCCACGCTGTTGTAGGTCCAGACGGGTTTCACGCAATATTGCTCGAGGCCGGCCTTGCAGTCCTTGCACTCGCGGCAGGAGTCGACCAGGCAGCCGACGCCGGCGTGGTCGCCGGCCTTGAACCGCGTGACGTTCGCACCCACCGCCGAGACCACCCCCGAGATCTCGTGGCCGGGCACCATGGGGAAGGTCGATCCGCCCCATTCGTCCCGTGCCTGATGGATGTCGGAATGGCAAATGCCGCAATATTTGATGTCGATCTGGACGTCGTTCGGGCCGGGGTCGCGGCGTTGGATCTCGAAGGGGCCCAGGGGCTCTTTCGGGCTCCGGGCGGCGTAGGCTGGCGTTTTTTGCATAAATCCCCCTGATGGAAAGGAAGATTGAACGCCTGTCCGGGTCCGAAATCAACGAGTTTCCCGCGGTAATTGCATCAGTAATTAAAATCGCAACATTTACCGAGTGTTTCCGAAGACCTTCCCGAATAGGGAGAACCACATGGGAGTCGCCAATTTTACCCCGCTTTTCCGCATCTCCGGTTTCGGGCCCTTGGGCCTGCCGACCGATCCGGGAGCCTATGGAAACTCGGTCCAGATCGCGGCCTTAAACTCGCCTCCTTCTTCCGCCAGCGCTTACGCGGAAGCCGGTTCGGGCGGCTTGCGGACGATCACGGGTTCGTCCTCCGTCCGTTTGGCGGCCGCTTCCGACGGCAGCGGCGTGAGAAGCATTTCGGGAACGGGCGGAGCCTCGAATCCGGCCTTCGTACTTCGCTTTCTGGAAGGCCAAAGCAAGGAACGCCAGGTGCCGTTGCCCGCGTCGGGGGAATTTCTCATCGGCCATCTGGAAGGACTGGACCTGGTGCTACCCAAGGACAACACCTCCCGCAGGCATGCGCGTCTTTCCATCTTGAACGGACGCGTCTTCGTGGAGGATTTGGGCTCCGCCGGCGGGACGTGCATCAACGGCAAACGCATCGGACAAAAAACCGAACTGAAGGAAGACGACCGCCTCCTGATCGGGTCGACTATTCTCAAGCTCGAGAGGAAGATCGATCCCGCGCCGGGTCACAAAGAAGAGTCCGGGCGCACCACGGCGCCGCCCGCTTCTCCGAGGCCGGATTCGCAAAGGCGCATGACCGGCCAGATCGAAGACGTTCCTCTGCCGGATCTGCTGCAGCTTTTGTCCGGAACCCGGAAGAGCGGCGTCCTCGAGATTCAATCCGTCCAGGGAACGGGCCGCGTGCATCTCCGTGACGGCCGCGTTTATTTCTGCGCCATCGAAGGAAGCCCCGACAGCCATCCGAGAAAGGCGATCTTCCGCCTCCTGCGATGGACCGAAGGCGCCTTCGACCTCCTCCCGCCGGTGAAAGACGCCGTGCCGGCGGAGCGCGAATTGAACGACTCGATCGATTCGATCCTCATGAACGGCATGTGCGAGATGGACGAGATCAACCGGCTGGATTTGGGCGGCTTGAAGCCCGGCTCGAAGATCGCGGCGGACTTAAGCGGCGACCGCCGCCTCCGCGACCTGTCGCCCGAGGAGCTCGATGTGATGCAGAGCGTCTTGAGACACCCGGGCCCGCTGGAAAACTTCCTGGATCTCTTTCCGGGCACCGACCTGCAGGCGCTGACCGGCTTGGTCGGCTTGGTCAAAAAGGGCTTCGTCGTCGCTCGTTAATTCTTCTTCTCCTCCGGGGTCGGCAACCACGCCAACACCAGGAGCAGGGAAGTCCCCAGATAAACGAAATTGGAGACGGAGAGCGCCGGCAGGACGGATCCGACGGCCCGGGTGAGGGCTCCGGTGAGAAGAATCTGCCAAAGATCGCCGCTCGGCAGGGAGCTGAAGACGGGGCCGAGTCCGGAAAAGACCGCGTGCGCCGTCCACAGGACGATCAAGGTCCGCCGTCCGGCGTTTTTGAGGAAGAACATGCCCAGCCCGCCCAGCAAGGCGACCACGGCGGTCGGAGCGGTAAGGAGGGCCAGGGCCATGCCCTCGGCGCTCGCGGAAATCGAGACCAGGAGGACGGCCAGCGCGGCGGCCGCCAGGATTTGAAGGACGCCGACGGCCCGGAAGACGTTTGCATTGGTCTCCGCGTTCCAGGACGGCTTCTCGCAGCGGGCCGCCGGCAGGAAGATGAGGACCAGCGTGACCAAGGCGACCAAGACGCCCAACAGGAGAGGCCAGAGGATGGCGCCGGACGGCAGCAGGTTCATGAAGACGACGCTGACCGCCTGGAAGACGGTGAAGAGGCTGGAGACAAGCAGGACTTTCCGCCCCCAATCGCGCAACAGCAGCCAGCCGATGCCGCCGACGACGGTGGTGACGATCAGCACGACCTGGGTGACGGCGGTCGGAAACGGCACGGGAACGCCGTCCCCGGCGACGCTCTTGAGCATGAGGCTTAGTCCCACCAGGGCTAAGACGAGACGCAAACCGCCGACGACGCGCAGGACTTGGGGCATCATTTTCGAAAACCTCCGGAAAGCGGACTTCCTTAAATCATTTTTGAAGCGCTGTCCAAATGTGATAATACCGGCGCATGAACAAAACGATTTTGAGCTTTTTCGGTTTCGCGTCCGTCCTCGTCTTGGGCTCCCCGGCCTTCGCCGGAACCTTCGTTTCGGAATATTCGAGCATCGCCGCCAAGGATTGCAAGATCGTGAAGTCCGGCGTCGGCTACGATATCGCGCAATGTCCCTCCCACGACGGCTACGGGGTTTCCGTCACGGACGACGAGGGCGCGTCGTCGGTGATCCTGAAAGCGAAGGGGAAGGACATTTTGTTGACGGCGGACGCCGTGAAGCCGGAGCCGCCCCTGCAGTTCCAGCTGCCCTACGTCGCCGGCGACAAGCTCGAATGGCGCTACGAAACGGGCGCCGGCAAAAAGACGCTCTCCGGCGTGATCTTCCGCGTCGGCGACCAGAGCTGGCCGGAGAAACAAACGGTCCTGTTCGTCACGCGGGTCAACGGCGACGCGTTTTGCCCGCTGGGCGCGGTCAAGACCAACGAGGCCGCCCGGAAGCTGGTGGACGGCGGCAAGGCCTGCGCCCTGGCGGCGACGCAACCGTAACCGGCTAGGGGATCAACGCCACCGAGCCCAGGAAGTCCTCGGTCTCCGGGGCCGCCAGGCGCTCCTTCGATGCGGTAACGACGGCCTGGAAGAATTTGCCGCCCAGCAGAAAGGCCCTCACCCTCAAGTATGTCCCTTCGACCGATTGGAACGTCATGTCGTAGGCCTTCGAGCTTCCCTTGCCGAGGGTCTTACGGTCGATCATCTCCATGCCCCGCCCGGGATTGATCAGGGCGCGCATGTCGTCGAGGTTGACGGCCATTCCCTTCGGAATCTCGCTCGCGATGATGCGGTATTCGGCGCCCTCGATGACGGCCCGCATCCGGAACTTCAAGGCGTCGGTGGTCTCGTCCGGATCGCCCATGGTTTCCGGGGCCTCCGTCTTCATTTCCGGGGGCGCTGGGAAGAGGGCGGAAAAGCCGGCGGCGGCGAAATCGTAGCGTTGCCATTGAGCCGTCTTCGGCGGCGGGGGCGTCTTGGGCTTCGCTGCGGCCTCTTCGGCGGGCCGGCGGTCCTTGAGCATGAAGAAAAGGTTGGCGGCGCTGACGGCGAAGGCGAACGTGCCTAAGGCCCAAAGGGCGTATTTTTGCCAGGTTTTCATGCGGTGAATGCAAAAACGACCCCTGTACCGTGCGGGTGCAGGGGTCGTTTTTTATAAGCCATCGGAAAAACTACCGAGGGGCGGGGACTTGCGTGCGGCCGTGGGCGCTGCAATCGCAGCCCGGACCTTCCGAGATGGGGAGCGTCATTCCCGTCACCGCCAAGAAGGCCAGCAGGAGCGACCCAAAAATTGCGATTCTTGTTTTCATAACTCCTCCTTGTGCCCCAAACGTAATCCATCCTATCTCTCGGAAACAAGATCAATTTCACCGTGTGGTATTGGCTCTTCCTCCTGATGAAGCTCCTTCCCGATAAGTCCTAATCTCCGCTCCGCCTCGCAAATGTTTCCGAGTTTTCACCGGAAACGGACGCATTCCGCCGGGCGCCCGTTCTAGATCTTGCGCGTCTCAATTCACGCAAGGAGAACCTTATGTTTCTGAACAACCTGTCCCTTCCCCTCGGCCTGCAGTCCGTCATCGGCGGCATGGCGCAACGCACCGCGCCCGCGCTGGCCCTCGCCGCCACCCTCGGATCGAGCGGTTGCCTCGGCGATTCGGAGACGATCAACCCGGTCGCGCCTTCGGGCCCTGCGGCTCTCAACACCATCGCCACCACCGATCTGGTCCCGGCCCCCGACGGTTGCCAGTACGGGGAAGCGATCTATACGCTGGAGCGTGAGGAGAGGCCTTACGCCGTCATCGTCGCCGCCCAAACCAGCTGCCCGGCGGGCTACTTCATCGGAGGCTCGTGCAGCCCTCGCTTCCGGTACCCGGGCTCCTCCGCGCTTTCCTACCGCACGCCGTTTTTGGACGACGTCTGTTACGGCGAACGCCTCACGATGGACCGTGGCATCGATCCGTGCCAGCTCGGCGCCTTGGTCTGCGCCGTCTCGGCGCCCGGCGACACGGTGGAGACGACGACCAACTACGGAGGCGACGGCGAGCAATCCACCTCCTCCGAAGTGGTCGACGGCCCGGATCTGATCGAGCTCGCCCTCGAGTTCCGCTGCTGCCCGAACCCTTAACGCCCTGGACGCGGCGGAATTTTTCGAATTAACTGTCCGGGTTGAACCTCGTCGCCGACATCCTGACCGGGGCCGTCGCCCTCCAGCATTTGTTTTTTCTGGTCCTGGAGATGTTCCTCTGGACCAAGCCCGCCGGGCTTAAGGTCTTCAAAATGTCTCCGGAGGAGGCCAAGGCCTCCGCCGTTCTGGCCAAGAACCAGGGCCTCTACAACGGCTTCTTGGCGGCGGGTTTGGTCTGGGGACTGATCGCCGCCGATCCCGCACAGGCGTTCTCGATTAAGGCCTTTTTTCTCTTATGCGTCGTCGCGGCCGGCCTTTTCGGCGGGTTGACGGCGCATCTCTCCATCCTTTTGGTCCAGGCGCTTCCCGCGGCGGCCGCGCTCGCCGCGCTTTGGGTGGCGCGGTGAACGGCTCGGTCGCCCAGGCCTTCGCCCTGGCCTGTCACGCCAACGCCGCCTTGCGCGGACTTTCCGGCCGCCCGTTCTTTCCCCGCAATTCCACGGCCCGGTTCTGCGACCGCATCGGCTTCGTGCGCGTCTCCCCGTCGGGGGCCGAAACGGAAGTCGCCAGCGATCCCGACGGATGGTTCGAACGGCTGAAAGACTCGGGGGTTACGGGCGCCCGCGTGTCCTACGCGCAAGCCAAAGACCCCAAGCTGCCCGACCGCGTCTCGACGGCCTTCCTCGGCGGGGGAGGGGAGTGGAACCTCCTCACGCTTCAGAAAGACGGCCGTGCCGGCGTCTGGTACGCGCGATGGGATGCGGCGCCTCCGGCCTCCCGGCCCAACGTCTGGCGGGTGACTTACGGGCGGGTGGGGGAGACGGAGAAAATTCCGGCTTCGAAGCCTCTCGATCAAGCCGTCCGTGATTTGCGCGCCGCCTTGCAAGACATCCGGAATTTTTCGATGCGGAGCGGACCCAACTCTTTCACCGGAATTTTCACGCGCGCCCTCCTGGCCTTGGAACCGCAAGGGACGCGGGCGCTCGAAGACGATTGGTCTCCGCCGGAAACCCTCGGCCCGGAGGCTCGGTCGCTGCTGGACGCCTGCCGTCAAGGCTGGGTCTTCGGCGGCATGGGTTCGTGGAACGACACGGGCGACGGCGGGCCGGATTACGACCTGGTCTCCGATCAATTGTATCGCGCCCTGTGCGAGGGCCTCTGCGCGGCGGCGAACGATTCGGAACCGCGGAAGGCGTCCTCTTCGTCCATCCCAGGACCACGAACGCATAGGCGTCCGCCGGCGTGAAGGTCTTGCCCATCAGGTACTCCCGATCCGCCAGCTTCGCATCGAATGCGCCCGCCGTAGGAGTGTCCACAATACAAGACACTTTTCTGAATCAAGATCCCGCGCCTTAAGCACCGAAACCGGTTCCCCCGCCGATAACCCAAACGGAAGCATCGTCGATTCAACGTCAAACAAGGGGGAAGTATGAGCCAGAACATGAACGCCGTCCGAAGCTACAAACTGCCGGACTTGGACTACGCTTCGCTGAACACCAGCCAGCGGGAGGCCGTCCTCGAGCTGACCGCGGAGATGAACCGGGTGCGCGCGGCCGTCGCGGAGGACCGGTTCGAGAGCCTGACGACGGTGGAGAACGCCCTCCGCTATTTGAGCGAGAAGGCGGCTTCCCTGGGGTCGGCGCTGCCGGATTCCTTCGTCTCGGAGATCCGCACGCGGGCCGTCACCCGGTCCCTCGAGCGCGCCGAGCGCCATCCCAAAACGGTGCGCCAGGCCGGCCGCCTGATGGACGAAGCCAAACGCGGGCTCGAGGCGTCGGATCAGGCCCGATACCGTTTCTTTTCGGGACGCGCCCGCGCCTTCTGCGAAAAGCACCGGTTGCCGACCGACGCCTTGGACCGGTTGGAGGAAAGGGCGGCCGTGAACCCTTTCTTCACGGCGGAGGGGGCGGAAAACCCGGAACCCCGGAACGGAACGCGGACGATCAATCCCTTTGAATGAAGGGGCCAATCCGTATACGCTGTGTCGACAAGGAGGCCGCCATGGCCCTCGACCCTTGGCCGGACATTCCCCTCACGGCGTGGGAGGACACTTGCTCCACCCTGCACCTTTGGACCCAGATCGTGGGAAAGATCCGTCTGGCCTTCACCCCGTGGGTGAACCATTCGTGGCACGTCGTGCTCTACCCGACGCCGCGCGGCCTCACGACCTCCCCGATCCCTTTCGGTCGCGAATCCTTTCAGATCGACTTCGATTTCCTGGCGCACGCGCTCGTCATCGCCAAGAGCGACGGGGCCGTCGCCCGCCTGCCGCTCCGGCCGCAGACGGTCGCCGGCTTTTACGCGGAGGTCGTGCAGGCTTTGGAGGGAATGGGCATCGAAGCTAAAATCGACCGCATGCCCAACGAGCTGCCGGACGCGATCCTCTTCGACCGGGACGAGACCCACCGCTCCTACGACGCCGAAGCGGCGCAAAAGTTTTTCCGGGCCCTCCATTCCTCCCACCGGGTCTTGAGCGAGTTCCGCTCCGCCTTTTTGGGAAAGGTGTCTCCCGTGCATTTCTTTTGGGGGAGCTTCGATCTGGCGGTCACGCGTTTTTCAGGGCGCAAGGCCCCGTTGCTGACCGGCAGCCGGCCGGGACTTCCCGATACCGTAAACCGGGAGGCGTACTCGCACGAGGTCTCAAGCGCGGGCTTCTGGCCGGGGAACGGGGGGTTGGGCTATCCGGCGTTCTATTCCTACGCCTATCCCGAGCCGAAGGGGTTTTCCGAATTTCACGTCGAGCCGAAAGAGACCGTTTACGACACGAACTTCTCCCAGTTCTTCCTGCCCTACGACGCCGTCCGGACTGCGGCCGATCCGGAAGCGACGCTCCTGCGCTTTCTGGAATCCACGTATCGCGCCGTCGCCGACAACGCCGGATGGGATCGCTCCGCTCTGGAGTGTCCCCTCGGCCGTCCCAAAGTGCCGCGGCCGGTGGATTAGGATCGGAAAGTAGGAAGTCCGAGAATATCCTTTCCGCAATAAGTTTTCCCGCCCGTTCGCGGACCTTTTCTAACCGCCCGATCTTGTGCGTATAGGAGCGCTCTCGAAGGAGGTCTCATGGGCTTTTTCTCGTCCTCATCCACGGTTCGGAAGATGGGGAGTTATTCCAAGGAAAGACTGATGGCCGTCTTGGGTCTCACGGGCTTGATCGCCGGGGCGTTGGCGGTGGGCATCGGCCTGACGGTCCTGCTCGCGATATACGTCAACAAGACCGCGGGGGGTATCGTCTTCCTCCTGATGTGTCTGGGGCTCGCCTTCGGAGTGATGCCTTACGTGGACCGGAAATTTTTCCGGATGCGGGCGGCCTTCGCCTACATCGCCACCGAAGTTTTGATCCGCAAAACCCCCATGCCGGAGGAGGGGACGGTCGCCCAGGCCACCACCCGTCTTTCGGAGAGATTCGGAAGTTTGGACCCCGTCGTCGACGCCCACAACAACGTCCAGCGCCTCTCGCGCTCGTTTTTCCGTGCCTTCGACAAATTCGATCATATCCTGCCCATCGACTTAAACAGCCTGCGTTCGGCCCTCGTCTGGGTCGTCAACCGTATCGCGCCGCGCATCGCCGACATCGCCCTCTCTTACGCCGTCGCGCGGCAGGATAAGGACATTAAGGAGTCCTCGAAAGACGCCGTCGCCCTCGTGGCTCAGAACCCAAAACCCTTGATCGGCGCGGCCGTGCGATCCTACCTGACCGAGCAGTTTTTGGGCGGCCTCTTCGGCTTCCTGTTCACGGCGGCGGCCTGCGCCGCGGTTTTCGCATTGGCCTATAAGACGTCGGGCTCTTTGACCCACGGGATTCCCGTCGACGGCGCCAAAACCGTCGGCGTCTTTGCCGGAGGCTTCGCCTCCCTTCTTATCGGAATTCCCGTCGGGGCGCTGGCGGCTTGGTTTCTGCGCACTGCCTATCTGGAGCCGATCGGGCTGACGATGCTGCTGGCCCGCTTTCACAGCACCATCGAGGGCCAGAGCGTGGACCCCGCGATGCGGACGCGCATCGAAAACGCCAGCTCCAATCTGCGAAAGGCCTCCAAACTCCTCGGCTAGTCCTCAGTAGCCCTGCGGTCTGGGCAAAGAGGCCGTTTTGAAGAACGTCAACGCTTGATCCCGGATCGACGGGATCTCCTTGATGAAATTTTCTCCGGATTGCGCCGATTTCCCTTCGTAGCGCCGGCGGACGTATTGGTAGGCCAGCACGCCGCCTTTGACGTTCTGGAAGGACCAGACGTTGTGCTCCATCACCCCTCCCTCGGAGATGAGGAAGTCCAACCCGAAAGTCTTCTTGTCGTCGGATTGAAACGCGCCGTAGTTGGCCAGGGGATCGGTCCCTTTCCGGGAAGCCACGAATTGGATCTTCGCCTTCATCTGAGCTTGGGCGTCCGATCCGTCCAGGCGCCCCCACACCGCGAACATCTTCGTGAAGTTGTCGAAGGTCTCGTTCTCGGGGATGTATTCCGCGAGATATTGGCCGGCCGTGCTTTTCTCGTTCTTCAAGACAAGAGGAGCGCCGAGGACGACGATCGATTTGCCCGCCGTTTCCGCGTTCACGCCCGCGGAGAAGAGACATACCGCTTGAATCAAGACGAGAAAACGAATCAAATGTTTCATGGGTCCGGTTATATATGGAGAATAGGAAAAACAGAAAATGATTTTGCCGGACGGCATGATTCTTCCGAGAATCGTCAAAAGAACGCACTTGGGCCTTCCCGACGCCTATATCGTGGAAAGCGAAGACCTGTTCCGCACGTTCATGCCTTGGACCGTCCAGCCCTTGACCGAAACCATGGTCAGCTCCGGCTTCATGGACGACCGCGGGAGGGTGCACTACGAGTTCAATCACAACCTCTACGATCCCCGAAAATACATGAATTGGCGCTCCCTCCTCCGGCCGAAGATTTATTACGAAGCCCTGGTGACGGATTTCCTTGGAACCAGCCTCCTCAAGGACGAAAAGCGGCTGATCAGCGGCGGGCACTTCGTCTACGACTTCCGGAAAAAGGAAAATTATCTGATGAATCTCGTCATTCTTCCTCGCCGCCTGGTCCCGGATATGGACGAAACGATCCGCAGGAACGCGATCTTCATTTTCCAAAAATCCTTCGACCGGTTGACCGCCCGACTGGGCGGCGAATACGAGAGAACCGCGACCCTGGTGATTCCCGACGAGAAAATGAAGGAGCTCGGCTACGAACGGTACCGCTCGAAATCTCTGCGGGAAGCGTGGGGCCACATCAAGGAGTGGTGGCCCATCAGCCTCAGGGGATTTCAGCGGCAATATGTCAAAAAGATCAGCCCTTCGGTCTAGGTGCACCCGTGAGCGGTCATTTTAAAGACCGGTAATCGTCCACGCTCCGCACGATGGTCTCAATGGCCTCGGAACGGTCGTAAACCTCCGCGATGCGGACCTGCTGGGACGGATGGCCGGGAAGTTGTTTATAGCTCAGGAAATAGTGCCGCAGCCTCTCGATGAGGCCCGGCGGGACGTCGGATAAGTCTTTGAAATTGCCGTAGACGACGTCGGCGTCGAGAACGGCGATGATTTTGTCGTCGGCCTGGTTTCCGTCGATCATCCGCAAGCCCCCGATCGGCCGGGCGCGAATGAAAATCCCCCCGTGCGCCACCGTCTTCTCCGTCAGCACGCAGATGTCCAACGGGTCTCCGTCTCCCTCCATCTTCGGGGTTCCGGATCTTGCCTCGCATCGCTCCGCCACCCGCGGTCCGCAATAGGTCTGCGGGATGAAGCCGTACAGGGTTGGGCAGAGGCTCGAAAATCGCTGGGGACGGTCGAGGCGCAGGTGGCCGCTCGCCTTGTCCAGCTCGTATTTGACGGTGTCAGTCGGGACGATCTCGATGTACGCGTTGAAAATCCCCCGCGTCTCCGTCTCGGGGGGGACGCCGTGCCAAGGATGCGACGCGAAAAGGGGGAATGGTTTTTTGATCATGGGGGGAGCTTATCTTATTTCTCGAGCCGGGACTTCACTTTTCGCGTCCCCGCTAACACACCACTCCCGGAGGCATCTCCGATTGCATCGGCATGACGAAGAAATGGCGGAGGAAGAGGTTTCCGGCCTTGTCCTCGTTGACGATCACGTCCAGATGATGCCATGCGCCCGCTTTGTCGAAGCGAATATAGACGTGCATCATGTATTCGTCCGCCTTGATCCGAGGACCGCGCATGAGCTCGGACATCCCCATGTCCGCGGACGGAGGCGGCGCCTCGGCGGCCGCGCCTCCGCGGAACTTGTCGAATGACCACGGAATGACGTGCGTATGCTTGGTTTCGACGGCCTTGCCGTACGTGTCTCGGAAAAAGAGAAGCTCGTTCACGAACGCGGCGTCCTTGCCGTAACAAGCCGCGTCTTGGAGGCAGCCCAGGTTTTTGCCGGTGAAATCGTTCGGCGGCTGACCCGTTTGCGACGGTTTTAGCGACGCCGGCAGGTCCTTTTTCAGGAGGATCTCGATGACCTGATCGGCGAAGGCGGCCCGTTTCTTGTCTTCGACCGTCGCGGGAGGATGAGGATTCTCCACGGGAGGAGAGGGCGGCGCCATCTTCGCCGAGGCGGAGACCGACCAGAGGACGGCCGTCGCGAGGAGGGCGTTGAAAAGAGTTTTTTTGATCATGTTTCCTCCCTTTTTGATCACCGGGGCCGGCAGACATCGGCCGGGGCCGTCGGGGCGGAACGCCCCAGCAAGACCGAAGAGGCATAATAAACCTCTCCGAGTTTTACCAAAACATTTCCAGTTTCCGGGTAAACGCAGCCCGTGATGGCGTTCTTGAACCAGTCGGCCTCCGCGACGTCCTGATCCTCCCCCACGCCGAAGGACCGGCTCTCATCGACGGCAAATGCAAGGAAGGAGCGGCCCGCGCCGTCGATTTGGGGCGCGTCGTCGAGGATCCGAAGACGGCGGGCCTGAGGCGGCTGGGCCGCCCTGGAAAAACGGGAGCGGTTCGCCTCTTTCTTTTGAAGGGGTTCCAAAAGCTTCGTCTGAACGACCGACTGGGCGGCGGTCGCCGGAGTGCCGGCGGCCTGCGCCGAGGGGGGATGAAGCGCTTTCAGGACGATCAGGGCTGCGACGACGGAACCGACGAGCGGGACGGGCCATTTGTTCATAGATCCTCCGAGGGAAAATCGAAATCGGGCGGGCGAAGCCAGGACTTCAACGAGGGCGAACGTTCCCAAAACCGGAACCCAGAGGCTGACGAGGTAGGCGACATCCAGGTTCAGATTGGCAGATTCCAGCACGAACAGGAGGGCCCGCGACGTCACGGCCACGCTGAGTTGTCCTAAGACATGGAAGGCGAATCGGCGATGGCTCGCATAGCGTTTCATCCGCGCGTCGCGGATCGCTTGAATCATCGCCAGTAAGACGATCCCTCCCGACAGCAAAAAGCCTAAGGTCGCGGGCCAGCCGCCCCGCGCAAAAAAGGAGAGGTAGAACCCCGTGGGCGCCAATAAGAGGATCACGACGCCGCCCGTCGCGCGTCCGCACCAGCGGTGAAATCGGGGGAAGCGCTTGAGGACAGCTTTCGACGACAGGATCAAACAACCGGGCAAGGACAAAGCCGCGGCGATGACGTGGAGCCGGAGGAACAGCACGTACAGACCTTCATGGGGCAGGGGAAGTTTTTCGATGATGAAGGCGGCGCGCTCGTCGAAATCGAAATACACGAGGCTCGAGAGCGTGATGGCGAGCGATCCGACCCACAAGGAAATCCATACAAGGCTTCGAGCCGCCGTCTTCATGAAATGTATCATCGGCGGACTTGAGTCGAGAGTCGACTAAGGTTGTGCAAAAAGACGGGCTGAAGTTTTTACACTTATTTTACGTCCCGCCATTTTGGGCGAAAGGCGAAAAACTCCCGGATCGCCTGATCGGCGGGGAAGAGACGGGTCAGAAGGCCGGCAGCGCCGGGAAGTCCGCGGGAAAGACCACGTCCGCCTCTTCGACCTTGCGGATGGCTTGGCCCTTCGTCACGTCCAGGTCCGAGGCGTCGATGCCGAGGTCGTCGCAGTCCGCCGTAGGGGCCCCGTTCCCCGTCGAGAGGCGGGCGCAGGTCGTCGGGAGGTTGAGCGGGGCTTCGGAGCTCGTGTCGACGACGGATCCGCTCCAGAAATCGGCGTCGTCGCGGAAGCGGCCCGAGTAGAGCTGGACCGCGTTCTCCGACGGCTTATCGGAGCTTTGCGACGCGTCGAAGTTGATTTGAACCGTTTTCGCCGCGTCGATCTCCGTGATGAGGTCGTGGCTGGTCGTCGTGAAGGCGTTGCCGTCTTCGTCCGTCACCTCGGTCAGGAGGAACGCGTCGGTCTTTTTGTCTCCCGGCCGGTCGAGATTGCGGTGGTCGTAATCGACGCCGACCAGGAAACGCTCACCGCCGCGGTCGACGCCCGTGCGGAAACGGCCCTTGCCCGGGTTCTCCTCGTCGGCCGGCGTCGCGGGATCGTCGGGGATCGGCAGAAGATCGAAGAAGCCCGCCATCACCCGCTCGAACGGAAAGCCCGGATCGCGCTGGATCCAAATGCGGAAACAGACGCGCTTGACGTCCGCGGCCGGAGCCTGGGAGGGGCATTGAGTCGCGGCGGGCGCGCAGCCGGTCGGGCAGGTACAGCCGGTGCAGCCTTCCTTCGAGCCGTCGCCGTCGAAGTCGAAGTCCGCGAAGTCGAACTTAAAGGACTCGGGAAGCACGTCCGGTCCGTCCCCGGTGATCGTTCCGCTGAAGGTCGTGACGGCCGGGTCCACGGGGATCTCGAAGAGGCTGAACGGGGACAAAAGGCCCTCCAGGACGTCCTCCTGGATCGTGCGGGCCGCGTCTCCGCCGATGGAGATGGCGACCGAGAACTCGCCGCCGGCGCCGACCAATGCGGGGGGTTCGGACGACGCGGAGGTGATGGCGCCGACGTCGATCGTGACCGATGGCGGGAAGACGACGAGGGAAGGGATTTCCGCCGGGGGCGTCGGTGGATTCGCGGGCGACGCACACCCGGACCCCGCGATGCCGAGCAGAATCATTCCCAAACGGAAACGACGCATCCCAGCATTTTGATCCCCCGACCGGGCCAAGTAAAGCCATAACGAGCGAGCTTCACAAATCCGGAGGCGTGCGCGCGTCGACGACGACCATCTGAACGAACTGCAACTTGGCCACGACCGGCGTGCTCATCACGAACGGATAAAAGTCCGGCTGGCCCATGCTGTGCGCCATCTCGTTCAAGACCATCACCATCTTGATCCAGCCGTTGAGCAGCGACAAAAAACGCTCGGCACCGGGATCGTCGGGCGCATAAAGCGCTTCGCGCGTGAGGGGCCGGATGCCACCGGAGTCTTCGGTTTCGAGGCCGAAGCCCAAGGCGGTACCCAGGCTGTCGACCGCGTGCAGATAGTGGGCCCAGGTCTCGGCCCAGTCCTCCCAGGGGTGCATCGTCGCATACGAACTGATGAAGGAGTTAGCCCAATCGGCCGGCGGGCCTTGTTCATAGTTGCGTTTGAGCGCCTCGTGATAGCTGGCGCGCTCATCGCCGAAGAGCCGGCGGAACGGTTCCAGCCACTTGGTGTCCCGGACGATTCGGTCCCAGTAGTAGTGGCCGACCTCGTGGCGGAAGTGCCCGAGCATCGTGCGGTAAGGCTCGTGCAGGTCGTACTTGATCTGCTCGCGCTTGGCGTCATCGGCCTCTTCGACATCGATCGTGATGAGGCCATTTTCGTGACCAATCATCACGCGCGGTCCTTGAGGCGGCGAGCGCAGGAAGTCGAACATGAGTCCGCGCTCAGGATCCTCTTCCAACTTGGAGGCGACAGGCAGGCCGAGGGCGATCAGTTGCGCGACGAGCCGGCGCTTGGCTTCCTCGACCTTCCTCCAATAACGCACGTTGTCCGCGTCCAGCAGGTTAGGGATCATGCGATTGAGTCGGCAGGCGATGCAGTAGGCCTTGGGGTTATGCGCGAATATCATCCAATTGCCGGCGGCCGGAGAATCGCGGTTCGCACAGAACTTCGCGAGTTCGCGGCGGCCCTCCACGCTCCAAATGCCGGGCGTCGGACTTGCGTCGAGCGCGGAGACTCGCTCTTCGTCGGGCAGGAAGCCCAACTGGGACTTGCAGGCGAGGCATAACGTGTTGTGAAAGAAGATGGGATTGCCGCAGCGACATTTGTAGGCATGCGAATGGTGCGGCAGGTGGGTCATGAGTTTCTCTCTATCGCGTATATTACGCGTCAAACCCCTCCTAAGGTAAGTGGTAATGTAATTTGCAATCCGGCCGAGCTCCGGACCTAGGGAGTCTCTATCGGCGATTTCAAGCTGATGCTGAGCGGGCCGGGCGCTTCCGGTTCTCAACCCATGCCCGACGGCCGCAGCCAGGAACCGGGCGGCAAGCAGATTCAAATCGAAGATCCCGACGGCAATCCGATCGAGCTGCTCGAACCCGCCCATTAAGGATATCGCGCTCGGCGGCTTCGATTTTATAAGAGATGGCGGCGAATGATTTGTTTGCTTCAAACCCGCAATGCACTAGATTAGGCTTCATTCAACAATGGTTGCGATCAGCCAATGGCAAGGAGGGTCGTTATGAGAAAATCGGTTTTTCTCCTCGTCGCTTTTCTATCTTCCCCAACGGCCCTTTGGGGGGCTTCGGGGCTTCAAGTTCCCGTCTTGTTCATTGAAAATCGAGGTCAGGTGGACCCGGGAGTCGGCTACTACACCCGCGGCAAGGACAAGTCCCTCTATTTTGGCTCCCAAGGCATGACTTTTTCCCTCTGGGAAAGCCCGCGCCAAGACCTCGACCTCCTCGCAAGCTTCTCGGAACCTTCGGCAGGAAACGAAGGCCAGAGCTTTCGTTGGAACGTGAGGGTCGATTTCGTCGGGGCCGACGCGAAGGCGATGCCGATCGGACAAGATTCGACCCCGGCGATCTTCAGTTACTTCAAAGGACCGCGCTCCGATTGGAAAACGGGGCTGAAGACCTACGCCTCCCTCAAATATCCCGATTTATGGAAGGGGATCGACCTCCTCTACACCGGCCATCAAGACCGGGTGGAATACCGGTTTATCGTTCGACCGGGGGCGGATCCTCGGCGGATCCGCCTGGCCTACCGAGGGGGCAAGGTCACCTTAAACGAACGAGGCCAGTTGGAGATCGAGACCCCAGCCGGCGGGTTCGAAGACGGCGCTTTGCGCGTCTATCAGGAAAGGGAGGGCAAGAAGGAGGAGGTCGCCGCGAATTTTCGGTTGGAGCGGGGTTCCGAAGAATCCATCGTAGGATTTGAGGTTGGCGCCTATGACCGGACAAGGCCGTTGATTATCGATCCGGAGGTCTTGATTTTTTCCGGCTTCATCGGAGGGTCCGGCGCCGACCGCGGAGAGGGCGTCGCCGTCGACGGCTCCGGAAACGTCTACGTGGTGGGGAGAACCGGCTCCACGGAGGCGAGCTTCCCCGTCCTCGTCGGCCCGGACCTCACGTCGGGAGGCAACGGAAACGGAGACGCCTTTGTGGCAAAGGTTGCTGCGGATGGGACGTCTCTCATTTATGCCGGGTTCATCGCAGGGGCTTCTAGCGAGATCGCGCATGACATCGCCGTCGACACTTCCGGAAACGCCTACGTCGCGGGCGGGACCGGATCCTTCCAGACAAGCTTTCCCGTGACGGTCGGCCCCGACCTGACGGCGAACGGCGGATTCGACGCCTTCGTGATGAAGATCGCCCCGGACGGGGCTTCCCTTGTCTATTCCGGATATATCGGAGGGTCCGGGAACGACCAGGCCTACGGGATCGCCGTCGACGCGTCCGGAAATGCGTACGTGGCGGGAGAAACCGGCTCCACGGAAGCGACGTTTCCCGTCGTCGTCGGCCCCGACCTGACGGCGAACGGCATGAACGAGGCCTTCGTTGCCAAGGTCGCCCCGGACGGGGCCTCGCTCGTCTACGCCGGATTCATCGGAGGATCCAATTCGGACTTCGCCTTCGACAATGCCATCGACGCATCCGGGAACCAATATGTAACCGGCAATACCAGCTCCACGGAAACGACGAACTTCCCCGTCACGATCGGCCCCGACCTGACGTTCAACGGAGGCTTTAATGACGCCTTCGTGGCGAAGGTCTCGGCAGACGGGACTTCTCTCGTCTACGCCGGGTTCATCGGGGGAAATGATTTCGATGAAGGGGACGGCATCGCCGTCGACGCGGCCGGAAACGCCTACGTTACGGGGTTCACCGAATCCACCGAACCTACGTTCCCCGTCGTCGTCGGCCCCGACCTGACGGCCAACGGCGGCGTCGATAACGGCTATTTGACCAAGGTATCTCCGGACGGGGCGTCCTTGATCTACTCCGGGTTCATCGGGGGCTCCGATGACGATGAGGCCTTCGACGTCGCCGTCGACGCCTCCGGCAGCGCCTACGTGACGGGACTCACCCGGTCCACCGAATCGAGCTTCCCGATCAAGGGCGGTCCGGATTTAACGGCGAACGGCCTCTTAGACGCGTTCGTGGCGAAGGTCGCCCCCGGCGGGGACTCGTTCGATTTCTCCGGATTCATCGGAGGGTCCGGGGATGACCGGGGGTTGGCCATCGTCCTCGACGGGAACGGAAACGCCTACGTCACCGGGGAAACCGACTCCCCCGACACGAGCTTTCCCGCCATCGCCGG
>DASUFF010000033.1:0-14542 GCA_036274695.1 bacterium | reverse complement strand
GAAGCCCGCATCTACGCCGAAGACCCCGAAAACAACTTCCTGCCCTCCATCGGCACCATCAAGCGCCTGCGGGAGCCTCGGGGCGAAGGCGTCCGCGTCGACACCGGCATCTACGAAGGCTGGACGATTCCGATGGAGTACGACCCGATGCTGGCCAAACTCATCGTCCACGCCCCGACGCGCGCCCTGGCCACGATGAAGATGCTCACGGCCCTGGCGGAGTACGAGATCGCCGGCGTGAAGACGAACATCCCGTTCTTAACCGACCTCCTCCGCCATCCCACCTTCGTGGACGGACGCACGGAAACAAGCGTTATCGAAAGGTATTTTAAAGACTGGCTGCCCGGCGAATCCGAGCCGGAAGACCCGTTCTCTCCCTGGAACGCGGCCAATCATTGGAGGATTGCCGAAGGCGAGAAAACCGACGGGGACGCCCAACGCCGGGCCGTCATGGCCGAGCGGAAGAAGGAGTTCCTGGCCGCTCATCGCGCCCACGGCGCCGCGGGCGGGGGGGATGCCACCGCACCCATGCCGGGTACGGTCCGCAAGGTCCTGGTGAAAGAGGGGCAAAAGGTCGGAGCGGGCGAGGCCTTGGTCGTCATCGAGGCCATGAAGATGGAGCACACCATCGACGCACCAAAAGATGGCATTGTGAAAAAGATTCTCTATAATGTCGGCGATAAAGTAGGCATGGGGGAGAAACTCCTTGAGTTATCCTAGCAAAGTCAAAATCGTCGAAGTCGGGCCCCGCGACGGGCTTCAGAACGAGAAGGACGTCGTTCCCACCGATGATAAGATCCGTTTCATCAACCTCCTGAACGAATCCGGCCTCCCTGTCATCGAGGCCACGTCCTTCGTCTCCCCCAAATGGGTGCCACAACTGGCCGACGCCGCCCAGGTCTACGCCAACATCGAAAAGCGGAAAGGTGCGCGCTACCCCGTCCTCGTGCCGAACTTAAAAGGTTTGGAGCGGGCGCTGGATTCGGGCGTGAAGGACATCGCCGTCTTTACCGCCGCTTCCGAGACCTTCAATCGGAAGAACATCAACATGTCGATCGACGATTCTTTGGCGGAAATCCGGTTGGTCGTCGCCGAGGCCCGGGAGCACGGCATGGCCGTGCGCGGCTACGTTTCCACCTGTTATTCCTGCCCCTACGAGGGAAAGATGGCTCCCGGAAAAGTCGCCCCGGTGATCGCGGACCTCTTCAAGACCGGGGTCGAGGAAGTCTCGATCGGCGATACCATCGGGGCGGCCGTCCCCACGGACGTCGAAAGATTGCTGGGGATGGTGTTCAAAGACGTGCCGGTCGAGAAGGTCGCCGTGCATTTTCACGACACGCGCGGGACGGCCCTGGCCAATATCCTCCAAGCCCTCCAGATGGGAGTCGCCGTCGTCGATGCGTCGGCGGGCGGCCTGGGAGGCTGTCCCTACGCCCCCGGCGCCTCCGGCAACGTCGCCACCGAGGACGTTCTCCACATGTTGGACGGCATGGGGATCGAGACCGGCGTCTCGTTGGAGAAGGTGGTGGAGGCCTCGCGCTTCATCGGATCCGTTTTGAAACGCCCGCTGCCGTCGAAGTACCTACAGGCCTGCCGCGCATGACGAAAAAAAAGGTCTTCTGGAAGGAAAAGAAAAAGTATTTCTGGATCGCCGGTGTTCTTCTGGTCCTAGGTGCCGCCGCCGGCGGGGCCTATTATTACCTCGTCCATTACACCGAAAGCCTGATCTCCGTTAAGAGCTTCACGCCCCAGGGCGAGGTTCCGTCGACGTCCAACATCACTGTCGAGTTTTCGCGCGGAATCGTCTCCCAAGAAAAGCTGCAAAAGGAGATCTCCGACGAGCTGATCTCTTTCACGCCCCCGCTCTCCGGCACCTACAAGTGGATCTACAACGACACGCTGCGTTTCTTCCCCTCCCAATCCTTCGCGCCGGCCACGCGCTACACGGCGCGGGTGACGGGGCGGGTGCTGGAGGAGAAGGGGACCTGGCTCTACAAGAAGCGCCGCTTCGAGTTCGCCACCGCGCCGCTCCGGATCGACGGCATCGAGGTCAATCACGAGCCCCTGGAGAAGGAGCCCGAGCGCCGGGTGATGAAAGTGGCCCTCCGCTTCAATTATCCGGTCGCGCCCAAAGAGGTGAGGAAGCGATTGAAACTCCTCTACGGGGGGGCGGCGGGCCGGGAACTGGCTTTCGATTTCGACCCCTCCCAAGATCAGGAGCGTTCCGAGAGCTCCGTCCTCTTCGTGACCGAGGCCGTCGATCGTTCCCGCGAGGACGTGACGCTCCGAGTTTCCGTTGCCCCGGGGCTGGTCTCCAGCCTGGGCGGGTCTCCGATCGAAAAGGCGCTGCAGGAGGACCGGACCTTGTTGGCCACGCCGGTGCTGAAGTTCGAAGAAGCCCAGGCCTCGCAGAAGGTGGACGAGCCGACGCTTCAAGTCCGGTTCAGCCAGGCGGTCGACGCCCAAACCCTCGAGCGCTACATCGACCTCAAGCCCGATATGAAGTTCAGCGTGGTTCAAGAGGACGCGAGTTCGGTCTCCCTTTTGGGCGGCTTCGAGCCCGGCAAGACCTACAAGGTGATCCTTAAAAAGGGCCTGCCGGGCAAGAACGCCTTTCCCCTGGAGGCGGAGGTCGCGCGAGTCATCCAGTTCGCCGACCTGGAACCGTACTTCGCCTTTACGCACGGGGGCGCCTACCTCCCGCGCCACGGGGACTACAACCTCTCCCTCACGACGGTGAACGTCCCCGCACTGCGGGTGAAGGTCGACAAGGTCTTTACGAACAACCTGTTCTACTTCCTCAAGTTCGGCCTCAACCGGAGCGAATACTACGAGGGAGGCGGGGACTACTACGAAGGCGAGGGCGACGGGGAAGGCTACGGCGACGAGGGTTACGGCGAAAGCGGGGAGTGGAGCTTCTCCCAGACGGCCTCGTTCTCCAAGCAGGTCTACTCGGAAGTCGTCCCGCTGGTCCTGAAAAAAAACAAGAAGGTCGAGTCGCTCCTCTCGCTCAAGCCCTTTTTGGATACCCAAGACGAGGGCTTTTACATCTTGACCGTCAGTTCGGAGAAGGAGCGTTGGAAGAAGATCTCCAAGTGGCTGGTGGTGACGGACCTGGGGCTCGTGGCCAAGGGTTCCGACGACCGTCTCACCGCCTTCGTCCACGGCTTCTCCGACTTGGGCGCGGTGCCGGGCGCGACGGTCACCCTCCTCAGCAACAACAACCAGGAGATCGCCAAGGCCACCACCGACGCCTCGGGCGTCGCCGTGATCGAGAACTTAGACGGCTTAAAGAAGAATTTTCAGCCCGCCTTGCTCAAGGCCCAGAAGGGCAACGACGTCTCCTTCCTCCAGCTCGATCAGAGCGTGACGAGCCTAACCGACTTCGACGTCGAGGGCGCCAACTACCTGGTCCAGGGCTACGAGGCCTTCCTCTACATGGACCGCGAGCTCTTTCGGCCGGGCGACAAGGCCCACTTGGTCGGCTACGTGCGCGGCAAACGGATGAGCCTGCCCGAGAAGTTCCCCATGACCTTAAAGATTTTCGATCCCCTCGGACACAAATTGGAGGAGAGGGTCGTGACCTTGAACGACTACGGCGCCTTCGAGTCGGTTATCGATCTGCCGGCGTACGCCCCGACGGGGTCGTACCAGGCCTCCCTGGAGCTTTCGCGCCAGGCGGTGGTGGGCGCCTACGACTTCCGCGTGGAAGACTTCATGCCGCTCCGGACCAAGGTCGATTTGGCTACCGACAAGGAGCAGTACGCGCCCGGCGAGGAGATGGGCGTCGACATCACGGCCATGAACCTCTTCGGTCCGCCCGCGATGAACCGCCGCTCCCTCCTGAAAGTGGAGCTCGTCCGCAGCACCTTCGCGTCCAAGAAATATCCCGAGTTCTACTTCGGCGATTCGCGTTCGCTCTTCGAACCGATCAAGGAAGACCTGGGCGAAATGCAGACCGATGACAACGGCAAGGCCCACTTCGCCTACAAGCTTCCCGACAAGATCTCCGAGCTGGCCGGCGTCCCGAAGCTGACGGGCAATATCCTGGCCTCCGTCTTCGAGGCCGGCGGCGGACGTGCGATCGACGCCCGAGAGACGGTGGAGGTCTACCCGCAGTCCGAGTTCATCGGCATCCGCACCCTGCCCGCTCAGGACAACAAGGGCCATGCGCGGTATCCCTTCCAAATCATCGTCATGGACCGGGACGAGAAACCCGTGAAAGACGAGGGCTTGGGAGTCACCTTCTTCAAGCGCACCTGGAAGACCATCCTTAAGAAGGACGAGAACGGCCGGCTCAAGTACGTCTCGGAGTACGAAGACAAGGAGATGGAGACCCAGGAGGCCGTGTCGGCCGAGAAGCCCCAAACGGTCTTCTTCCAGCCCAAGGACTTCGGGACCTACATCATCGAGGTGGCGGCCGGCGAGAAGGTCCTAAGCCGCGTCAACTTCGCGCACTACGGATTGGGCGTCGTCTCCAACGAATCCCCCGACATGGCCACCCCCGACAAGGTGACCATGAAGCTGGATAAGGAGATTTATAAGGTCGGCGACATGGCCGAGCTGCGCGTCCAGGCCCCGTTTTCGGGAAAACTCCTGCTCACCTGGGAAGGTCACGACTTGACCCGCCATCAGACCTACGACCTGATGGGCAACACCACCACGCTCTCCATCCCGGTGACGGAAGAGGACCTGCCCAACGTCTATTTGGTCGGCGTCCTGATCCGCTCGGCCAAGTCGCTGGAGAAGAACGCCCCGGCGATGGCGGTGGGCGCCGTCCCGTTGATGGTCGATTCCTCGGCGCGGAAGATGGAGATCTCGCTTCAGGCGCCCGAGACGATCCGTTCGAACGCGCCGCTCCAGGTCGATTTCCAGATCGAAGGGGCGAAAGGGAAGGGGCAGTGGACGCTCGCGGCGGTGGATGAGGGCATCCTGCAGATCACCGGCTATGAGACTCCGAATCCCCTCGATTATTTCTTCACCAAGCGGCGTTTGGAAGTTTCGACCTACGACATCTACGCCGATTTGTTGCCCGAGCTGCAAGGCACCGGCATCCCGCTGAAGGTCGGCGGCGACGAGGGGCGGCTTAAGAGTTTGAACCCGGTGAGCGTCCGTCGTGTGAAGCCGGTGGCCCTCTGGAGCGGTTTGGTGGAGACCGACGAGAAGGGCCACGGCCAGGTCACCGTCCAGGTCCCGGAGTTCAACGGCAAGCTCCGCCTGATGGCCATCGCCTCGCAGAAGGAGAATTTCGGCTCGACGGACGCGAGCGTCGTCGTGCGCGATCCCGTGGTGATCACCCCGCAGATCCCCCGGTTCCTGGCGCCGGGCGACGAGATCGCCGTCCCGGTGGCCGTCTACAACGGCACGGGCGCGGCGGGGAAGGCGAAGGTCACGCTGGAAGTGACCGGCGACCTCAAGATCTTAAACGGCAACGTGCAGACGGCGGACATCCCGAAGGAGAAGGAGCAATACGTCGAGTTCCGCGTGAAGGCGGGTCCGAAGATCGGCAAGACGGAGTTCGTCTTCCGCGCCCGGATCGGCGCGGAGGGGGCGGAATCGCATACGGAAGTCCCCTTAAGGCCCGTGGCGCCCTCCCTCACCGTCAGCGGGTCGGGGACTCTCAAGCCCGGCGTCCCGGCCGTCATCGATTTGCCCGGCCGCTTTATGGCCGGTTACCACAAGGCCTTCGTCGAGTTTTCGAGCCTGCCCCAGTTGGAATGGATGGGAAGCCTCCAGTACCTGCTCCAGTACCCGCACGGCTGCGTCGAGCAGGTCACGTCGAAGATTTTCCCGCTTCTCTATTTCAAAGACCTCGCGGTCCGGTCGTTTCCGGAATTCTTCCAAGACACGTCGATCGACTACTTCGTGACCGAGGGCATCTCTCGCATCGAGGCCCTCCAGCGCAAGGACTCGGGCTTCAGCTACTGGCCGAACTCCCTGCCCGAGAGGGCCTACACCTGGACCAGCCTCTACGCCTGCCACTTCCTCGCGGAGGCCGCCCAAAAGGGCTACAACATCCAGGCGGACACGCCGGACGAGTGCGAGAGTTATCTCAAGATCGTCGTGCGCGCCGATCAGGACTGGTTCAAGCAGGGTTATTCCTCACCGGTCTACGCCCTGGAAAACAAGGTCTACGCGGCCTTGGTCCTCGCGCTGATGGGCCGGGGCGACCGCAACCATCTCCTGTATTTGAAGGAAGCGGAGGGCGCGAACCTGTCCTCCTTCTCCCGCTACCAGTTGGCGGAGGCCTTTGCGGTGATGGGAGACAAGGTCAACGCCCTGGAACTCCTCCCGGTCAAGCGTCAGCCCGTGACGGGGGCGCCGGAGAGCGGCGGCAACTTCAATTCGCCCAACAAATCGAAGGCCATCATCTTGGACGCCTTGAACACGCTGAACCCGGAGAGCGCCGACATCCCGGTATTGATCCGGGAGCTCACGGAGGAGCGCGGGAAGAAGGGGATGAACGGCGTCCTGGGCAACACGCAGGAAAACGCCTATGTCCTTCTGGCCTTGGGCAAGATCTACGCGAAGCTCCCGCCCGCCAAGTTCACCGGAAAGCTGACCTCCGGCGGCCAGGTCTTGAGCGAGTTTTCCGAAACGGGCGCGAAGTGGCAGGCCCCGGACATGGCGGGCAAAAAGCTGGAGGCCGCCATTCAGGGCGAGGGGCTGGGCTACTATCACTGGCGTGTCGAAGGAATTCCCGAGGGTAATTATTACCTGGAAGAGGATAAGGGGCTAAAGGTCCGCCGCCGTTACTTAAACGAGAAGGGCGAGCCGGCGGACGCCAAGAACGTCCGCCAGGGGGATCTGCTGGTGGTGGAGGTGACCATCGAGAACCCCGACCCCGACCAGCAGAACTTCGCCTTCGTCGATCTCCTGCCCTCGGGCCTGGAGATCGAGAACCCGCGCCTGGGCGCGAGCAATCCGATGGCCTGGATGCCCGATCCCAAGATCCACCCCGACTACATCGACGTGCGCGACGACCGACTCGTCTTCTACACGCGTTATCTCGCCGCCAAGCCGGCGCACTTTTATTACGGCGTCCGAGCGGTGACGAAGGGCAAGTTCATCGTTCCCTCCATCCGTGGCGAGGCGATGTACCGGCCGGACATCCAATCGCTCGCCTCCAGCGGTGAAATCGAAATTCATTAAGATCGGTTCGGTCGCGGTCGCCGGCTTCGCCGGTCTTCTTCTTTGGGGCGCGATCGCCTTCTTCGGGCTGGATCGGATCTTTCCCGTCCAGCCGCTGATCGCCTCCCGTTCCTTCTCGCTGGCGGTCACCGACCGGAACGGCGACCTGCTGCGCGCCTATCTGACCCCGGACGACAAGTGGCGCCTTGCCTTGCGCGTCGGCCCCCAAGGCGCCGTTCCCGAAAACATCAAGCGGCTGCTGATCCCCATCGAGGATCGTTATTTCTACGAACACCCGGGCGTGAACCCCTTCTCGATCGCGCGGGCCTTTGCCGCGAACCTCAAGGCCGGACGGATCGTGAGCGGCGGATCGACCCTGACCATGCAGCTCGCGCGCATTTTGGAGCCGAAACCCCGCCGCTACGTCTCCAAGTTGATCGAAGTCTTCCGCGCCTTCCAGCTCGAATGGCACTATTCCAAGGAGGACCTCTTAAGAACGTTTTTGAACCTGGCCCCGTACGGCGGGAATATCGAAGGCATCGAGGCCGCCTCGCGGCTTTATTTTCAAAAATCGCCGGAGCAATTGACCTTGGGCGAGGCGGGGCTTTTGGTGGTCGTCCCGAACAAGCCCAATCGCTACCGTCTGGACCGCTTCCCCGCCGAGGCGATCCGTGCGCGGGACCGCGTCTTCGACCGGCTGTGCGCGAACGGCTGGATCAGCGAAAAGGAGAGGGACGAGGCGGAAGGCGCATCCTACGCCGTCGCGCGCGTCCCGCTGCCCGACGCGGCCGAACATCTCGCCGACCTGGTTTTGCTCAAGGACAAAAAAAGCGGGTGGGTCGCGACGACGGCGGACGCGCAGCTTCAGTCGCTGGCGGATTCCGTCCTGGCGGAGTACCGCGGCGATCTCTACGCCAAGGGCATCACCAACGCCGCCGTCGTCGTGATCGAAAATGCCACGGGGAAGGTGAGGGCCTTGGTCGGCTCCCTCGATTACGGGAATTCCACCAACCAGGGGCAGGTGAACGGCGCCTTGAGCGCCCGTTCCCCGGGATCGACGCTGAAGCCCTTCGTCTACGCCCTCGGGATGGAGGAAGGATGGCTCACCCCGCAACGCCTCCTGCCCGACGTGCCGACGGACTATCAGGGCTACGTCCCTGAAAATTTCGACGGCAAGTTCCGCGGCGGCGTTAGCGTGGAGGAGGCGCTTACCCAATCGCTGAATGCGCCGGCCGTCTATGTCCTGAACCGCCTAGGCTGGGAGCAGTTCCATTCGTTCTTGCGGCGGGCCAACGTCTTCAGTATCGCGGCCGACCGCCGCCGCTACGGATTGAGCATGATCCTCGGAGGCTGTGAGATCAGCCTTCTGGATTTAACCTCGCTCTACGCGGGGCTGGCTTCCGGCGGGATTTTTCGCAAGGCTTCCTATCTGGAGACGGACGCGAAAGACGACGGCGCCCGGCTGCTCTCCGAGGGGGCGAGTTTCCTCGTCAGCGACATCCTGGCCAAGGGCGACCGTCCGGATTTGAGCGGGAGCTGGGAACACGCGACGAACATCCCCCGCATCGCCTGGAAGACGGGGACGTCTTACGGCCAGAAAGATGCGTGGAGCGTCGGCTACAACCCGCGCTACACCATCGGCGTCTGGACGGGCAATTTCGCCGGACAGGGCAACACGAACTTGGTCGGCGCCCGCGCGGCCGCGCCGCTTCTTTTCCGTCTCTTCAACGCCCTGGAGGAAAAAGAGAGGGTGCAATGGTTTCGCCAGCCGCCGGGTTTGGCCAAGCGCGAGGTCTGCGCCTTGAGCGGCGAGGCCGCCGGTCCGTATTGCCCGCACAAGAAATCGGATTGGCAGTTGAGCGGAATCTCGCGGAACGAAACCTGCTCGCTACACCGTCCCTTCGAGATCGATCAGGCCACCGGCTACCGCGTGTGCTCCTACTGCCGCCAGGGCCGCGCCCACGCGGAGCGCGTCTTCGAGATCTGGCCCGAGGCGATCGGAAACTGGAGGCGCGTTCAGGGTTATCCCGTCGACGACGTCCCGCAACATTTCCCCGCCTGCCAGCACCGCCTGGCCTCCCAGCCGCCCAAGATCCTTTCGCCGGCCACGAGCCAGAAATTCATCTTGAGGCCCGGCGTGTCGTCGGAAGACCAAAAGATTCTCCTGAAGGGCGAAGTCGGCCTGGAGGTTCAAAAGGTCTTCTGGTTCGTGAACGACGACCTCTACTGGGCGGGATCCCCGACCGAGCGCGTGTTTTTTCAGCCCCACCCGGGGGCCTACCGCATCGTCCTCATGGATGAGGAAGGTCAGAGCGCGAGCCGGGACATCTTGGTCGAATGATGTTATCCTCCCGGTCATGAAAAAGATTGTCGAGATCCGCAAGAACAACCAGGGCCACTGGGTGGGCGACGGCTTTCCCGTCCGGACCTTGTTCTCGTATGACGATCGACCGGAGCTCACCAGTCCGTTCCTGCTGCTCGATTACGCCGGACCCGCCGAATTCAAGCCGTCGGACCACCGGCGCGGCGTGGGCGAGCATCCGCACCGCGGCTTCGAGACGGTGACGGTGGTCTATCAGGGCGAAGTCGTCCACCGGGATTCGGCGGGCAACGGCGGCCGCGTGGGCCCCGGCGACGTCCAATGGATGACGGCGGCCTCGGGCGTCGTGCACGAAGAAAAACACGGCGACGATCTCACGCGGAACGGCGGCATGCTCGAGATGGTGCAGCTTTGGGTGAACCTGCCGGCGAAGGACAAGATGTCGCCGCCCCGTTATCAGGATATTTTGGACAAGCAGATTCCCGTCGTCGACCTGGACGCCGGCGCCGGATCGGTGCGCGTGATCGCGGGCGAGTGGAAGGGCAATAAGGGCCCGGCCAAGACCTTCACGCCGATCAACCTTTGGGACCTTCACCTGTCCGGGCCGCGCGCGGTCACCCTCGTCCTGCCCGAAGGGCACACGGCCGCCGTCCTGGTCCGGAAGGGGGCGGTGACCGTGGCCGGCAAGTCCACGGGCGAGGGGGAGCTTGCCCTGCTCGGCCGGGACGGCGCGGAGCTGGTCTTGGAGGCCCACGGCGGCGAGGCGGACGCCCTACTCATGAGCGGCCTGCCCATCGACGAGCCGGTGGTGGGCTACGGTCCCTTCGTCATGAATACGGGGGAGGAGATCCGCCAGGCGGCGCACGACTATCACGACGGAAAGATGGGGCATTTATGATTCAACTCCGAAAGGCCTCTGAGCGCGGCCACTTCGATCACGGCTGGCTGAATACCTTCCACACGTTCTCGTTCGCCGATTACTACGACCCAAAGTGGATGGGGTTCCGTACCCTTCGGGTGTTGAATGAAGACCGCGTGCGCGCCGGGGAAGGTTTTCCCACGCACGCGCACCGGGACATGGAGATCGTCACCTACGTCCTGGAAGGCTCGCTCGAGCACAAAGACAGCTTAGGCACCGGCTCGGTGATCGTCCCCGGCGACGTCCAGCGCATGAGCGCCGGCAAGGGCGTGACCCACAGCGAGTACAACCATTCGAAGACCGAGCCCCTGCACTTTTTGCAGATCTGGATCGTCACCGAGAAGAACGGCCTCCCGCCGGGCTACGAGCAGAAAGCCTTCGGCGAGTCGCAGAAGCGGGGGAGGTTGTGTTTGATCGCCTCCCGCGACGGCCGGGAGGGCTCGGTGACCGTCCACCAGGACACCGATCTTTACGCCACGCTTCTGAAGTCCGGCGAAAAGGTGGAACATGCCTTGAAGCCCGGCCGCCACGCTTGGGTGCAGATGGCGCGCGGAGGCGTCACGCTCGACGGACAAGAATTGAGTGCCGGCGACGGCGCCGCCGTCAGCGAGGCCGAATCGATCCGTCTCGAAGGGACGGCGGATGCCGAAGTCCTCCTTTTCGATCTCCCCTGACAAGTCTTTGACGGACAACTTTTTCCGACCATCCGGCGATAGGGGCTTATGGTCCCTCTCCTTGTGCAACGTCTGGAGGCCGATTTTCTTTCCGGCGCCCGTCTGGGATGGGCGTCGACCCCCTTCCTCTCGGGGGGCGGCCGTCTGGCCGTCGGATCCCTGCTGGATCAAGGGGCCCCGGCCCGAGCCGTCGGCGACCGCCTGCTCCGGAGTTTCCTCGAGCGAAAAGTGGAACTGGCCAGCGAGAAGTTCGGCGCCGACGTCGTCCGCGCGTCCGTTTATCCCGCCGCACGCGTCTTCGCGCCCCTGCACTCCGGACAGACTCCGGGTTCCCGGCAACCGGTTCCGTCGGGCGATCTCCTGGAAATCCGCCTCGGCGAGCCTGCCTGGAGGGACGGCGGTTTTACCGTGATCGACGAAATGACGTCCTTTTTGGCGGCCGTTCTCCTGCCGGTCGGTTGGTTTGTCCACAACGGCCTGCCCACCGCCGGCGAAGCCGCGGACCCGATGGTCTTGAGAATCCTGACCGTCGAGACCCTGGAGGCGGGGCTTTCCCATTTCTTCGGTGAACGGGCGGCCCGGTTCTGCTTCGTTCGGGGGGTGATCCCGCCCGGCGACATGAAGGAGCTTCACCGGCTGGGTTATCACGGCGTCGGACTGCCGATGGGGGAGGTAACCGCGCACGAGCAGACCTACGAGCCCGCCGACCTCGCCCTGCACGACGCCTGGCACGGGGCTCATTGGTCGGCGCACGTTTCGCCCTGGGTCCGGAGGGCGGCCTCGCGCCTTTACGACGTCCTGGAGGCGACGTTGTCGTTGCAAGACCGGAAAAGGGCGCAGGGCATCATGGATGTGAAGCTGCTCGACCTGCTTTTGGAAATCGGGGGATTGCCCAAGGTCATTTCGGACCTGAAGAAGATCCTTCCGCCGGGGCCCTTTCGGGAGGTCATGCAGCGCTGGGACCCGTAGCCACCGATCGAAATCGGTGGCTAACAAAAGCGATGAATTCCTGCCGGAATTCCGAAGTCGATAGAGGACAACTTTTTTACCTCTGGGGCGATGATGGGGGATGACGCAGATCCTTCCCGCGCCCTTTTTATCCCTTCCGGCGAACCCGCCGCCGATCGTCGCTCGCTATGAGCTTGGGTTTCTGGATCACGTGCGCACGGGGCTCGATTCCTCGCGGTTCCTTTCGCCGGAGGAAAGGCAACCCGTCCGGGACTTGATGGAGGAGGGCGCACCCGCCCGGAGCGTCGGGGACGCCCTTTTCATGGCTCACGGCCTGTCTTGGAGCCGTCGGCTTAAGAGAAAGTTCGGTGCGGCCGCCGTTTCGTATTCCCTTCGCGACGCCCGTTGCCTGCTCGAGGATTTCCCTCTTTCGCAACGCAAAGAAAAACTCCTGGACGCCTCTTTTCTCGAAAAGCTCGGCCCTTTGGACCGCTCGGCGAACGCCGTTTTGGAAGTGCGGTGGCCGATTCAGATGCCCATGATGTCGCAAGTGCCGCTGTACTTCGGATTGGCGCACATCGACGACGTGCTGGCGCCGTTGGGCCTCAACGTCCGCTGCGATGTGGCGCACGCGATGATGCGCATTCCGTCGCTCACCCTGTTGGAGCGCAGCGCCCTTTTCTTTTTCGGTGCGCAGGCGGTCCGGTTCTGCATGGCGTCCGGACCGGTTCCCAAAACGGACGTGAACGCCCTTCACAAGGAGGGCTACCGCGCCGTGGGACATCCGTTTCTCAGAAAATTCGCGGATGTCGCCCGCACGCCGCCCTTCGGCTATCCGTTGCATGACGTCGCGCACGGGCTTTTGATCGCCCGGGATGTCGCCTGCTGGAAGCGGACGGCGGGGGTCCTCCTCTACGAGGCGATCGAGGAGACCGGATTGGGGGATGCGGCGGAATCCCTTTTTAAGAACGAAATGGCGGACCTTCTTAACTTGGAAGTGGCCCGAGGTTGCCTGACGCAGTTGGTTTCAGAAGCCCGCCGGCGCCTGCCTCGAAAAGATTTCCGGGCGCTGATCGCCCTCTACGATTCCAAGCTGTCGGAAGGTCTGGCGGCGGATCCCGCGGAGACGGGCGAGCGCGCGCGTTTCGTCAAACGGATCCGTTCCCTGGCGGGGTGAGCGCCTTCACTTTTTTCCGATGAACGCCAACGCCTCCCGGGCCGTCACGTCCTCCTCGCGGCTCAACGTCATCACCGTCTGAACGTGGTCCCGGTGCGGTATGACGGCCAGCTTGGCCGGAACGCCGGCGTCTTGGAGCCGCTTGGCCAAGAGCTCGGATTGCTCGATCAAGCTCGTGGGCTCGGCCGAGCCGTAGAAAAGCAGGAAGGGCGGGGCGGATTTGTCGACGAACCGGAGCACGGAGACCTCCGTCCGCCAGCCGTCCGTCGGGTCGTCCTGTTGGAAGCGGCGCTGGTAGTAGCCTTTGCGGCCGCCGCGCGTGGACCTCAATTCCTCTCCCTCGATCTGATAGCCCGCGCCGGACACCGCGATCACGCCGGAGACGATTTTTTTGGAGAGACCTTCGTCCTGCAAGGGTTTTGGGTCCAAAGCCACGCGGGCGGCCAGTTGGGCGCCGGCGGAATGTCCCGAGAGAAAGAGGCGTTTCGGATCGCCGCCGTACCTTGTCGCGTTTTTATAAACCCAGGCCACGGCCCCGGCGACGTCCCGAATCTGTTCCTGCCAGGTGACGTCCGGCAGCAGTCGGTAGGAGATGACGGCCGTTCCCACGCCGTGCGCCGCGAAGAAACGGCCGATGTTGGCGTAGATGTCGGCGCCCGCGACCTCGTACTGACGATCCCCGGAATCCCAGCCGCCGCCGTGCACGAAGACCAAGACGGGCCAGTTTTTCCCGTTCGGCACGTAGAGGTCCAGGCGCTGCTTCTCGCCCGCCGGCCCCGCGGGCAGGTCCCGGTAGGGGAGGTCGCGGTGGATGCGGTCTTCGGGGATCTCGGTTTTTTGGTACATAAGTTTCACGGAGGCGAGGTTCGTCAGGGCGCAGCCGTTTAAAATAAAAATGCAAAAAAAGCCCGTTCTCAGGAATTTCACAGGGGAATTCTTAACAGGACAAGCCAAAAAGAGACAACCTTTCACTCAGTGAACCGACCATCAGGCCTGCGTCGAGGAGGATGATGATAGGGACACACGCCCCATTTTTGGGGGAGACGATCGCCGTGGCCGCCTGGGCGAGGCACTGGGGGGGCTTAGCGCGCCTCGAAGGCTTTCATGCCGAGGGCCGGTCCGAATTCGTCCGCCCCGCCTCGGAGCCGCTTCCTGCTCCGCCGCCTCTGGCCGTCCCGCGCGTCTTGGCGCGCGAAGAGGCGCCTTCCTATATCGATCACGCCCCCGAAGAGGTTCGGGGCGCTCTATCTTGGATGGCCATGTACCTGGGCGATTCGCGCGTCATCGCCCGGGACTTGGATCTCACTTCGGCCCTCATGTTTCTCACCCAGGCGGATACGGAGCGCGAATACGGCATCGAAAGGGACACCTCC
>DASUFF010000032.1:0-3093 GCA_036274695.1 bacterium | reverse complement strand
GCAGATCGGCCAGAACAAGGCCAAGATCGCCGAGGAGTTCAACAAGCTTACCGGTTTTATTCCGACCGGTCCCGTCGTCGAACCCATCAATCCCAATAAGGTCTTGGAGAAATTCGGCTTTGCGTCCCCGAACTTTCCGGCCCTGGACGTCGATATGCCCTCTCCGGAGCCGGTCGACCCCATCAAACAGCTGGAGAAGTTGAATGAAGTGGGCCAGGACCTCATCAATCGCACCGAGGCGCACTTCCTCGAGCTGATCGCGCAGGCCCATCCGAATGACACCTACCAGCAGCACATCGAAGCGGCCACGGCCTTCGCCATCGGCGGCAACCACCACAAGGCTTTGGAGGAGCTCCAAGATGCGCGCCGCCAGTTCAAGTTCGGGCCCGTCGTCGTCCCGTCGACTCCCGAGAACATGGCCAAAGAGATCACGGTCCTCCACCGCATCGTGGGCGTGTCCGGGATTTCCTACGATCTCCATGATGAAGTCCTGAAAGAATCCCGAGAACTCATCAAAGAACTGAAAAAGGAAAGCCCCGATCAGGCGGCCCTTTTCACCGTCGAGAACATGGAGCTTCAGGCGTCGCTCAACTCGGACCGGGGCGCTTTGCACATCGGGAGCCCTAACAACAGCGACGACGAAAACGAAGCCGCGGCCAACCGCTACCACGCCGGCGTCCGCAAGGGGCAGATGGACATCGTGGATTTCTGCGAGAAGGCGTTGAAGGACGTGAAGGACCCCGGCACGCGCGAGGCGCTCGGAGCCCGCATGTTCCAGGCGCGCGCGGCGGTGTTGGAACTCGACTTGGGAGAAGCACTCGTTGAGCACGAGAAAGACGAGAAGGACGTCGCCGAGAGGATCTCCGCGAACGCCCTCAAGCAGTTCAACGACTTCGCGGCCAAGCATAAGGACGTCCCGAACGCCGCCGGCTACGCCGAGGGCATGGGGCGGGCTCGCCTGGCGGAAGGCTATTACCAGTTCCGCACCGGCAAGATCGAGGAGTCGATCGCGACGCTGAAGGCCATCAAGAAGGATTACCCTGAGTCGACCGCCTCGCTGAAAATCAGCGGACGCGGCTTCTGGCCCAACGAGGCAGGCATCGTCGACGGCGACGGAAATATCACGGACACCGATAAGGAAGACGTGATGGCGGCTATCACCACGGCCGCCTCCAAGCTGAACAAAGAAAAGGGAAGGGGGCTGGCGGCCTGCGGCATCGGCGCCGGATTGTTCATCGCGGCCGACCTAGCGTTGGGCGAAAAGGTGAGCGGTGTTGCCGTCGCCTCGGCCTGCGTGGCCGGTTACGTCGTGGATCGCGCCCTCTTGATCGCCGAATCGAGCAACGAGATCGCCGCCTCCTACCGCACCGGCGTGAGCACCGCCACCGTCGGGGACGCGCTCCTCGCCACCGGCGAGTTCGTTTTGAATATCGCCTGCATGTACATGGGCGGCGCCGCGGGCGGATTGGCTGAGAAGGTCGTGTTGAACTACGGCAGCCGCCTGGGCGGCGAGCTGACGGGCTTCCTGCTTTCGGCGGGACTGAAGCCCGGCCCTTGGACGCGCGCTGCCGGCGAGTTCGCCCTGACGGAATCGGCATACGTCGCCAACGCGGTCGCCTTCCACAAGACCTCCGGATTCCTTAACCAGACGGGCACAGCCCTGATGCATGGTCAGATGCCGAGCTATAAGGACACCGACACCGCCGAGGATTATTTCGTCTCCTGGCTCTTCGTCCGCGTCATGCCGATGGCAATGGAGGCCAATCCGGGAGGCAAGGTCATCCGCAATGAAACCGCATTCGACCGTTCCGTCCAGAAGGCCGTGAATATGGGCTACGGCGGGGTCGTCATTCAGGAGCTACGCGCTATCTTCACCAAGGATCCAAGCCAGGTTTCCCTGAACGCCTTGGGTAACACCGCCTGGGACCTCTTCTTCATACATCACGGCAACCACGCTCTTGAATCGGCGATTCCGATGAAGTCGGTCGCGAAATTCAGCAGAACCCTCGACCTTCAGACGCGCAACAACCTGGAATCGATCCGAAAGGCCGTCGACGAGGCCCCGTCTGCGGGAAGCTGGTGGGACCAAAGCTTCGGTTGGATCAAGACCGGCGGGACGCCTCCGGAACCGATCAAGACCGACGATTCCGGCGTGACGAACGACCCGCCGCCGCTTCTCGCCAGGGAGAATCCGGTAACGGATCCGACGGATATGACGCCGCCGTACCTTCACAATAAGTTGAAATTCACGACGGATTTCAAGTTTCCCTCCGACCCGGTGTTGATTGTTGATCCCAAATCCGTCCCCACCCAGCAGACACCCGTGGATCCAAAAGCCATCGCCACCGAACCGGGCGCGCCGAAGGGCGACGCGACTCTCGAAGTCGCGGTGAACGGAAAGTCTGCCGCCAAGGACCTCTCCCCCGAGGCGAAAGCCGAACAAGACCGCCTGGAAAGGATCTTTAGCGAGGCCATCGAGGCGACCAAGAACGGGAAGCTCCTGGGGCCGGAGCAGCAAAAGGCCATGGCGAAGCTCACGTCGCTTCAATTGATCAACGCCAAGAATATGAACGCCGCCCTTGAGAATCCCTTCCATGTCAGCGCGATGGAAACACTGGCCAACGCCGGCGGCGAATTGGGCCGCATGGCCCGGGAGTTCGGCGATTTGGCCAAGAGCACCCGGAAAAAAATCGGCGAGTACGAGAAGAAGGTCGATGCCTATCACCGCTCCGGCGAGGCGAAGGATTTGCTGGAAGCCGAGAACTACTTCGACAAGGAATTGGACAAGGACCTCGCGAAGCTGAGATCGTCCGACTACTTCAAACTGAATGAAGCCTTCGATCAAAACGTCGCGCTGGCAGAAGCCGCCATCGAGCCGCTGACGTTCGATTTGGCCAGCCGTGAGATCCAGGCCGGCAAAGAAAAGCCCATTGGATTCCGCGTGCACGTGAAGTCCTTGGATGAACTGAACTTGGACGCCAACGACCCGGCCGGAAGCCTCGCGAAGCTCGACCCCAAGGAGTTGATCACCGTCGAGGTCCGTACCACCGACGAGGCGCAAAAAAACGAGATCGAAAAGGCCATCAAGGACAA
>DASUFF010000031.1:0-29626 GCA_036274695.1 bacterium | reverse complement strand
CAGGGGATCCTTCCCCCGCCCCCCTTTCGGGCGCGCGGTCAGCCGCGGATTATCGGCCTCGACCGTGCCCCGGCCGACCAAGATGGCATCGACCCGGTCGCGCAACGCATGAACCTGGGCGTCCGCCTCGGGTCCGGTGATCTTCAGACGCTTCCCCTTCACGCCGACCATCCCGTCCGCCGTCGCCGCCATCTTCAGAATGACGAAGGGCCGTTTTTTCGAGCGATGGACGACATAGGCCTCGTTCAAATCGCGAGCCTCTTTTTCCAGAACACCGACGCGGACCTTCACCCCGGCCTTTTTCAGGAGGGCGATCCCGCGTCCGCACGTCCGAGGATCGGGATCTTTCATGCCGACGACAACCTCGCGAACGCCGCTGCGCAGAATGGCGTCGGTGCAAGGCGGCGTGCGGCCGCCTTTCTTCGGAGGACAACAGGGCTCGAGGGTGACGTAAAGAACCTCACCCCGCCTTCGGCTCCCCTCTCCGACGTCATGTCGGAGAGGGGCTGGGGGTGAGGAGGCCAGCGCCTCGATCTCCGCATGCGCCGTCCCCGGCCCCCGATGAAACCCCCGCCCGATGATCTTGCCGTCACGGACGAGCACCGCCCCGACCATCGGATTGGGAGACGTTCTCCCCTCCCCCAGCCGGGCCAGGTCCAGGGCCACTGCCATGAAGGACTTATGCCGATCTCCTTGACGCATACGTCCTGAAACATTAGTCTTTTTGCGTGGCTTTTTATACGACTCTTTTGAAATGCAAGATCCACCGGGCCCGGGTGACCGAGGCCGAATTGCACTATGAAGGCAGCTGCTCGATCGACCGGGCCCTCATGAAGGCGGCGGGGTTGGAAGAGCACGAACACATCCATGTGTGGAACGTTTCGAACGGCAACCGTTTCGAGACCTACGTGATCCCCGCTCCCAAGGGCTCCGGCATGATCAAGGTGAACGGCGCCGCTGCCTATCAGGCGAAAAAAGGCGACTTGGTCATCATCACCAGCTTCGCCCACTACGACGGCAAGTCGATGAAGACCCACAAGCCGAAGATCGTCTTCGTGGACGACAAAAATAAGATCAAAAAGATCGCCCGCAAGAGCGGAAGCGACGATCCGCTGCCGGTGATTTAAAATTCAGTTCCTTCATTGCCTTTAATCCGGGTTCGAATGGTCTCCCACAAGGCTTCCGTCTCCCGACGCTCCTCGTCCGAACCGCGCTCGCGCAATGCATGGAAGGTCTGCCCGTGTTTGTAGACGAGATCCTCCAAGAGACACACCCTTGCCAGGTGAAAGAGCGCTAGCGAGTCGTCGGTCTGATTCCCCACGACCGGCTGAAGCGTGGCCGGTTCCTTGTCGGACAAAACACCGAGCGCTTCCCGGACCATAAAAAGCGAGGCCCTGAGAGCCATGAATTCCGAATCGAGCGAAGGAGCGGTGATCGAGAGAAGAGACTCGACGATCGGAAATTCGGAAGACATTACCAAGCTCGGTTTCCCCAACAATAAGAGCGCGCTCAAGGCCTTGCTTCGAACCGGCCAAGTACAGCGCGAATCCCACACGATCCCTTCCAACAGGGAAGCCCCGGATTCCCCAAGACGTTTTACCAGATAATCCGCCGATTCCCGCGCCGGCCAATCCAACAAGAAAGATAAGATCAATAACTGCCTCTTGTCGCGTTGCACTCGCTCCCTTTCGACCTTTCTGATTTCTTCGTCCGTGAATGTCCGCATGTCCGAGGAGAAATTTTCCCTCTTCTCCATCCTCTCCGACACATGCCGGGGTTCCCATACCGAGATGCGTTCGAGCCTTTTCGGGTCGACGCCGGAACGGGCTTCATCCCGGAGATCCAGTCCCAAAAGCAGGAGATTTCCAAGGGTCCGCAAGGTGGCCATCCGCATTCCGGAAGGGGTACCGAAGGAGACGAAATCAAGACCGTTTAGCAACATCTCGGCGCCGGCCATGAGCCCGATCACCTCAGGACCGATGCCGTCTTCCAAATCCGCATCGAGAAACACCGTCAGGCGTCCAAATCCCATGAAATCCAAAAACTCATCCCGCTCTATGGTGCCAAGTCCCTCCAATCGCTCCAAAAGGCACATCTCATGCAGAGCGGGGATCAAGGGAGCCGCGGCAGCAAGGCCTTCCACCGCAACAAGGGCGCTCAAGGCGTTCATTCGGAAGGGTATCGTCGAGAGTCGTGCACGGGTCAGGCCGGTCAAAATCTCCCTAACCCCGTTTCGATCGAGAGCTTGAATGTCCCGATAGGTTTCAAGATCCGGCCATTTCTTGAGGAGCACGTCCATTCGGCCGGCGATCACCGAGGGGGAGGCGAAAATTTTGGATTCCAATTCCCGGTACCAGCGCTCGCCCGCCGGCCGCGGAGAGTCGCCATTTTCGTCGTCCCCGCTGTTCGCCATGAGAAGCCAAGACCGGGACGGATCGGCGGCGACCATAGAATCGAGATGAGTTGGATTTAAGGACTGGGCCAGGAAAGTGTCGCCCGTAGGAACGGAAGCGCCGCCGATCCCAAATCCACCGATGAAGGGATTGAAGACGAGGGAGGTCATCTTCTAGAAGAGGTTCTGGCCCGAGCCCTCACGGCCTTACGGGCCCAAATAAGCGCCTCTTGAGGGTTGGACGCCTCCAACCAGATCTCGGCAATCTCCCTACCAACAATTTCCATGCCTCCAAGATCTATTTTTCGGAGCAATCCCGGTGTCTTCACGATTCTTATCGCTTCCCCCAGATGAACGGTGGCCAGGTCCTTGGCCTGGCATCTGAGGCTTTGCCGGGCGATCATTAAATGGAGGTCATAGCGGTTCCCTTGATTTTCCTGAGATAGGAGTGGGATGGCCCGATGAATTTGGGCCATCGCTTCTTCACGATCTCCCGCTTCTTGCGAGGCTTGGGCAATCTTCAAGAAATAGATCGCACCGTAATAGGATCCGTACTTTGGGATCAAAGCCTCTTCGATCTTGGAGACCAGCGAGTTGATGAGTCCCTTGCGTCGCTCCGAACTCTGAGTGGCTTCATAGGCCGTTTGAACGATCAGGCCAATGTCTTCCCCAACATCGATTTCATCGCCAAAAAAATTGTCTTCATTGTCACTACCCAACTTCGAAATCGAGGTCCGCAATTCGTCATGAAACTCCCTTTCCGTTGCTTCAGGGTCGTAAAGGGCCGTCGCCGAAAGGATGAGATAGAAATCACGGAGGAAGTCTTCCTTCTTTTCTTCGCTGAACTCATACCGTTCCAAAGGAAGCATATTCGGAGCAAACCTCTGAAAAAAAGGTGTCAACAATTCCTGGCCCTCGACATGTGCTATCGCGACCAGTGCCAGATGGAGAGAATAGTTTCTGAAACGCTCCACGAATTGTCCGAAAGTGTGCGTTTGATTGGCGGCTGCGACGGCCTCCGCCAGGAAAGGAGGAATTTGTTTTCCATCCAAGCCGGTGGTCACATTGTGATGGAACCGGGTAATCGCTTGAACGAAGGTCTCGTCGGGCCTCGTCAGCGATCTCATGGCGGCTCTTGTCTCAAAAAGACATGCCCTTTGCTCCTCAATGGCGGCATTGGGTGCAAGAAGCCCTTCATTGGCGAGAGTCCGGCCCACATTGGCGGTAAAAGGACCGTAACGGGAAATCGCGGCGAATGCGTTGGGAGAAAGAATCATAGAGGATAGTCAACTCTCATTGTGTTCTTAGCCCTCTATCCAAGGCCTAGGAAGGCCACGAGCCCGGTCTCGAAGCTGGTGCGATCGATGTCGCCCAGACGAAGCCCGCCTCCGACGTTTAAAGAGAGCCCGAAAGGTCCGAACACGGCCGTCAAGCAGGCCACAACCCCGAGATCGAATTCGGGGGGAAGACCCTGGGCGTAAATGACGGCACGGGGATTCAACCCCGCGCCTAGAAAAATCATCCGCTCAAACACATCGAAATGCGCCTCCACGGTTGCCCCGACCGACGTGCTCTGCCAGGTCGCCGTCGTAATGCCCGCATACTCCAACGGCACTTCCCGGACGACGGTTCCGGCGATGACCAGGCTGAAACGGGTTTGGGTGTCGATGGCTATGTCCAATTCGGCCCCCATCACAAGGCCGAAACCGATCCGGTCCCTGTTTTCCGCCCCCGGCCGGGCGACGTACCGGCCCCCGATCCCATTGATGAAATGCGCGCTCTGAATCCTTGGATGGTCACCCATGAAATCTCCGGGATTAAAGGCTCAGGAACGCCCCGAATCCGACCTCGAAGCTGCTGCGCTTGATGTCGGCCAGCCGCAGGCCTCCGGCCACGTTGAGGGACAGGCCGACGTCGCCAAAGATGCCGGCCAGACGGGCGGTGAAGCCCAGCTCGAATTCGGGGGAGCGGCCGCTGTCGGAGATCACGGCGCGCGGATTCAAACCGATTCCCGCGTGAACGGCGGGCCAAACGACGGGCAGATAGGCCTCGACGGCCGCTCCGGCCGTAGTGAGACTGCCGGCGTTCCCTTCGAAGGCCTCTTCGCGGCCCACGGTGCCGGCCAGAAGGAGCCGGAAATCGCGGTAGGCGTCGACGAAGACGTCCAAATTGACCCCGATCAAGGCCTGATAGCCGAAACGTTCGGCTTCCCCGGAAGTCATTCCGGGTCTCAGGACATAAGCCCCGCCGACTGCGCCGACGAATTCCGTCATTTGAATCCTTGGTTCGTCTCCCATGAGGTCCTCCTTGATTGAATGGCGTCCGGGAATTCGGCGAAAAAAGGGAAACGTTGTCGCGGGATAGAACCGCAACGATTTCCCTCTGGACGCTCGCGCCGGCTCTTGTATAGAGTTCGCCTCTTTACGGAGGACCCATGGCCACGATTTACTACGACAAAGACGCCGATCTGAACGTTCTCAAGGGCAAGAAGATCGTCATCTTCGGCTACGGCTCGCAGGGCCACGCCCATGCGTTGAACTTAAAGGACAGCGGGTTGGACGTCTCCGTCTTCCTCCGCCAGGGCAGCAAGGCGATCGACCGCGCCAAATCCTCCGGTCTGAACGTCTACACGGACGCCGACGAAGCGGCGAAGGCGGCCGACCTGGCCATGATCGTCGTTCCCGACGAAAACCATAAAAAGCTCTACGACGATCATCTCGAGAAAAATTTGAAAAAGGGCGCCGCCCTCTTCGCGGCCCACGGCTTCAACATCCATTTCAAGCGCATTGTCCCGCGCGCCGACCTGGACGTCCTCCTCATCGCCCCGAAGGGTCCGGGCCATCTCGTGCGTTCCCAGTATCAAGAAGGCTCGGGCGTTCCTTGCCTGATCGCCGTCAACCAAAACGCCACCGGCAAGGCCAAGGAGATCGGACTCGCCTACGCCAAGGGCATCGGCGGCACGCGCGGCGGGGTGCTGGAGACCACGTTCAAGGAAGAGACGGAGACCGACCTGTTCGGCGAACAGGCCGTTCTGTGCGGCGGCGTCTCCGAGCTCATCAAGGCGGGCTTCGATACGTTGATCAAGGCCGGCTATCAGCCGGAGGTCGCCTACTTCGAATGCCTCCATGAAGTGAAGCTGATCGTCGACCTCATCTACAACGGGGGCCTCGCCAACATGCGCTACTCCGTCTCCAACACGGCCGAGTACGGCGATTACACGCGCGGTCCGCGCGTGATCACTCAGAAGACGCGCGAGGAGATGCAGAAGATCTTAGAAGAGATCCAGAAGGGCGAGTTCGCCAAGGAATACATCCAGGAATGCGAGAGCGGCTATCCCGTTCTCACCAAGAACCGCAAGGAAACGGACGCCAGCCTGATCGAAAAGATCGGCGGCGCCTTGCGCTCCATGATGCCCTGGCTCAAAGGCTCCGAGAAGACGCGCGAGCAGCATACGGGCCAGACCATCTCCGGCATGGTCGGCAAACCGGCTCCCGCAAAGAAATCCTAAGCCACCTTTTCCCGTTTCCTGTAAAATCCGGCCATGGCCGCGCTCTCCACAGTCCGCCGACCCGCGGTGGCCGGGACGTTCTATCCGGCCGACCCCGCCGCTCTCTCGGTGGATTTGGATCGCTGCCTGGCCAACGCGACGCTCGCGAAGACATCCTGCACCGCGATCATCGTTCCTCACGCGGGCTATCGTTACAGCGGCGCCGTAGCCGGCGAGGTCTATGGGCGGGTCGAGCTCCCCAGACGCTTCATCATCCTCTCCCCCAACCATACCGGACACGGCGTTCCCTACTCCCTGATGTCCTCCGGAGAGTGGCGGACGCCGCTCGGAAACGCCGCCATCGACGCCGATCTGGCCGCCCGCTTCCAGGCCCACTGCCCCCTTCTGCAGAACGACGCAGCGGCCCATCGCGCGGAGCATTCGCTCGAGGTGCAGATCCCCTTTCTTCAAAAATTGAAGCCCGGGTTCACATTCGTACCGCTCACGTTAGGCTACCTCCCCTTCGAAAAATGCGAAGCCGTGGGACACGCGCTCGCGGAGACGATCCGGGAGACTCCGGAGCCGGTGATGATCGTCGCGAGCTCCGACATGAACCATTACGAGGACCAGGAAACCACCGAAGAGAAAGATTTTTGGGCGATCGGCCAGATCGAGGCGATGAACCCGAAGGGCCTGTATCAAACGGTGCGCGACGAAAAGATCTCGATGTGCGGGATCATCCCCACCACCGTAGCCCTGGTGGCCGCGCTCGCGCTCGGAGCCAAGGAAGCGAAGCTGATCCGCCACGCCACCAGCGGAGACGTGACCGGCGATTACGGCGCCGTCGTCGGATATGCGGGTTTTGTGATCAGGTAGAACTATCGGATCAAACTGCAGCCGCCGCCGGCCGGATCATCGTCATCCGTGACGGTCAGCACCGCCGTCGCGATCGCACCGAGAGTAGCGTCGTCGGTGGGGTTCGAGAGCATGAGATTCACCGTCTCGTCGGATTCGTCGTCGGTGTCCTCGGTGATCGCCACCGTGAAGGTCTTGCTCGTCTCCCCTTCGGCGAACGTCAGCGTGCCGGAATTGGCGGTGTAATCGGCGCCGGCGACCGCCGTCCCGTCCGAGGTCGCGAAGCCGACGGTCACCGCCCCATTGACGCCGCCGGTGCGATTGACCGTGATCGTGACGGTCCCATCGGCTTCCCCCGCGCTCACCGCCGCGGTGCTGAATTCGAGCGAGCCGGCCGGCAATAAGGTCATGCAAAGCGGCACGTCCAGTCCTCCGCTTCCGGCCGTGACGAAGGCGTCGATGAAATCACCCGTCGTTCCGTCGTAGCGAAGGATCTGGTTGGTGTTGGCGCTGACCACATAGAGCCTGCCGTCGCTCCGGAAAAATAGGTCGAAGGGACCGTCCAAACCCCCGGATCCCGCCGGAACGAAAATGGAGAGAAAGGCCCCGGTGTTTCCGTCGAATTTAAGGACCTGATTGTTTTCCAAGGTGTCGACATAAAGGTTACCATCCGGACCGAAGTCCAATCCCCCGGGTGCGCTCAACCCCCCCGCGCCGGCCGTTACGAACGTGTCGATCAGGGCTCCCGTGGTCCCATCGAATCGGAAGACCGAATCTTTCGCGCTGTCCGAGACGTACAAATTGCCGTCGGGACCGAAGACTAAGAAGTCGAGGTTTTCCCCGGCCGTCGCGAAGGCGCTCGAAACGCCGGAGGGCGTGACTTTCCGGACGATGGCGTTGTCGAAATCGGCGGCGTAAAAGTTTTGATCGGGTCCCAGGATCAGGTCGTCCCCCGACGTCCCCGAGGAAACGAATTCATCAATGAAGGCCCCGGTGGAGCCGTCGAACCTGAAAATCTTGTCCGGCTCGAAGTCCAGGACGTAAAGGTTGCCGTCCGGGCCAAAAGCCATGCCATCGGGCCCGTCCAACCCGCCGCTGCCGGCAACGACGAATTCGCCGATGAAGGCCCCCGTCGTTCCGTTATACCGCAACACGTTGTGGGTATTTTGGCTGCTGACCAGGAGATCGCTGGCGCTCGCCGGGGAAGGGGCAAAGGCGAGGCGGGATAAAAGAATCAGAGAGGCGAGGACGTAGGGGCTTTTCACAAAGCACCTCCGGTTTGAGAGAGCCTGGCAAAGATCGGCTATCGAATCAGGCTGCAACCGCCGGAACCGCCCGTGCCGCCGGTGGTCGTCCCGCCGGTCGTTCCGTCTCCGGTGGTGGTGCCGCCGGTGGTCGAACCGCCTTCGCCCAACAAGACGATTCCCGTCGGACGAATCAGGCCGTCCTGGCCCGTGGTGGCCAGGAAGTCGACGAAGGCGCCCGTGCCATCAAAGGCGAACACGGCATCATTGTCGGCCCCAGTAACGTACAAATTGCCGTCGGGACCGAAGACCATTTCGATCGGGGCGTCCAATCCCGCCGTCGTCGGGTTCACGAGAAAGCCCAGCGGGTCGCCGGTGGCGCCGTCATAGCGGATGATCGCGTCCGTATCGGAGCTGGTCACCAGGAGGCTTCCGTCCGGCGCGAAGGCGAGCCCTTGCGGCTCCTCCAATCCGCCCGACGTCGGACCGACGAATTGATCGATGAAGGCGCCCGTGTTGTCATACCGGGCGACGGCGTCGTTCACCGAGCTGCAGACATAGAGGTTCCCGTCGGGACCGAAGATCAGGCCGTCCGGACCTTGCAGGCCTCCCAACTGAGGCGTCACAAAAAAACCCAAAGGGGCTCCGGTGGTCCCATCGTATTTGAGGACCGCGTCCGTGAGGGCGCTCGAGACATACAGATTTCCGTCCGGACCGAAGGCCAAACCGTCCGGGCCGTTCAAGCCCCCGGACGTCGAGGTGACGAAGGCGTCGATAAATTCGCCGGTGGCGGCATTATAACGGAGCACGCTGTCCGTGCCGAAGCTGGAGACGTACAAATTGCCGTCCGGGCCGAGGGCCAGCCCTTGGGGGTTATCCAGGCCGCCGAGGCCCGAGGTGACCAGGATATTGATGTGGGAAGCCGGCGCTCCCAGGTTATCCACGATACTGGCGGTATACACGGCATTGTTGCCCGCGCTGCTGAAAGCGAAGTCCTGAGCTTGGGCCAAGGCAGGCACGAGAAGAGACGTCGCGAGCAAAGCCCTCTGCAGAAACTTGATGGTCATATGAAATTCCCCCGTACGAATGGTTAGAGCTTCACTGCTTAACAGAGTTTTTTTGGGGCCTCAAGGATTCTCTTTTATTAGTGTATTCAGGCGTCTACGTGAGTTGGAAGGTTTCCAGATAGTCCGGAACTTCGCATTCCCAGTGGAGCTCTTCCTCGATGCGTTTTCGGAGGGCTTCAGAAGCCAGCGGCTCGCCGTGCGTGATGAAGGTCATCTTGGGGGCGCGGGAGAATTGCTTGAGCCATCCCATGATCTCGTCGGAATCGGCGTGCGCGGAGAGGGTGTCGATCAGCTTCACCTGGGCCCGGACCGGGATCTTCATGCCGTGGATCTTGATCTCGTCGGCGCCGTCCATCATGGCTTCTCCCCGGGTGCCGGCCGCCTGAAAGCCGACGAACAGGATCAGGTTCTTCGGCTCCGGCGCCAGGAACTTCAGATGATGGAGGACGCGCCCGCCGGTCGCCATGCCCGAGGCGGAGATGATGATGGAAGGCTGCCGCGACGTCGCGATGCGCTTTGATTCCTCGACGGACGTCACGAATTTCGCGATTTGAAAGAGCTCCTGAAATTTCTCCCTCGAAATGGCCAAATCGCCGTTGATATCCCGAAAGATATGCGTGGCATCCGTCGCCATGGGGCTGTTCACGTAGATCGGCACGTTCGGCAAATCGCCGGAGTTCTTGAGCTCGTTGAGGAGGAAGAGCACTTGCTGGGCCCGTCCGACGGCAAAGGCGGGGATCAAAACCGTGCCACCCTTCTCGAGAGTCTCCACAATGGCGTCCTTAATCACGGTCTTGGGATCTTCCCGCGGATGGCAGCGGTCGCCGTAGGTGGATTCGACGACCAGGTAGTCGGTCTCCCTCACCGGCACGGGCGGCTTCATGATGTCGGACTTGGGCCGTCCCAGGTCTCCGGAAAAGGTGATCGTCCTTCCCGACACCATGAACTGCACGATCGCCGCACCCAGGATGTGGCCCGCCGGCAGGAACTGAAAGCTCACGTGCCGCGAAAGCTCCACCCTCTTATGGAAACCGACCGACTCGAAATACTTGAGAGCCTCGCGCGCGTCGGCCTCCGTGTAGAGGGGCAGCGCCGGATGATGTTTTGAGAATTTATGCCGGTTGGCGAAATCCGCGTCCTCTTCCTGAAGATGCCCCGAATCCGGCAGCAACACGCCGCATAGGGCCCGCGTCGCCGGAGTCGCGTAGGCGTGGCCTCGGAAACCGCTCTTGATGAGAAGCGGCAAATAGCCCGTATGGTCGATATGCGCATGCGTGAGGACGACGGAATCGATGCGTCCCGGCTGGATGGGAAGAGGATGCCAGTTGCGTTGGCGCAGGACCTTCAAGCCCTGGAACAGCCCACAATCGATCATGTAATGATGCTTTCCGAACGTAAGAAGGTACTTGGAACCGGTGACCGTCCCCGTCGCGCCGATGAACTGGAGGGATGCGCTCAAGTAAATTCAGTATACAAAAATCCGATGGCCTTTCAAAAGAAAACTCACTAGTAGGCGGGCCCTATGCCGGAAAAAACCGCACCCAGACTCCGTTTCGCGCCCTCGCCCACCGGGCATTTGCACATCGGCGGAGCGCGCACCGCGCTCTTCAATTGGCTTCTGGCGCGGCAGCTCAAAGGCCAGTTCATCCTCCGCATCGAGGACACGGACCGCGAGCGCTCCACCGAGGAATACGTCCACTCGATCATGGAAGGGATGGAATGGCTTCGCCTGGATTGGGACGAGGGCCCGTTCCATCAGGTCGACCGTTTCGAGATCTACAAGAGCTTCGTCGAGCGCCTCCAAGCCGAGGGCAAGGCCTACAAGTGCTTCTGCACACCGACCGAGTTGGAGGAGCGCAAAAAGGCCCTCCTCGCCGCCGGCAAGAAGCCCAAGTACGACGGCCGCTGCCGGACGGCGGACCAAACCCAGAAAAAGGCCTTCTGCATCCGCTTCTTGAGCAAGGACGAAGGCAGCACCACGGTTCCCGACCTGATCAAGGGCGACATCGTCTTCGAAAACGCCGAGCTGGACGACCTGGTGATCCAGCGCAGCGACGGCGTCCCGACCTACAATTTCTGCGTCGTCATCGACGACGCCCTCATGCGGATCTCCCACGTCATCCGTGGCGACGACCATGTCAACAACACGCCCCGCCAAATTCAGCTCTACGAGGCGATGGGGTTCGTGCCGCCCAAATTCGGCCACCTGCCGATGATCTTGGGCGCCGACAAGACGCGGCTCTCCAAGCGCCACGGGGCGACGTCGGTCCTGGCCTACCGGGAGATGGGCTTCCTGCCGGACGCGCTGATTAATTTCCTCGCCCGCATCGGCTGGTCCCACGGCGACCAGGAGATCTTCTCCCGCGAGGAGCTGGTCGAAAAATTCTCGCTCGAGAACGTCGGCAAGTCCGGCGGCGTCTTCAACCAGGAAAAGCTTTTGTGGCTGAACGCCCACTACATCAAAAACGCCGACGACAAGACGCTGGGGGCCTTGGTGACGCCCTTCCTGGAGAAGGAAGGGGTCACCGTCGTCACGGGCGCGGCCCTCTTCGGCGCCATCCACCTTTCCAAGGAAAGATCGCGCACGATGATCGAGCTTGCCCAGGCCTTGAAGCCGTTCTTGAGCGACGAAATCTCCGTCGACGACACCCTCCGCGCCAAATTCCTGACCCCGGAAAAAACGGCGTTGGTGGAGGAAGTGGCCGGTGTGATCGAAAAGATCGAACTCTTCGACGAGGCGAACATCAAGGCGGCCGTGGAGCAGTTCATCGTCTCCAAGGGCCTGAAGCTGGGCGACGTGGCCCAGCCGCTCCGCGTGTCGCTCACCGGCAGCACGGTCTCTCCCGGCATCTTCGAGCTCATGCACGCCCTGGGAAAAGACAAAACGCTCAAGCGCCTGAAGAAAATTCAAACCCTATGAAAAGGTTCTTCAGCGTCGTCCTGATCGCCGCCCTTCTGGCGCCTTCGTTTTGCCTCGCCGACGACCTTCCGGAATCGCAGAAGTGGGAAAACCGTTCCGACGGCGCCGAGCAGTGGTTCTTTCACGACCTGCCGCGGCACATCGGCAACGATTTCAAATACACCTTCTGGAACGGCTACCATCTCCTGTTCCTCGCCGCGGGCGCCGGCGCGGTGGTGGGCATCCATCAAGCGGACAAAGACATCCAGGAGGCCTTTCAGCCCGAGCGGCCCCTCGGAGCCACCTTTGACAGCGTGATGGAGTGGGGCTTCCATCCGCTGGTTTTGGGCGGAGCGTCTCTTATAGCCGTGGGCGCCGCCAAGCTCGCCCACGCCGACAAGGCCGCGCTGACCGCCGGAACGATGCTGGAGGCGCTGGTGATCACCGAATCGCTGACCGTCGGCCTCCAATACGCCACCCAGCGCGGCCGTCCCGACGGCTCGGGCAACACCTCTTTTCCTTCCGGCCACACCTCCGGGGCGTTCGCCGTCGCCACAGTCGCGCAGGTCTTTTACGGACCGTGGGTCGGCGTGCCGAGCTACATGCTCGCGGCGCTAGTCGGCGTCAGCCGGATCGACAAGAACAAGCACGTGGCCTCGGACGTCGCCGCCGGCGCGCTTCTGGGCACCCTGATCGGCCTGGGAACGGCCAAGTTCCACAAGAAGGAATTTTCCCGGTACTTCCTGATGCCCACCGCGGGCAACGGCGCCCCGGGCGTCTCCCTGGCGGGGACCTTCTGATTCTGATATCCCTCCCTCATGCAAATTCCGGAACGCGAATACTGGCGTAAGGGAATCCACTTCGCGGGGATCTTCTTCATCCCCGTCCTCTTCTGGCATCGTTGGGTCTTCGCCGTTCTGGTCGCCGTTTTTTTGGTCGCCTATCTCATCGTCGAAATCCGATTGAAGAAAGAGCGGCGCGTCCCCCTGCTGACTCGTCTCGCCACGCATTCCAAGCGCGAATCGGAAGAAGGAAAAATCTCCCAGGGCGCCGTCCTGCTGTGCCTTTCGAGCCTCGTGCTTCCTTATCTCCTGGGAGTCTGGCCCGCCGCGGTGGGGCTGTCCCAGGTCTTCGCCGCCGACGCCACCGCCACGTGGGCGGGCATCAAATGGGGGGACAAGAAGCTGCCATTTTCTCCGAAAAAATCGTGGGTGGGCTCGGGCGTCTACTTCGCCACCGCCTTTTTAGTGGCCCTACCGTTCGCCCCGGTCTGGCAGGCCACCGTTCTCGCGCTGGCCGGAACCCTCGTTGAGGCCCTGCCCTTTCCGGACCTCGACAACGCGACGATCCCCCTCGCCATCGGCCTTCTCGCTCTTGCCTTGGGATCTGGCGGAATCGGTTGAATAACCTGTTCAAATTCGGAACATATTTTTAAATATATGATATTGTTCAATGATTTAGAAATATAAAAACATCGCGAAACAGGATGAATTTTTATCCGATTAGCGGTGTCATGACGCTCGGTCTCCTCTCTTTCGGCTATCACTCCCTGCACTTAAACAGCCTTCTTCGGGCGCCGCTGACCTCCGACCCCGCTCAAATTTCGCGAAGCTTGGAAGCCCTTCAACACTCCTTGGGCGAGTCCGGAGCACGGTCCCCGCACGTCGATTCCCTGCTCTTTTATTTGGATCGGATGCCTTGGGGCGACGACATCGCCCACCAGACCTGCGACGGGCTCCGCGCCCTGTTGCTGCTCAAGGCCTTTCAAACCGGACCTCGGGAATCCATCGAGGCCCTCTACGGCCGCTACCTGGCGACCTTGAACGGAAAGAACGCGGCTTATGAAGTGACGACGCCCATCGCCCAGCGGGATTTCAGCTTGGTGGAGCGCGTGAAGGAAACGACCTCGGGCCGGTCCTTCGTCCGGAAGATCTTTCACGGCGGGCACGCCTTCGGGCTGGCCTACGGGGGTTTTTTCAACGAGGCGCGTTTTTCGGCGCGGATGGGCCGGAGAAGCGCCGTGCAGGTGACGGATTTTGGAGTCTCCGACGCCGGCCATCCCTTCCTCGTTTTCGAAAGCATGACCGGGGACCTACGAACGGTCTTCGATCCGCACCGGCCTCGGGACGTCTACCGGGAGGCGAGCAAGCTCACCTCGCTTCTGCTCTATCTGCACGTCCACCGCATCATCCACCGGGACATCAAGCCGGGGAACATCCTGGTGGACTCCGAAGGCAACTACCTTCTATCGGACTTCGGCCTGGCCCTCTACGCCGACGAACTCGCTCTCCTCTCTCCCTTTCGCTATCTCGACGGAACGCCCGCGTATCTTCCTCCGGAGACGCGCCATGCCGGAGCTCCTTTCGAGCCCGGCTACGCCATGGATGTCTACGCCTTGGGATTGACCCTCTTGGAAACGGTCACCGGCCGCTTTCTCCCGCCCAACTTCAGCGGAAAGGGAAACGTCTCGAAGCTCCTGGGCATCCGGGACGAAGGTTGGATGCGGTTCTTCCGGCGCGCGCTCGAAAAGGACGGGAACGCGCAGTGGCAGCTGGAAAGGCTGGCGATGATCGTCAATCGAGCCACCGCCGTGAATCCCGCCGACCGCTACGTCAACGGGGGAGAGATGTTCCGGGACATCGAGGAAAGCTTGAAACCGGGCACGATCTCCGTGGCCCCCATCGTGCGCGACGCCCTCCGCGAATCCTTCCGAAGCCCAAGCCCCAACGACGTCGTAACCGTCCAGGACATCCTCCTAAGACGTTGACACCGGTCAACGAAGAGTCGGCGGACGCCCCTCTAACCTCGCAACGGCCGCCCGGCGTCTTCGAAGAAGGGTCATGATCCCCATCCACATGGTCCCGGCCTATACGACTCCGGTCGGCCTGACGTTCTGCCAGGGCCTGCTTCCTTCCCTTCAAGAGGTCTCGAAGAACATCGCTGCGGCCACCGAGCGGGGCGCCGACCGCGACGGACGCATGCAATTCCACACCAATCCCCGCCTCCTCAATGGCGAGATCTTTGAGAAATCCGCCTGCGTGATCAGGGAGGCCCGCGAAACCTTGAGGATGGTTCGGCAGAATAAGACTCCGATCACGAAATACGAGTTCGAGTTCTTCCGCTCCCTGATCAAAGGGTCGACGGCGGCCCTGGAGTCCCTGGCCCGCTCCGTGGAACGCGAGTCCAAATCCCAAAGCCCCTGGTTCTCCACCGAGGCGAAAGCGGGCCAACGCGGCAAGGCCTGGATCGATTTCGCCGCCAACCCGCCCGTCGCGGCCTTCTTCGGCCTGGACCTCCCGGACGTCGTGACCGCCGCCTTCCGGACGGCGGGCCTGAAGCTCACTCCCGGCTACGACAGGAGAACCGTGGATCGCGTGGGCATCGGCCTCGCAGCGGCGCTTCGGGTCTATTCCGGGGAAGACTCCCTGGTGGTGTCGAGAAGGACCTTTCTCCCGCACCGAGCCTTCCGCGTGGAGGACCTTCAATCCCCGCGCCGCGGCGACAAGACCACGCGCCGCATCTACGTGACGGGAAGCGCCTGGCTTCCCGTCCTTTATCCCGGGTAGATGAAAGGGCACGTCATGATTCGCGTCTTGATCTGTTGATTCTTTTAAAGTATCCTTTAAAAGGGTCTTTAAAATATGCTGAACACCAAAAACATCCTTCCGGTCACCACCGTCAAAAAAGATCTGATGAAGCTCCTGAACAAGGTGCGCGAGGATCACGAGACCCTGGTCATCACCAAGGACGGGAAGGCGGCCGGCATCCTCATGAGCGCGGAGGAGTACGAGGGCCTTCTGGAAACGATCGAAATCCTCGGCGACAAGAAATTGCTGAGAAGCCTCGTCCGGGCCGATGAGGAGTTCCGCAAGGGCCGCGCCTACACCCACGCCCAGGTCTTCGGAAAAGAGTGACGCTCACCTATTCCCGCCAGGCGATCGACCGCATCCGAGGTCTTCCTCCGGACCTCAAAAAGTCCGTCCGCGCCGCCCTGGAAGGGCTCGTCGAAAACGCTTATTCCGGGAAACCTCTTCAAAGAGAATTGGCGGGCTTTTGGTCGCTCAGGGTCCAAAGATACCGGATCATCTACAAGATCTTGACGGAGGAACGCCGGATTCTCGTCTACTCCCTCGGCCGCCGAGAGCGGGTTTACGAGGACTTGGCGAAGTCGCTTTGAAGCAATCGCCTTAAGTTCGCAATCTTTTGAAAATCCGCTCGGGAATCATTCGGATCGCCGTCATGATCAGGCACCAGAAGCCCGGCAGATAAACAACGTCCTTTTTCTTGAGGATGGCCTTGTAGATTCCGCGGCCGACGGCCTCCGGCGAGGCAAAGAGTGGGTTTTTCTTGATCGACGCCGTCATCGGCGTGTCGACGAAGCCGGGACGGATATCGACGACGGCGACGTTCGACTTGAAAAGCCTCGCGCGCAATCCCGAGAGAAATAGCGACGTCGCGCCCTTGGCCGCTCCGTAGATATAGTTCGACGGCCGGCCCCGGTCGCCGGCCACCGACGTCACGACGGCGATCGTCCCCGTCCCCTTCTTCTCGAAATCGTTGGCCGCCAGTGTGACCAGGGAGACGATCGAAAGGAAATTCGTGCTCAATTCCTCCCGCGTCTTCTCGAAACTCGCCTCGCAGGCCTTTTGATCCGGCAAGGTCCCATGCGCGATGAAGACGACGTCCAGCCCGCCGAGGATCTCCTCCGCCTCGTGGAGGATCAGGCCGTGGCGGTCGAAGTCGTTGGCGTCCATCTCGAAGGTTTCCACGCGCTCGGCGCCGCGGGCCTTCAGGTCGTCGGCCGTCGCCTCCAGCTTGGCCGCGTCCCGGGCCACCAGGAACAAGGCGTCTTTTTCGGCGGCGAAGCACCGGGCCGTTTCGCGCGCGATGGCGGAGGTCGCTCCGACGATCAGTATCTTCTTCATGCCGTTACCCTTCTCCAGAAGCTGGACGAAAACTTCGGGTCCTTCCATTTTTCAAAATCCCTCCATTGAGGGAAGTAGGCCTGAAAACTCGCCGCCGACATGCGGGCGTCCTTGGCGGGATAAACGCTGCCGCCGGCGGCGCGGACGATTTGATCGAGCCTTTCCAGCAACTCCAGCGTCTTTTTGCCGCGGTTGGGAAAATCCATCGCGAGCGTCGCCCCGGGTTTCGGAAAGGACAGGATTCCGGGCGAAGCCCGGTCGCCGAAGATCTTCAGGACCGCCAGGAACGAGCCCTGTCCCGAGCGGGCCACTTCCTCCAAGACCGGGGCGATGGGCCTTCGGCCCGTTTCTCCCTGGGGGACGACGCACTGGTATTGGAAAAAGCCGCGGCGGCCGTAGACGCGGTTCCAATGGGCGACGGCGTCCAAAGGATAGAAGAAGGATTTCTGGGAAACGATGTGGTGGCGGGCCTTGTGCGCGTTCCAGTCGTAGTAAATCTTATTAAAGGCCTTGAGGGTCCACCGGTTCAAGAGGCCGGGAGGCAGGTTGACCGGCACGGACAGCTCCATGTTCACGCTGAGAAGCTTGACCTTGTCCGCGGGGGCCGAGTGATTGCCGCGGTAAAAGAGGCCGCGAAACTGATCGGGCCCCGCCAGCCCATCGAACCAGGCCACCGTGTATTCGAAATCCTTGTCGGATTCCTCCGAGAGGCGGAAAAATTCCTCGAGGCCCGAGAGCGGAAAGGTTTCCACGTCCATCTGGGGACCGGGGATTTTCTTGAGCGAAAACTCGACCCACGTCATCAGGCCCGTCAGGCCCAAGCCGCCGATCGTGGCCTTGAAGAGATCGACGTTCTCCGAAGGCGAACAGACGAGGCGCTCGCCGGTCGAACGCAGCAGCTCGAAGCGGCGCACGTGCGCCCCGAAGGTCCCGGCGCGGTGATGGTTCTTGCCGTGGATGTCGTTGGCTACGGCCCCTCCGGCGGAAACGAACCGCGTTCCCGGAGAGACCGGAAGGAACCAGCCCTTGGGAACGATGACCTTCAGGATCTCGTCGAACGTCGCCCCCGCCTCGCATTTCAACACGCCGTTTTGGGCGTCGAAGGCGATGAGGCGGTCGAGGGCGGCGGTCAGCAGGAGGGCGCCGCCGTCGTTCAAGCACGAGTCGCCGTAGCTGCGGCCCTGGCCGTAGGGCAGGACGCTGGAAAATTTTTCGAAGGCCACGTCGTCCTTCAGCCAGCGGAGCGTGACGGTCTTCTGCCTCACTCTCGGCGTGCGCCCCCAAGACTCGTAAGGAGAGAAGAATTCCGTCACGACGCCGTCCATACGATGAGGCCGGCCGCCGCGCCCGCCGCGTAGCTGGCGCGGTCGCGGAGGGCGAAGACGATCGGCTCGTCGGGGATGCTCCCGCGGTGCGCGAGGAGCCAGATGCGGCTGATCCAGTACAGCATGACGGGACAAAGCAGCCACAAAATCCTCGGGTGGGAATAAAGCGCCGTCACTTCATCGCTCGAGACGTACAGGGCGAGAACCAGGACGGACAGATAGCCGCTGGCCGTTCCCAGTTGCGCCAGGGGTTCCAAGTCGCCCTTCCGGTAGCCGCGCCCGGTAAAGGCGCCTTCCTCGTGCGTCAGTGCCTTCAGCTCCGAGTAGCGCTTTAAGAGGGCCAGGCTGAAGAAGATGAAAATCGAGTAGGCGAGCAGCCACGAGGAGACCGGCACCGCGCAAGCCACCGACCCCGCGAAGATCCGCAACGTGTAGAAAAGGGCCAGCGTCATTACGTCCATCAGGACGATCTTCTTAAGCCGCAGCGAATACAGGAGGGAGGCGGCGAAGTACCCGCCGACGATCCAGAGAAACGGGCGCGGGAGGAACCACGACGCGGCCAGCCCTCCCGCCAGCAAAAGGACGGCGAGGGTCCAAGCCGCTCCTACGGAAACGGCACCCGAGGCGAGCGGGCGAGCGCTCTTCTTGGGATGCTTGCGGTCGCGCTCGAGGTCGATCAGGTCGTTCAGGACGTAGGTCGCCGAGGCAAAAAGGCCGAAGGCCAGGAAGGCGAGGCTCCCGCGGAGAAGGGGTTCCTCGTTGGCGACCTTGTGGGCCATGATGAGCGGAATGAAGATCAGGAGGTTCTTCGTCCACTGGTGAATCCGGATCGCGCGAAGAACGGCACTCATAAGATGAGATCGGGATTGGCTCATGGGATGGCTCCTGCTATGTAGCACACTCCCATGGAGCTTCCAACGCCGGCGTTTCCCCGCAGGACCGTCCTCGCCCTCACCCTCGCCGGCCTCGCGCTGCGCCTTTGGTTCAACTTAATCCAGCACCCGCCTGGAAATTTCCTCTTCTCGGACATGGGTGTCTACGACCAGCGGGCTCGGAACCTATTAAGCGGCCATCTCGGGCCCTGGGACACCTTCACGCCGGTCGGTTATCCGGCCTTCCTCGCTTTTTTCTACGCGCTCACGAACCGGAACCTGGTCGTCGTGGCCGTCGTCCACGCCTTGATGGGCGCGGGCGTCGCATGGCTGGCCGCGCGCGTCTCCTGGCGACTGAACCGGTCGCCGGCCGCGGCGATCGGCGTCTGTTTTCTGACGGCCGCCTACTTGCCCCTCCTGTCCTACGGCGGACTCCTCATGAGCGAGCTGCCTTTTTGCTTCTTCACCGCGCTCTCCGTCCTCCTGCTGATGCGCGCCCGGGAGGCTCCGTCTCGCGGCCGGCTGATCGCCGCGGGACTCAGCCTCGGCTTCGCCACATTAATACGTCCGCAAATGCTGCTCTTCTACCCGCTCCTGCCCTTTTATTTCCTCGCGGCGTTCCGGCCGGACCGGCGGAAGGCTCTTAAGCTGGCCGCGGCGATTTTCGCGATTTCGGCCCCCTTGATCCTCGCCGCCGCCACGTTCAATTCCGTCCTCCTGCGCCGCCCCGCGGGGCTCGGCTCCAACGGAGGTCTGAACTTCTTCTTCGCCCATTCCGAGTACAAGACGGCGGAGACGAAAAGGAACGGGCGCGTGGAGTATTCCATCACGCCGATTCCGAACGGCGTTCACTACACGAAGCTTTTTTCCTCGGAGACTCCTCTCTACGACGAGTCGTTTTTCTACCGAAAAGGTTTTGAGGAAATCGCCGCGCGCCCGTTGCGGATCGTCACCGATCTGAAAAACGTCACCGAGGGACTGGGGTTGGGACGGACGGGCTACTGGCCGGGTTGGCAACAATACCGGTACCTGCTGGAGGCCTTCCGCAAACCGTTTTTCTGGGTGATTTTTTTACCGGCCCTGGCGGGCCTCTTTCTGGCCATCCTGCGCGGACGGCTGCCGAAGCCCGATGGGGCCGATCTTCTCTTGTTGACGCTGATGATCCTCTCCTGCCTGTTGACGCTCTATCTCTTCCTGGGCGATCCGCGCATGCGGGTGACCTACGATCCTCTCCTGTTCGCAATGGCGGCGGATTTTTTCGCTGTTTTCCTAAACCGCCTTGGCCACCGCCAAGGCGAACTCGGAGGTGCTGGCCCTGCCTCCCAGGTCGGAGGTTAGTGCCTTGCCCTGCTTGATGACCTTATGAACCGCATCGCGCACGCGGCGGGCGGCTTCCTTCTCTCCCAAGTGATCGAGCATCAGCGCCCCGGATAAGATCAGCGCCGTGGGATTGGCCTTTCCCTTCCCCGCGATGTCCGGGGCCGTCCCGTGAACGGCCTCGAAGATGGCGCCCTTCTCGCCGATGTTGCCGGCGGGGACGACGCCCAAGCCGCCCACCAGGCCCGCGGCGAGATCCGAGACGATGTCGCCGTAGAGGTTTTCCAGAAGAAGGATGTCGAACTGGTGGGGCTTCAAGACCAGCTGCATGCAGGCGTTGTCGACGATCATCTCGTTGTATTCGATCTTCGGGAATCTTTTGGAGACCTTGCGCGCGCAATCGAGAAACAGGCCGTCCGAGAGCTTCATGATGTTGGCTTTATGGATCGCCGTGATCTTCTTCCGTCCGTTGGCCGTCGCGTATTTGAAGGCGAATTCCGCGATACGAAGCGACGCCTTCTTGGTGATCACTTTGATCGACTCCACCACCCCCGGCGCCACCACGTGCTCGATGCCGGAATAGAGGTCTTCGGTGTTTTCGCGGACGATGACGAGATCGATATTTTTATAACGACTCTCGATTCCCTCCATCGACTTGGCGGGACGGACGTTGGCGTAGAGGTTGAAGCTCTTGCGCAGGAGGACGTTCACGCTCGCGAAGCCGGTGGCGATCGGGGTTCCCAAAGGCCCTTTGAGCGCCACCTTGTTCTTCCGGATCGAGCGGATCGTCTTCTCCGGCAACGGGCTGTTGTCCTGTTCGATGGCCTTCTGCCCCGCCAAAACCTCTTCCCAGACGATCTTCACGCCGGTGGCGTCCAAAACTTCGCGCGTTGCCTGAGTGATTTCGGGACCGATGCCGTCACCGGCGATGAAGGAGATGCGGTAGGACATCGCTTGTATATAGCAGACCTTGGCATCGGATCAAAACGGGATCCCTCGTCCCTCAAAATGAGAATTCAGCCGTAAAATAGGTGAAAAAATCACCCACCCCACTCCGCTAAGTGCCTGAAAAATCGAAAGTCCGCTTTTTGGCACGCTGGCATGCACGTCGCCGGTCATGCGGAACGCTCGCTCCTTGGTAGGGTCGGCCCTCTTATGTCTGGGCGTTTACCTGGCGGCATCCCTCGCGGATCCCCCAGCCTCGCGCGCGCAAGACACCATCACCGTCGAGCAATGCCGGGACCAGCTCCTCTCCGGCGATTTCATCGTCACCGACGGAGGGAAGGACTTCCGGCCCTTGAATCACGTCCCGCGCGACCTCGCCAAAACCGTCCAAGAGATCATCGACCGCAAGGCTTCAAAGGATTTCGGGCGTTCGGAGGAGCGGTTCGACCGCGCTTACGCAGCGACCATGAGGAAGGTACGGGAAGGAAAGTGGGCCATCGACGAGACGTCGCAAATCATCCTGGACGACTGCTACTTCGCCGTCCATCCGGACGCGGACATCACCGACTGACGGAATTATCCGATCCTGTAGCGAACCAGCTCGTTCATCGGGAAATGCTTCCAATTGAAGGTACAGAGGGCGAATCGGTGAATGACAGCGGCCGCGGCAATCAAGGCATCGGGCGCTTCCACGCCGTGCGATTTCGAATACTTCCTCAGATATTCCCCGGCCCTCCTCCCGATATCGCGATTGATATCGAGACATTCAAAAAGAGACAGAGTGGCTATCGTGCTTTCCCTCTCATTCGAGCGAAGGCCTCTCTGGATTTCCGCCTCGGATACGGGAGTCAATGCCAGGATTGATTGAGACTCGCGAAGACGGGCTAATTCCGCGGTAACGTCGGAATTCCCCCGCAGATGCTCGATGAGGACGTCCGTATCGAAGAGTATTTTCTTCATTCGAGCCCGAATCTCTTCCAACGCGAACTTTTGCGCATCGACCTTACGTATTCTTCCGTCGACGGCAAATCGCTCCTGTTCTTCCAAATCCCGGCGCTCGCCTTCAGGGCCTTTAAAAACTGGTCCTTGTCGTTCTTCTTTCGGCCATAGACCTCTTCGATCGCCCGTCTCACGAGGTCGGATACGGTCGTTCTCCGCTCCCGACTCAAGGCGCTCAGCCGGTGAAATAAGCCTTCATCGATGTAAAGCTGCGTTCTCTTCATGACGATGTATACTATACATCGCTGTGGAATTGGACGTCAAGCGCGGGAAGCCGATGGATCGGTCCCATCCTGGTGGGACATCTCGCGAAGCAATCGGACCCGAAGGGCCATCGGCGGGTGGGTGTCGAACCAGCCGGACTTCTCGTTCTTCTCTTGAAGGGCCTTCACGTCCTTCAATGTTTTTAACGGATTGGCGATGAACAAATGCTGCGTTCCCCGGTTGGCGATGTCCAACGGATCGGGGTCCTTCACGATCTTCTCGAGGGCGTTGGCCAGGGCTCCGGGATTGCGCGTAAGCTCGGCGGAGGTGTTGTCGGCCAAAAGCTCGCGGCGCCGGGACATCGAGAACTGAATGAGCTTCGCCGCCAGCGGCGCCAGAATGGCCAGCACGATGGCCGCTATAAAGATGATCAGCTGCGCCTGCCCCCCGCCCTTCGACGACGAGGACGACTTTCGCGAACCCCGCGCCATCCGCCAGAAGGCGTCGCACATCAGGGCGACGACACCGACCAACACGGCCATCAGCACCGAAAACCGGCTGTCGAAATTTTTGATGTGGCCCATCTCGTGCGCGACCACCGCCTGCAGCTCCTCGCGGTTCAAGGTCTCCATGATGCCGGTGGTGACGGAGATGGCCGCCTTGTCCGGGCGCATCCCGGTGGCGAAGGCGTTCGAGGCGTTGGATTGGATGACGTAGATCTTCGGCATCGGAAGGCCCGAGGCGATCGCCATCTCCTCGACGATGTTGAAGAGCTGGGGATACTCGCGCTTCTCGATCTCGCGCGCGCCCATGGAGAGCATGACGAGGCTGCTCCCCGCGTACCAACTGATCAGAAGGTAGATCGTCGCGGCGCCGGAGGCGACGAGCATGCCGCTGATCGGGGCCTCGTAATAGGCGCCGAAGACGAAACCTAGGACGGCGAGCAGGAGGACCGCGGAGGTCATCAAAAGGACGGAGTTCCGCTTGTTGCGGGCGATCTGGTCGTAGAGATGAACGGGGGGTTCCATTGGTATGTAGGGGCGAATCTCGTATTCGCCCCATCGCGCGGCGGGCGAACACAAGGTTCGCCCCTACACGGTTAGAATTGCACCTTCACCGCTTTCCGCTCCTCCGGCGAATCCACCTCGAAGAGCTGCGCGGCCTGGAAGCCGAACATGCCGGCCAGCATGTTTTTGGGGAAGGTCTGGATCATGGTGTTAAAGCGGTTGACCGTGTCGTTGTAGAACTGCCGCGCGAAGGAGATCTTGTTCTCCGTCGAGGTCAGCTCCTCTTGAAGACCCAAAAAATTCTGATTGGCCTTCAGGTCGGGATAATTTTCGGAAAGGGCGAAGAGGGATTTCAAGGTGCCCTGCAGGACGTTCTCGGCCTGCCCCACTTCCTGAGGCGTATGGGCGTTCATCGCCATGTTCCGCGCCTGGATCACCTTCTCCAAGGTCCCCTGCTCGTGCTTCGCGTAACCCTTCACGGTCTCGACCAAGTTCGGGATCAAATCGTACCGCCGTTTCAACTGAACGTCGATCTGACTCCAGGCGTTCTTCACCTGGTTCCGCCAGCCTACCAGTCCGTTGTAGGCCATGATGACCCACAGGACGATCAAGACCGGGATGGCGATGACGATGATGGTGGCGATGGCCATGCAGTCCCCCTTACGTTGTAGGGGCGAGGTTACCTCGCCCCTACGTTATTTCAAGATTTCATCGCGCTTGTTCAAATACGGCCGTTTGGACGGGTCTTCGGCCACCTGGTACGGATCCGGCGCGATGGAGTACGGGCTCATGCCCTGCGGATGGTTGTGCAGCAGGTAGTCCTTGTCGAGGATGAATTCCTCGCGCGTGAAGCCCGCCATGTCGATTTTCTTCGTGTCCATGCGGATGGCGTCGCAGGGACAGGCCTCCGTGCAGAGGCCGCAGAACACGCAGCGAAGCAGGTTGATGTTGTAGACGGCCGGATATTTTTCGATCTTCGGATCGGGATTCTCCGCCGCCACGATCTCGATGCAGTCGGCGGGACAGGCCGTGGCGCAGAGCATGCAGGCCGTGCAGCGCACCTCTCCGTTGTCGCGCTGCATGAGACGGTGCTCGGCGCGGTATCCGTCGGGGATCGGCTTGAGTTGATCGGGATACTCGTAGGTGGCGATCTTCTCGAAACCCAGCATGTGCTTCAGGAGATGCTTGATGGTCGTCGTCAGTCCGCGAACGACCTCCACGAGGTAGATGCGTTCCAAAAACGTGCGGGGCCTTCTTCGGACGACCTTCACTTTGAGAGCTTCTGCGTTCATCGTTTTTAGCCTTTCGGAAAATCTCGCATGCACGGGGGGTGAAGTCAATTTTCGAAATTGTCCGGTATTTTCGCCCGAAAAAAATATCCGTTCAGGAAATCGATTTTAGTATCCACTCCGGGAAATCCGCGCCAGCAGCGCACTTCCCGCGCAATGTTTCTCCTCGAACTCAAGATAATGAATGCATCGGCGCGCGCTGAATTTTTTCACGCGCGACAAACTTTCTGGAGGAGAAAAACATGAGCCTGACCATCACCATCAAGGATAAAACTTTCGAGCTTCCCGCCGAAGGCGACAACGGCAACCAGGAGATCGACACGAAAGAGGAAGCGGAAGCCGCGCTCAGCCACCTCCCCGAAGGCAGCACCGACAGCGTCACCGTCGGCGAGCGCTCCTACACGCGCGCCCAACTGACCGACATCCGCGACGGCAAGGGCGCCGACGCGGCCGAGAAGAAAGAAGGCTCTTCCGGCATGCCCGGCGGCGTCTCGCACGGCATTTCCCTGGAAGGCGGCGCGCAGGGCGGCTTGGGCGACAACGGGCACCTCATGGGCAACGCCAACTTAACCTACCGGTTGGGCATCCCCCTCCTGACGGGGAACATCGGCGCTCTTTTGACGCCTTTCCTCGGTCTGGGCATCGGACACGCCAGCTCCGATTACCAAACTCCGGGCGGAGAGGACGCCAATTCGGCCTACACCAACATCGGCGCGATGTTCGGCCTGGATTTCACGATGTATCCCGCCTTCGACAAGGCGCCTGTTTTCTTCGGAGTGGGAGCGCGGACGAACATCGGCGGCCTCATGACGGAAGAATCGACCACGGTCTCGACCCCGGCCAATTGCGAGCCCGGAGACTTCGGTCGCTCCGAATGCGAGCCTTCCGCCGGACCGCGCACGGGCAACGCCGGAACCACCGGCCTTAAGAATCCGGACGCCGGCTCTTCACGCGGCACCAACGGCGCGGCCATCGACCTCACCTTCCCGATCACGCTCGGCGCGGACGTCCTCCGCGGGGATTTCGGCAACCTGCAACTCTTTGGCTCCTTTGTTCCCGGCATCAGCTTCGTCCTTCCCTCGGACGGCCACGGCTTCAGCTACCCCACGGTGGGCGGCGCCGGCGGCGTCCGCGTGAACTTCGGCGGCAATGCGAGCAAACCGAGCGTCGTGGACGAAGATCATGACGGCATCGAAGACTCCAAGGACGAATGCAAGGGCACGAAGCCCGGTATCGAGGTCGACGACAAGGGCTGCGAAAAGACCCCCGAAGGCCCGGTCGAGATCAAGGGCGCGACCATCGACGCCACGGTCAGCGCCGCCGACGACGCCCAGCAGTTCACCGTCAAGTTCAACCCGCCGGTCACCGGCGAGGTCAAGAGCGCGAGCATCGTCGACTCCAAGGGCAAGACGGTCACGGAGGCCGAAGTCGACCCGACCAAGCTGAATCAGACCGGCGAAGTGACGGTGAAGCCCAAGTCGAAGCTCGCGGAAGGCGACTACACCGTCGTCATCAACATGGAAGTGGACGGCAAACCCGCGGTTGCCAAGGCGCCCCTCAAGGTCGCCGGCAATTTCAACGTCACCGATTTCGGAACGAGCCTGAAGGGCACCGTCGCCCCGGGCGCCTCCTTCTCCGTCGAGCAGAACATGAGCGCGGAAGGCACTCTGACGGTCGTCTACCAGAAGAAGACGGACACGGGTAAGCGCGGCGCCATCGCCGGCAAGGACGACGCCATCGGCAAGATGGGCGTCGGACAGAGCAAGCGCGAGAACCTGGCGGTCAAGGATCTGACGCCGGGCGAGTACTTCGTCGACTTCGTCTACGAGTCGGGCGGCACGAAGGTGATCAAGACCGTGTCGATCACCGTGGCCGAGAAGCCCAAGACCGCCGAGGTCTCCGGAGTCACCGTCTTAACCGGCACCAGCCCCTACGTCGGCGATCCTCTGAGCGTGAAGGTCACCCTGAAGAACAAGGCCGCGGCCGACACGAAGGTGAAGGTGAACGTCGGCGGCGCCAACGCGGAAGGAACCATCAAGAAGGACAGCGACACCGTGGACGTCCAGGTCTGGGGCCGCAACGAGGCGATCCCCCGGGCCGGCCAGGGCACGCATACCATCAAGGTCACGCCGGAAGGCGGCACCGAGTTCGCCGGCCCGCAGGTCCGCGTCGGTTGGGGCGGCGGAAGCGGCCAGACCACGAACACCAACAAGGGCAAGCTGCCCGGCGCCGGCAACCGTTAAGCGAACGACGTCTTAAACAACGAAAGAGGATCCTATGACTTGCAGAGACATTCCCAAAGGCGGAGTCGCCACCTACGACACGCTGCAATCGATGTACGTGGGTTTGGGGATTCGCCGGCTGCCGACGGGCGTCCACATGAACGTGGACGGCAACCTGCCGTCCGGCGGTTTGAACCTCAAGGCAATCACGCCGGAGGCCCTGGAATGTTTTAACGGCTTGATGGGCATCGAAGGCGGTTCGAAGTACGGCAAGTCCGCCCTGCACGGGAACATCCAGGAAATCCGCCAGCTGATCGATTACCTCCGCGGCGACGGCAACACCGGCGACGCCGACGTGATCACCGGCGAGGAGATCGACAAGTACGTCGAGGCCTACGGCGCGGACATCAAGGATTTCGACGCCCAGGGGTACCGGGACCTGACCGTCTCCAACCTGTCGGCCTATCTGGCCATCGTCCAATACGTCGGCGGCGGCGATGCGGCCAAGGCCCCCGAAACGCCTCCGGCGGATTCCATCTCCGCGGCCACGCGCACCTACGGCTCCGTTCAGCAGATGTATACGGGTCTGATGGGTTCGCAGGAAGGCAAGGGCGACGCGTCCACGCGCAGCTCGGTGGCCGAAGAGGTCCCGTCCGAAGGCATCAAGCTGGGCGTGCTCACCGAGGCGAACGTCAACCGCTTCAAGGAAGCGGTGGGACTGACCTCCGATAAACCGACGACGCCTCTGGCGCAAAACGCCAAGGACATCCTCGAATTGGTGGACTACTTCAAGGGCGACGGCAACTTCAAGGACGAGGACGCCGACGTCATCACCGGCAACGAGATCGACGCCTACGTCCGCGCCTATGTCGCGAACGAGCAGCAGAACGGCAACAAGAACATCACCTTCGACAGCTACAAGCCCGTCGTCGTGGGCAACCTGCGCGCCCTCGTGGAGAGCGTCACCTACATCTCGAACCCGCCCGATTTGAAGCCGCCCCAAGGCGACATCACGCCGCCTCCGGCCGGTTCGGGCTCCGCGACTCCGCCTCCGGCGACCTCGTCCTCGGCCCTGCCGAGCGCGACGAGCGTGACGCCGGTGGACTCCGCGACGCCCGCGCCGTCGAACAGCACAAAGACCAACACATCGACGCCGACCAATCCCTCGGAAGGCACCTCGTGGGGGTCGCTCTTGATCGGCGCCGCGGCGGCCATCGTCGGCGCCGGCACCCTCTATGGACTCGTCCGTCTCGTCCGATACGGGATCGACCGGATCCGCGGCGGGGCCTCCGAGACCGGCGCCAAGCCGGAACCGGCGAAAAGCGAGAAAGCGCCGAAGGCGGAAAAAACCGAACCGAAGCCGGAGAAGACCGAGCCTAAGAAGAAGGAAACGCCGAAGGCGCCTGAGGAGGCCGACTTCCTCGACGACATCGATCAGGCGCTGGACGACGCAAAGAAAGACCAGACGCCCCCTCCCGCCGACGTCATCCTCGAAGGCCCCGGGGCCAAGCCGGTGAACGGCTTAGACGGGAGGATCGTGGTCTTACAGATCGCTCTCCAACACACCGAGTTCCTGTCTTTGGGCGCCAAGAAGTCCCTGGAAAAAACCGGAAAGCTTCCGGACGACCCGAAGGATTGGTTCGACAGCCGCTACGAAACCGACATCGAGAAAATCGGCGAAGCGATCGAACAGAAGTACAACGATATGATCGCGACCACCGAGGGTCGGGCCGAACTGGCGGATCTCTGGAAGGACCAGCGCGCGGAGATGAATTACGTCGTCTCAAAGGGGGCTCCGGAGGCGCTGGTGGTCGAAGTGTCGAGCAAATACATCACCGAGCAAGCCGCCAACAAATCGTCTCCGTTCGCCAAGAACGGCCTCGGCGCCCGCATGATCGAAGACGTCGAGAAAAACAAGGACAACGTCGACTTCCGCAAGGACGGCCTGCGCGAGATGATGAAGCACGTCGGCCGCTAGGAAATCTCCCCTTCCCACTTTCCTTTTGTTGACTCCAGTCAACGAAGAAACGGTCTTGTTGACTGACGTACACGATGATTCCCCCCGCTCGCGCATTCTTCTTCGCGGCCGGTCGATAATTCCCCTAACACGAGGGGAATTATCTTATGTTGAATCACCAAAAAGTTCTGGCCGCGTTTCGGGAAGTCCTGTCCGCCTTTGGGGAAGGCACCGATCCCGCGCTGATCCGTCCGCGCGCCGTGGCGATCCGCGCGCATCAAATCTACTGCGAGGGACTGCAATCCGGGGAAAAGCGCCCGGCCCTCGTCACCTTCCGCAAATACGTCGGTGGGAAATCCGCAAACTCGGAAGTGGTCGCGATGCTCCAAGGCGCGCTGATCCGCCCTGCCACGCGCGCGCGCCTGGACCGCAACCGCCTGCGCGAGGTCTTTCAGGAAGCCGTGCGCCGTTTGGAGAGCCGCCTGCTGAAGGGCCAGGCGCGTCCCGTTCAGATCGCCCGGCGCGCCTATGAGATCTACGTCAACGAATCCGGCGACAGCGCCTCCCAGCCCTCGCATCACACCTTCGAGAGATTGATCTACGGAAAGGCCGCGGACCCC
>DASUFF010000030.1:0-85738 GCA_036274695.1 bacterium | reverse complement strand
CAGATTGTCCAGTTGGACCCAAATGATGGGATTGGCCCCCATTTTTCCGTAGATAAATTTGACCGGGCGAAGGGTCTCGTTCGTTTCCTGGGTGTTCCACTTATCGTCCGGCTTGCAGATGTAAAAGCTGCTGTCCATCGTGAAACACGTGTGACTGGACCATTGGAGACTGACCGCGGACGCTACGGAAGCCGTGAGCATCGCCCCGGCCGCGAAAACAAGCGCTAACTTGGTCTTCATAAGCTCCCCCTTTTTGGTGAAACGGGATGATAAACCCCTGCCGTAAAAAAACAAGAGGGGACCTGGCACGAGGCCAAGTCCCCTCTCTTAGCGGGGGATCCCTTCGGGCATCCCCCGAACCCTCTCACCATCGAACGGGCAAAACCCGATTCGATTGTGTTTCACTTTTAGTCCTCGCGCAGGATGCGGGCGGACTGGATCGCAGCCATGCAGTGCGGCTCATAGACGCCGAAATCCTTCGCCTCGGCCGTGCACTCCAGGTTGAACCCCTTGTTCCGGTTGCGCCACACGCCGACCAAGTAACGGAAGCCGCTGGCGTTATCCATGCCGGAGATCAGGGCCACGTTGCGGCCGCTGATGACCTGATTGCGGACCGACTCGACGCTGACGCCGCGCGCCTTGAGGCGGGACTTCACGTCGCGGGCATAATCGTGGGCGGTCTTGCCGCGAACGGCCTGGTCGTAACGGAGCCAGATGACCGGGTTGGCGCCTTCCTTATGAAGGACCCACTTCACGGGAGCGGACCAGTCCTGCGTCTTCTGCGTGTCCCACTCCTTGCCCGGCTTGCTGACCTGGAACGTTCCGTCGACGATGACGGTGTTCTTGTCGACCCAGTTGAGGTCGATGGCCTGCGCCGCGGTGGCTGTCAGGAGCATGGCGGCTCCGGCAGCCAAGAACAGTTTTTTACTCTTCATGTGTTTTCCCCTTTCCCTTTATTAAAAGGTATACCGAAGTTAAGGCTAACTATCCAAAATTCAATGGATTTAGGCGATGTTTGATAGACGAAACGGGGGTAAATGACAACTAAAAAATGTGACGGGTTTGTGGACTCAGCGGGGACGACGGGGCTCGAACCCGCAACCTTCGCCGTGACAGGGCGACGATCTAACCGATTGATCTACGTCCCCACTGAAGCCACAAGCCACTCAAAGACCCTTCAGAACGATCCAGTGGGCGCGACAGGATTCGAACCTGTGACCCCCTCGGTGTAAGCGAGGTGCTCTACCGCTGAGCTACACGCCCAGGGTGGCTTGGCTAACAAGCCATCGGCAAAACTTCAACAAAATGTTCGTTTTTAGTGGACGGGAGACACTTCCCCCTTCGGCGTTCCGGCGGCCGGAGGCGGGGGCGGAAACGCTTCGGTCTTGCCTCCGTCTTCCAGAACCGGGTTCTCATCCGCCTTCTTGAAGAGGCTGTCGGGATTGTCCACGACCAAGGCGTTTCTCAGGACCTGATCCATGTGGTCGACCAGGATCAGCTTGATGTCCTTGAGGATCTTTTTGGGAATTTCCTCGATGTCCTTCTCGTTCTCCTTGGGGATGATGATCGTCTTGATCCCGCCGCGGTGCGCGGCCATGACCTTTTCCTTCAAGCCGCCGATGGGCAGGACGCGTCCGCGCAAAGTGACTTCGCCGGTCATGGCGACATCCTTGCGGACGGGAATCTTCAGCAGGGCCGAGGCGATGGTCGTCGCCATCGTGATGCCGGCGGACGGCCCGTCCTTCGGCACCGCCCCCTCGGGAACGTGCAGGTGGATGTCGAAACGCTGGTAGAAGTGGCGCGAAATGCCCAGCTGATCCGCGCGCGAGCGCACATAGCTCATGGCGGCCTGCGCGGACTCCTGCATGACGTCGCCCAGCTTTCCGGTGACCGTCAGCTTGCCCTTGCCCGGCATGACGCTGACTTCGGTGGTCAGCAGCTCGCCGCCGAACTCCGTCCAGGCGAGCCCCGTCGTCAAACCGATCTGGTCCTTCTCCTCGACGACGCCGTACCGGAACTTCTGGACGCCCAGATACTTGTGCAACGACTTGGGCGTGACGTGGATGGTCTTGTCCTTCCCTTTCTCCGCGATCTCCTTGGCCGCCTTCCGGCAGATGGTGGCGATCTCGCGCTCCAGGTTACGGACGCCGGCTTCCTTCGTATAGTGGCGGACGACCGCCTTCAGCGTCGCCTCGCCGACCTTGAGGTTCTCCACCGTCAACCCGTGGGCCTCCAACTCCTTCTTCATCAGGTAACGCTCGGAGATGTGCAGTTTCTCCAGCTCCGTATAGCCCGGAATCCGGATGATCTCCATGCGGTCCTGGAGGGGCACCGGGATCGAATGCAGCGTATTCGCCGTCGTGATGAACATGACGTTGGAAAGATCGTAGTCCAGGTCCAGGTAATGATCCTGGAAGGCGACATTCTGCTCGGGATCCAGAACCTCGAGGAGGGCCGCCGAGGGATCGCCCCGGAAGTCCATGCTCATCTTGTCGATCTCGTCCAAAAGGAAGACGGGATTGCTGGAACCTGCCTTTTTAAGGCTCTGGATGACCTTGCCCGGCAACGCGCCGATGTAAGTGCGGCGATGGCCGCGGATCTCCGCCTCATCGCGGACGCCGCCCAAAGAGCAGCGCACGAACTTGCGCCCCATGGAGCGCGCGATCGAACGCGCCAAAGAGGTTTTACCGACGCCCGGAGGACCCACCAGACACAGGATCGGGCCCTTCATCTTTTCGACGAGGCTACGCACCGCCAGGTATTCGAGAATGCGCTCCTTCGGCTGCTTCAAGCCGTAGTGATCCTCGTCCAAGATGCGCGCCGCTTCCTTGATGTCGAGCTTGTCCTCGGTGACGTCGTACCAGGGCAATCCCAAGATCCAGTCGATGTAGTTCCGCACGACGGTCGCCTCGGCGGACATCGGGCTCATCATCTTCAATTTTTTGAATTCCTTTTTGACCTTCTTGGTTGCCTCCGCGGACATCTTCTTGTTCTTGATCTTCTCTTCCAGCTCCTGGAGCTCGCCCTTGAACTCGTCACGCTCGCCCAGCTCGCGCTGGATGGCCTGCATCTGCTCGTTGAGGTAATATTCCTTCTGCGTCTTCTCCATCTGCTTCTTGACGCGCGTCCGGATCTTCTTTTCGACCTGGAGGATCTCGATCTCCGTCTGGATCTGGCTGTAGAGCCGCTCCAGCCGCTCGGCCGGGCTCTCGATCTCCAGGATCTTCTGCTTGTCGGGGAGCTTGAGCGACAGGTGCGCGACGATGGTGTCGGCCAAACGTGACGGATCGTCGATGGTGGCCACCGAGGCCAGCATCTCCGGCGGAATCCGCTTGTTCAATTTCACGTAAGTCTCGAAGGCCACCTTGATCTCGCGCATCAGGGCCTCGACCTCGACGGTGATCTCGCGGTTCTCGATGATCTCCTCGACCTCGACCAAAAAATACGGCGGGCTCGGGACGAACCGCTTGATCCGCGCGCGGCGCTTGCCTTCGATCAGGACCTTGACCGTCCCGTCGGGGAGGCGGAGGAGCTGGATGATGGTCCCCAGCGTTCCCACCTTATAGATGTCTTCATCCCGGGGGTCGTTGGTCTTCGGATTGATCTGGGCGGCCAGGAGGATGTCTTTTTCCTTCCCCATGGCTTCTTCGAGGGCGGCGATGGACTTCTCCCGCCCGACGAAGAGGGGCACGACCATGTGGGGAAAGACGATGATGTCCCTCAAAGGGAGGAGAGGGACCATGTAACCTTGCGACTTTGCAGGAACATTCGGGTTATCGCCGAACATAAATTTCAATGCCTCCAAGTACTGCTGACGCCCGCACTCAGGGGTGTTTTGCTAATGTAAGTACGGCGAACCCCAAAGACAAGCCCCTCGGGGCTTTTCTTAAGTCTTAAGCCGATTCGGCTTTCTTCTCGTAGACGAAGACGGGCTCCGACTTTTTGGTGATCACCTCTTCGTTGATGACCACTTCCTTAATGCCCGTCCGGGAAGGAATATCGTACATGATTTCGAGCATGACGTTCTCGAGGATGGCTCGAAGACCCCGGGCGCCCGATTTCCGCTTGATGGCTTCCTTGGCGACGGCGGTCAACGCGCCCGGCGTGAATTTGAGCTTCACCCTCTCGAACTCGAAGAGCCGCTGATACTGCTTGATCAAGGCGTTCCGCGGCCGCGTCAGGATGTCGATCAAGGCGGTCTCGTCCAGCTCGCCCAAGGTCGCGATGACCGGCAATCGGCCGATGAATTCCGGGATCAAACCGAACTTCAACAAGTCTTCGGTTTGAACGTCCTCCAGCAGCTTCGAAAGGTTCTTCTCCTGCTTGCTCTTCACGTCGGAGCCGAAGCCCATGGTCTTGGACCCGCCGCGCCGCGAGATGATGTCCTCGAGTCCGACGAAGGCGCCGCCGCAGATGAAGAGGATGTTCGTCGTGTCGATCGGGATGAACTCCTGCTGGGGATGCTTGCGCCCACCCTTGGGAGGGACGTTCGCCACCGTGCCTTCGATGATCTTCAGAAGCGCCTGCTGCACGCCCTCGCCGGATACGTCCCGCGTGATCGACGGGCTGTCCGACTTGCGGGAGATCTTGTCGATCTCATCGATGTATACGATGCCGCGCTCGCAGCGCGCCTTGTCGTAGTCGGCGGCCTGTAGGAGATTTAAGATGATGTTCTCGACGTCCTCGCCCACGTAGCCGGCCTCGGTCAACGTCGTCGCATCGGCGATCGTAAACGGGACGTTCAGGATTTTTGCCAAGGTCTGGGCCAGCAGCGTCTTACCGGAACCGGTAGGGCCGATCAGGAGGATATTACTCTTCTGGAGCTCGACGTCGGAAGACGTGCCGCGGTTTTCGATTCTCTTATAATGATTGTGGACGGCGACCGAGAGGGTCTTCTTAGCCCGCTCCTGGCCGATCACGTATTCATCCAAGATCTTTTTGATGTCGGAAGGCTTGGGAACGCCGGAACGCGAGACCATCTGGGTCGCGCGGGCGTTTTCCTCGGCGATGATGTCGTTGCAGAGATCGATGCACTCGTCGCAGATGTAGACGGTCGGACCGGCGATGAGTTTCCGCACTTCCTTTTGCGATTTTCCGCAGAAGGAGCAGCAGAGGTTGGTCGGATCTTCCACAAATCCTCGCGTCATTGGTTATGCCTTCCCCTTTCCGGCGACGATCTCCATCTTCTTTCCGCCCTTGTCGCGATACGTCACCACCTCGTCGACGATGCCGTACTCCTTGGCCTCTTCTCCGCTCATGAAATAATCGCGCTCGGTGTCGCTCTGGATCTTCTTGGCCGGTTGCTTGGTGTGCTTCACCAAAATGTTGTTCAATTCTTCGCGCATCCTCAAGATCTCGCGCGCATGGATGTCGATATCCGTGGCCTGCCCCTGGAATCCGCCCATCGGCTGATGGATGAGGATACGCGCGTGCGGAAGGGCGAAACGCTTTCCCGGGGCGCCGGCCGCGAGAAGAACGGCTCCCATGGAGGCCGCCTGCCCCAGACAAATCGTAGAGACGTCCGGGCGCACGTACTGCATGGTGTCGTAGATGGCCAATCCGGCCGTCACCACGCCGCCCGGCGAGTTGACGTAGAGATAAATATCCTTGTCGGGATCCTCGGACTCCAGGAACAGGAGCTGGGCGATGACCAAGTTGGCGACGTCGTCGTTGATGCCCGTGCCGATGAAAACGATGCGGTCTTTCAGGAGGCGTGAGAAGACGTCATAGGCGCGTTCGCCCCGATGGGTCTGCTCGATGACCATCGGAACCAACTGCAACTGCGTCGGGATGTGAGAACGATCAACCATTTTTTCCTCCATCACCTTCGCAAAAGCCGCGCCAGATGTGCAAATTCTTAAATTTCCTTCACTTTGATTTTAGACTGGGTCAGCACAAAATCAAGGGCTTTTTCTTCCAAGAGAGCGCCTTCGACGCGCCCCAGCATGTTGTGCTCCTGAAAATACTTCTTCCACACCGCCGGCTGCTGCCCGGAAAGCTTCGCCATGTCCTCGATGCGCTTCTCGATCTCGTCCGGCGTCACCGAAATATTTTCCTTCCGCGCGATCGCGTCGAAGATGAGCGCGCCGCGGACGCGATGCACGGCCTCGTCGCGGTTCTTGGCGTAAAAATCCTCGACGGTGACGCCCGCCTGCTCGAGCGAGATGTTCTGGGCCCGCAGATTTCCCTCGAAACGGCGGAACATGTCCTCCATCTCGATCTGAATCATGGCCTCGGGGACGAGAAAGTCGTTCTTGGCGATGAGCTGATCCAGGACCTCGCGCCTCATCTTGTTTTTCGCCGCCTGCTCCTTGGCCTTCACGATGTCTTCCTTCACCTTGGCCTTCAAGGCGGCGAGATTTTCGAAATTGCCGACGTCCTTGGCGAAGTCGTCGTTCAACTCGGGCACCTTCTTCTGTTTTATCTGCTTGACCGAAAGCTCGTAGTCGATCTTCTTGCCCGCAAGATTCTTATCGGCCCAGTTATCGGGTAGAGTTACCTCGGTCTGCTTTTTTTCGCCGACCTTGGCGCCCAAAAGTATCTTTTCTATCTCCGGGAAGAGGTAACCCTTGCCCAATTCCACCAGGAAGTCCTTGCCCTCGAACCCCGCGACGGGCTGGCCGTTCAAGGTACCGCGATAATCCAGGGCGACGATGTCGTTTTCCCGGGCCGGACGGTCCTCGAGGAGGGGTGTGAGTTGGGTCAGGCGGTCCTGAAACCCTTTCAAATTGTCGTCGATCTCCTGATCGGCGACGTCGATCTTGTCCTTGGCGAGCTTGAGATCTTTATAGCCGGCCACCTCGAATTGCGGCGGGATTTCGATCATGGCCTCGTACGCCAAATCCTGGTCCGGACCGAAGGCCGTCACCCTGATCTGCGGCGAGGCGATGGGGATCACGCCGGCTTCTTGAACCGCCGCCGGGTAGCTTAAGTTGATCAGCTCCCGCATCGCCTCCGATTCGGCGTCCTGGCGGTAGTACTGCTCCAGCACGCTGCGGGGCACCTTGCCGGGCCGAAAGCCCTTCAGCTTCGCCTTCTTGCCGATGCGCTGGTAGACGCCGTCCAAATGGCGAGCGACGTCCTGCATCGCAACGACGACTTCGAGGTCCTTCCTGATGGGTGATACGTCCTTAAGAGTGACTTTGGGATTCACGGGTCTGTGTTCTTTTTTGTAATAGTAACCGCTTCTTCGGCGTTTGGCAAAACGTTTAACGGGTTCGCTGAAAACGAAAAAAGTCGGGTCGCTTTAGGAGCGACCCGACTTCCTTGTGGGCCGTGCAGGGATCGAACCTGCGACCCGCTGATTAAGAGTCAGCTGCTCTACCGACTGAGCTAACGGCCCTAAAAAGAGGTGGCTTTTCTGCTTTAGAATCCTATTAATTGTCAATCGAGCTTTTTGCTCGCCGCGGTGGCGGAATTGGCAGACGCACCAGGCTTAGAACCTGGCGGGTAAAACCGTGGGGGTTCGAGTCCCTCCCGCGGCACGCGCCTGTAGCTCAGTGGATTAGAGCATCTGGCTTCGAACCAGAGGGTCGGGAGTTCGAATCTCTCCAGGCGCACCTAGTGATACATGACTTCTTCGCGGGAGAGCGTGAACGGCGCGATCTGGGCGTCGAACTCCTCGCCCGCGTCCGTCACCATCTGGTAAGTTCCGTGCATCATCCCGAAGGGCGTGCTTAAAGGGCAGAAGCTGGAGTATTCGAACGACTCTCCGGGCTTGAGCGTCGGCTGTTCGCCCACGACGCCGGGCCCGCGCACTTCCTCTTTCTTGCCGTCGGCGTTAGTGATGATCCAGTGCCGGCTGATCAGCCGCACCGTCTCCTCCCCCACGTTCGTGACGACGACGTGATAGACGAAGAAATAGACGCCCCCGTCGGGATTCGAGCGTTCTTCCGAATACTCGCTCTCGACCTCGACCTTCACCCCGCGCGTAATGGCTTCCGACATGGCGAGCAGTAAAGAGGAATCGCCCGTTTTTTTCCACCACTTTCTAGGCACTTGCGATTAGAATCCCTCTTCGCTATGTGTGCGGTCCCAAAAGCGAACGAAGTCCGGCTTCGCCGGACGCAGTGAGCGATGAACCCTCGAGTTTCAGATGGGGGTTTCAGGGGGAGAGCGGCATCTCCCCCTGACTCAGATGGTGGGCTTAGCTCAGTTGGTAGAGCGCCAGGTTGTGGTCCTGGATGTCACCGGTTCGAGCCCGGTAGCCCACCCCATTGATTAAAAAAGAGATCTTCAAAGGCCGCGTGGTCACGATGAACCTCGAGGAATTCACCCTTCCCAACGGCCACGTCGTGAATCACGAGGTCGCCCGCCATCTCTCGGCGGCCGCCATCGTTCCCTTGACCGACGACGGCGAACGCATCCTCCTCATCCGTCAGTTCCGCCCCGTCCTGAACGCCTGGCTCTGGGAGATCCCCGCCGGCCTGCTCGAAAAAGGGGAAGACCCGATGTCCTGCGCGACACGCGAGCTGGAGGAAGAGACCGGCTGGACCGCCAAGAAGGTCGAACCGGTGGTGGCGATACCCACCTCCTGCGGGTTTACCGACGAATACATCCACATCTTCAAGGGCGTCGGCCTTAAGCCCGGACGGCAAGGCCGCGAACCGAGCGAGGTGATCGAAGAGAAATTCTTCACCCGGGACGAGATCCGCCGAATGATCGCGCAGCGGGAGATCGTGGATTCAAAAACCTTGGCCGGCCTTCTTCTGACCCTCTTCTTCTAACCCCCTGATTTGATTGGTTTGACTTAAGTCCGAGAAGTCCCGTTCTCTTGTGAGACAACTCCAACCGCCGTTCGAGCCGAAAATCGTGATATATAAAGGATATCCGTGCGCCTATTTCGCCCTTCGATGACGGCCTGTCTTCTGCTCCTTGGGACAGGGCTCTCCGCCTGCCTGACGGGCGGAGGTTCCTCGGCGGTCGCCCCCGGGACGCCCTCCGGCATCCTCGCCTCTCCTCCGGGTGAGACGCCCGCCGGCTCGACGCTTGCCGCCGCCGGCGGCTCCGACACGATGCCGCCCCGGCCGGACATGGGCGATAAAATGCCGGCCGTCTCCCCCCTGATCGCGGATTGGCGCATCACCTATTTTTCTTCACCTTCGACAAAGGTGGTCGGAAGCCGCTATTCCGAGGAACCGACCCCTCTCTCCTGCGAAGGGAAAACCGAGTTGAGCGGCGGCTTCTTCGTCGAGTTGGGGGAAGCGGACCAAGGTTGCGAGGACGCCTCCTGCTGGCGCTGGTCCGTCGCCCCGGAGAACCGGTTCGTGCGTTTGAAACTCACTCGGGGGATGGCGGACAAAGCGAAGGACTATTATCAAGACTTCCGTATCGGCCCGGTCCAACCGGACGGCTCGAACCTACAGATCAGCGGAACTCCGGTCGAGAACGACGATCTCCTTTATTTCGCCTACACGGGTTCGGAAGCGGAGCCTCTGGGATTTTCGGCCACGCTGACCGAATTGACCGACGGCGCGCAGAAGTTCGGGGGCACCGTTTATTTGGGTTATTTTAAAATAAAAACCGCGGCCTCTTCTTTGGACTACCTTTGGGTGAAATGAAACGAAGAATCCTCCTCGCCGCCCTCCTATTCGTCACGCTAGGGCTTTCCGCCTGCCTGACCGGCGCCGGAACGGGGACCGCGCCGACGGGGGGAGCCGTCGATGCGCCCGCGGCCGGTTTCAGCGGAGCGCCCGGTTCGGGAACCCTGTTCGCGGCGAAAGGCGCCGGCGGAGAGGACACGATGTCCCCGCGAAGCGAATTGACCGACGGGCTGCAGGGCGGAGAGCTCGAATGGATCGGCTACCGCGTCTTTTTGTCGCCCAAACCGACCAACACGCAGGAACCGAGCGAGCCCATCCCCGGAGCGGTCGAAGCGAAGGGCGTCCTGAATCTGAAACTTTCTGCCCAAGGCGCGCTGAAGGCCTGGAACGATGCGACGCAGGCCTGGAGCGACGTCGGCTGGATGACGTTCGGGATCGGGCCCTATTTACGGGTCGTCAGGCAATCCTCCTCCGGCGCCGCGGTCCAGTACCAAGACCAGATGCTCCTCAACGTGGAAACCGCCGGCACGGGATACAACGGCGTCATCAAGGATTTGCCGGTGGCGGAGGGCGATACCGTGTCCCTCTACATTTTCGACCAAACGGACCCGAAGGGGACGTCCGCCGAGGAGTATTTCGTAAAACCGCCGGATTTCTCGGCGAGCCTGACGACGTTCGGGGACGGCGGCCTGGCGGCGTTTTCTTCGAATCCCAAGACCCACCTGCTCCTCACCTTTTCGATCACGACGCCCCCGCCGGCCATGCAGCGGCAGATCATGAGGCCGGCCGGCCTCCCCGATTTTTCGGATTACGGGGTTAAATGAACCGCTCGTCGATGTAGGTCTTCAAGTCCTTCAGCTCGAAGGGCACGCCGTATTTCTCCAGTTTCGTGTAGAGGTTCCGACGCGAGATCCCCAGCACCTTGGCGGCGTTGCCCTTGTGATAGCCCTGGTCGCGCACGGCGATCAGGATCTTTTCCAGCTCCGGCTCCATCGGCGCCTTGGGGTGGGCCTTCATCGCCGCCGTTCCCGCCCGGCGCTTGGAGAGGACGGCCGGCTTGAACTCGAAGGATTTGGGCAAAATCAAACCGTCCTCGGCGAAGAGGGCCGCCGTCTCGATCGCGTTCTGGAGCTCGCGGATGTTGCCGGGCCAGGGGTAGTTCATCAGGAAGCGCAGTGCGTCCGCGTGGATCTTCACGCCCTTCTCCTTCAGGAAGTGATCGATCAGCAGCGGCAGGTCTTCCATCCGCTCGCGAAGCGGCGGCAGCGTCACCGTGATGCCGTTCAAGCGGTAGAAGAGGTCTTCCCGGAATTTTCCCTCCTCCACCAACCGGTGCAGGTCCTTGTTGGAGGCCGACACCACGCGCACGTCCACCTTGACCGTCTCGTTCGCGCCCACGGGACGGACCTCCCCTTCCTGCAGGAAGCGCAGGAGCTTGGCCTGAAGGTTCAGGCTCATGTCGGCGATCTCGTCCAAAAAGACCGTCCCCTTGTTGGCGTACTCGAAGCGCCCTTTTTTATCGCGGTCGGCGTGGGTGAAGGCGCCCTTCTTGTGGCCGAAGAGCTCGCTTTCCAAAAGCGTCTCGGGAAGCGCGGAACAGTTCTCGCTCACGAAGGCCGCCTTGGCGCGCGCGCTGTTGAAGTGAAGAGCGCGGGCGACGGCTTCTTTGCCCGTACCCGATTCGCCGAAGATCCAGACCGGCACTTTCGAATCGGTGATCTTGTCCACCAATTGCAGGACGGAAATCATCCGGGGCGATTTTCCGACGATGTCCCCGTACTGGTGCTTGAGCTTCAAACGGTTGGCCGCCATCTCCCGCTCCAATTCCTGGCGACGTCCCATCTCCTCCTCGACTTCCACCTGCAATTCCGAGTTGGAGGCCTTCAGCTCCGCGATCATGCGGGATTTTTGGAGGGCCAACGCCGCCGTGTCGGCGAAGGCCTCCAACGAAGCGACGGCCTCGTCGGAGAAGACGCCGGCATCGAGGGGGTTGTCCAAGTAGAAGACGCCCATGACGCCGGAGGCGTCCTTGAGCGGCAAGGCGAGGATCGATTTAAGCCCGTGCAACGCGACGCTCTTCGATTTCTGAAAGCGTGGGTCTTGGAGGGCGTTGTCGGTGACGACGGCGTTGCCGGTTTCGGCCGCCTCGCGGACCGCCGAGAGACTGACGGTGAAGGAATCCGTTCCGAGATCGGTCCCGGACAAATTCTTCGCCGTCACGACGCGATAACCCGGCAACGGCCCTTCCTCCGATTCGGCCTTGAGAAGGAGCAGCCCGTTCTTGGCCCCCGAGATCTCGAGGGCCGCGTCCATGAGATTCTTGAAGACCGCCTCCATGTCGTCGGTTCGAAGCAGTTGGCGGTTGATGACGGAGAGTTTTTTCAAAAAGTCCATCAGGGCCTCCTCGATGCGATGCCGCGTTTGTAATCGAACCGTTCCTCGAAGCTCACTTGAAGGGCTTTCGGCAGCCGGTCGTAGACGTCTTTCAACCGCCGTCCGTCGGCCTCGTCCGAGGCCGCGCCGATCCCGTCCTTCAGACGCCGGAGGACGGCCTCGGCGTCCTTCGCCTTCTCTCCGGCGCCGGGGAATCGCGCGGCGAGACGGCGGATCTCCGCGACCTTCGACGCGGCCGCCTCGAAGCGGCCGACCTCGGCGTCGGTGATCGCGTTCTGCTTCAGGCATTCGGCGAGGTCGGCGGCGTTGCCCAGGGGGCGAAACAAGGCGAGCGCGTCTTGGAGGCGTTCGAGCGCAGGGCTTAGGTTCCCGCGCTTGCGCTCCATCACGCCCTGATTGTTCCAGAGGCCCGCCAGAAGAAGATCGTCGTCCCTCTCGCGCGCGATCGCCTCCGCCCGCGCGTAGGAGGCCTCCGCGGCCGCGAAGTCGCCGGCGCTCAGGGACAAATTGCCCTGCTCGAGCCAGCAGGCGTATTCGCCCTCGGCGTTTTTTTCGGCCCGGTAAATCGCGCGCGCCTCGTCCAACCGGCGGAAGGACGCCGCCGCATCGCCTTCGCGGTGGTCGACGACGGCCAGGTTCCGCAAAATCTCCGCGCGCCTCCAACCCTTCGCCTCCGGCGAGAGCAGGCCTTCCTCGAAACGCTGCCGCGCCGTCTTCAACTCCCCGCGCCTCAGGGCCTCGATGCCCAAAAGGGATAACGCGCGCAGGGCATAGAAGGCGGGAACATCGGCGGCGAAGCGGCGTGCCTCGGCGAGCAGACGCTCGAAACGTTTCTCCGCCTCGGCCCGGTCGCCCAAATTCTGGTGGATGAGTCCGGTGACGAGCCAATGCTTGACCGTCTTCACCGGCATCGGCTCGTCGGGCGCCGCAAGCTGGAAGACTTCTTCGGCGATCCCCAACGCCTCGGGATACCGGCCGATCTCGTTGAAGAGATTGCCCCGGATGCGGAGCAAGCGGGAACGCGTGACGGCGTCGCCCGAGCCCTTCAAAGCCTCCAACGCGGCCTCGCTCAAACGCAGGGCGGCCTCGAATCTTCTCGCCGCGCGAAGCGCTTCGATCGTTTCGGGCGCGAACCGTCCGACATAGTCCAAATCCCGCAGCGCGGCGGCGTGATGGAGCTTTTGCGGGCTCTCCACGCGTGTTCCCAAAACCGCCCACCAGGACCGGTGCCGGTCGATTTCGTCCTCCTCGCCGAGGGATTTCAAAACGGCCGTCTCCAACGCTTCGGTGGCGACGCGGTAGCGCCCGGAGTCGGCCTCCAAGATCGCCAGCCCTTTCGCAATCAGGCGGTCGAGCGCGGGAAAGAGGGCCTCCGTCTCGCCTCCGTGCGCGCGGAAGAGGTCGTCCAAGTCGACGCTCCAATGGCCGACGGCCAGAAGCTCGAGCAGACGGCGCTCGTCGGCGGGAAGATCGGCGATGCGCCGTTTCAGGATCTCGTCGGCGCCCTTCAAGCCGCGGATCGCCTCGGCCGGATCGCCGCGTCCGCGCGCCTCGGAGAGGATCTCGAGGAGGGCGAGCGGATTGCCGGCAGTCAAACGAAAGAAGTCCCCGCCCGATGCGGAGGCGGCCTCGTCTCCCAACGCCGCGCGCACGAGCTCGTTCGTCTCGTTCTCGTCCAAATTTTTAAGCGCGATGTCCTCGACGTCGGGATGGGCCGACAGGCCTTCCAAGACGCGCCGCGACTCGTCGCCCGCCCGGTCTTCGTTCCATTCCCAAAAGGCCATGAGACCCGCGGCGGGCAATTGCCGACGGCGCAGGTGCAAGAGGCGCGCGAGCTCGGCGGGCGCAACGTCCTCTAGATCCCGGAAGAGGACGAGTCCCGAGGAGAACGCGAGCGCCTCCATCCCTTCGCGAAACTGCGACGCGCCCCACTCGCGCACGGGGAGGCCCGAGAGGGCGGCGTGAAAGGCCGTCTCCTTCAAGAGACGTTTTTTGCCGGTGCCGGTGACGCCGTGCAGGGCGAACAATTTCGATTTCATTCCCAGCCGCCCGACGGCCTCTTCAACCGACGCCGCCCGACGCCCCGCCTCCCCCGCCATGCGGATCGGGTAGAACGCCTTCGGCGCTTCGGAAGCCGCCGGCGAAACCCCGCCCCGAAGGGCCTCCAAGACCTCGGAGGCCTCCGCAAAGCGGGCGTTGGGGTCGATCAGGATCATCCGGTCGACGACGCGGGCGAGCAGGGCGTGCTCCGTTTTCAAATCCGGCCTCGCTTCGATCAAGGGCGCCGCGGGGCGGCGGACCATCTCGCGGAGGCTTGAGCAACCCGCCCGCGGGTGGATGCCGGCGAGCGCCTCGTAAAACAACGTGCCGAGAGAGAAGATGTCCGTCGCGGCGGTGTTTTTTCCGCCGACGCGCTCGGGCGCCAAGTAAAGGAGAGTGGCGGCGTTGAAGGCGCTCGCCTGCCCCGCCAGGTTCGCCATCCCGAAATCGATGAGCTTGAGCGAGGTTTTCGAGATCCGCACGTTGCCGGGGGCCAGATCGCCGTGAAGCACTCCCTGGGCGTGCAGAAAGTCCAGGGCCTCCAAGGCTTGGGCGAGCCACTTCGAAATCTCTCCGGCGTTTCGGCCGGCGCGTTCCGCGGCGGCAAAGAGATCCTCCCCTTCCACGAATTCCATCCAGAAGCAGGGCCCGAGGTCGCTTCCAAAAATGTCCGAGGAATTTTTGGCGTATCCCAAGAGCGCGGCGATCGCCGTGTGGCGAAGCTTCACGAGGATCTTGGCCTCGTGTTCGAGCAGGGCGATCGAAGCCGGATCCTTCAGTACCTTGACGGCCACCGTCTCGTTCTCCGGAGTCGCCGCGAGAGACACTTCTCCCGCGCCACCCTCGCCTAAGCTCCTGACCACCCGCCAATGAGCCACCATGCTCCCCTTTCCTCTTGTTCAAGAATGAAAAGATTCTAACACAAGATGTGTCAATGCCTAATCATAATGTGTTTTTTGTTGTAACCAAACTCTATCCTCATTTTTAAAAAATTAAATAATTACAGCATATTAAGAATGGCATCGGGATTGCTCTTATCTTTCGACAAGGAGAATTTATGAGCGATTCCATGACAGCCGTCTCTCTCAGCCCCTCGCCGACGCCTCCGGCCCCGAAAGCGCCGCCGGTCGGCAACTTAAAAATCAAGACAAAGCAAGAGGCCTTTCGAGCCTACGCCGAGGATTTCAAGACCCTCGAATCCATGAAGGGCGAGATGAGCGAGGCCGATTACGGACAGGCCGTCTACCAGTTGAACCGCGATTATGTGACGCGCCTGATCGAGCTCGGGGAAACGGTCAACGACAAGGATCTCTTTTACGTCAGTCCGGAGACGGCCGAAAAATACAAGGCCCAGCAGAAGGCGAAGTCCGGATTCACCGCATCTGCGTCGGACGGCCAGAAACTGGCCCTCGTCACCGGCGGCAAGAAATAACGCGGTTCGCTTCAAACAGGGGGATTTATGAAATTGAACATTTCGACCATTCTGATGGCTTTAACGCTGACGGTCGCCGCGGGTTGCGGTTCCGGGGCCAAGACGGCCGCCATCATGCCTGTCGACGGCTCCACGGGTTCTTCCAAGCCTTCTCCCGCGAGCCCCTCGGACGGATCGGGCTCTTCCGACGAAATCGTTGCGCCCAAGGACGCAGCGCCCGCACCGGCGCCGGTTCCCGCCACGGGCGATTCCGTATCCGACGATTCGAAGACGCCTCTTCCGACGCCTCCGAAGGCCCCCGAGACGCCGTCGGTCGCCACGCCCCCGATCATTCTGTACTTTCCCCCGACGACGCCCGCGTCCGTCCCGCCCGTCGTTTCATCGCTCGCCGTCGAAGAAGGTTCCTTGGTCGAAACCCCCGAAGGCTCGGGACCTTCCGAAGGCGCGGCCGCGACCTTCCGCTGCGGCAAGGGCCAAGTCGTCACGGGTTTTGAATACGCGCATGAGGACATCGACGCCGGTTGCGGCGAGGGCTGGTCCAGCGGTTGCGGCCCCGAAATCCACATGGCCGCCTTAAGAATCACCTGCACGCCCCTTTCGCTCGCGGGCGCCGACAACTCCAAGCCGGAGCCCGCCTTCGTCATGCCCACCGCCGCCACCGTGGCGGGCAAGACCGACGCGTCCATGAATTCCGATCCGTCGGCGACCAACTGCAAGGCCGGAGTCGGCATCGCCACCGGCGTGGTCGGCCGCGTCGACGGCGAACTGAAGAGCTTCGGTCTCGCCTGCGGCCACTTCCACGCCTGGAAAGAAGGCGTCGCGATCCTGCCCACCTTCAACCGCACGGTGACCTGCGCCGACGAGAGCGGGAGCGACTATGAGTACGGCTGCAGCCCCGGATTCGGCGGCGCGCCGTTCGAAAAGTCCTGCGACACGAACCAGGCGGTGACGGGCGTCTCGATCAAATACTCCGGCGAACGCGTCCTCGGAATCACCGGCATCCTGTGCGGCAACGTCAAGCCCGTCCTGATGAAGCCGATCTTCGGGTTCATCGACAAGTAACCGAAAAAATACAAGGAGCGATCATGACGACCCTTTTAAACCGAACCGGTTCCCCGACTCCGACGCCTCCGTCGTCCCCGACACCCGCAACGCCCGTCATTACGGCAACGCCGCCGGCCGCGGAAACGCCGGGGCTCTGGGATCACTTTAAATCCTACTTCTTCGACAATCCGCCGGCGCCGGTCTCTCAGCCAAAGACTTCCGGTTTTGCCGAGAAACTCTTCTGCGGAAAACTCGGTATCGATTCCGCCTGCAGCGAGGAGTCCCTGGAAGAAGGCCGCGCGCTGGCGAAGGGTTTCGCGTTTCTCTTCGACGGCGGAAAAAATTTCCTGGCGGAAACGGCCGACAAGGCCGTCGACGCCGGGCGCGAGCTGTTCAGCGATCCCAAAGGATTTTTCGAAAGTCTGGTTTCCGGTCCGCGCCACGGCGGCTCCCACGCAGCCGTCTCGGGAGGAAGCTCCCCCTATGCCGGCGTTCGCCCGCGCCCCCGGCCCATTTCCTTAACCGCCAAAAAATAAAGAGGTCTCCCATGAAAACGAACGCACTCATCGCCCTAACCGTCTTCACTTTGGCCGCCGCCGTCGGATTTTCTCAAAACGCCGGAGCCTTCTGTCTCTTCGCAACCGACTGTCCCGGCGGCTCGGCCACGGTTTCCGTGGAGGTCGACGCGGCCTGCAAGGCCGACAGCGATTGCCCTTACGGCCAGCAATGCAACACGGCCACCGGCGCCTGTTTCACGCCGTCCTCTGCGACGCTCTGCTCCTGCGCCCCGGACGGCGATCTGTGCACGGACGATGCGGGGACGATGTCCGCCTCCGGCGGCTGCTTTTGCCTTTACAACCGGCTGGCTACGCCCGAGTGCACCAAAAAGGACGGGGAAACGCCCATCGGCATCCTGACGCCGATCAACGTGGAACCTCTCCTTCCCATCGTTCCCGGAGGAAAGACGCCGGTCGATCCCCCGCCCTCCTACGGCCCCGATCCCGACGTTGCCAAAGTTTGCGACGATCCGACCTTCACGCCGGAGCTCCGCGCTTGCTGCGAATCCGTTGGAGGATCGCCTCTGGCCATGATGGAAAAATGCGTTTCCGGAGATAAATCCGCCTCGGACTGCGACATCGTCGTCAACGTGATGGGAGATATCGGCAACAAGGCCCAAATGAACGTCTGCTGCAACGTCCTGAACAACTCCGGCTCGATCGCGGATTCGGATATCGTTCAGGAATGCCGTAACACGTTCGCGGACGAGGGCTCGTCGGCAGACACGGCGCCGTCCGGCGGGGAAACCCCGAAGAAGACGACGGAAACCGGCGTGGAATCGAAGTCTTTCGCAAGCGACGCCGACTCACCGTCGGGAGGTTGCAGCTTGATCCGCGAATAAGTAAAATGAGGCATCCCGCAATCGAGGTGCCCATGCGCCTAAACCCGGTCTCCGTGACTCTGCCCTTGCTCGTCGTCTGCGCCGTCCTGTGGGCGGGCGGAATCCCCGGCTGCACGTATTCCAAAAGCTACTTTCGTCTCGATGCCAACGGAAAGATGATCAAGGCCGACGGACCGATCACGCCGGAGGAATTGAGCGGCGAGGCCCTGCCGACCGAAAACGAAGGGGAAGAAACGGGCGGAAGCGAAGTGATCGCGGGCACGACCGGCTCCGACGAAAACGCCGGATCGAGGGATACGACGGGGGGAGACGGATCCGACACGGAGGGGGGGACGACCACGGGCAACACCGCGGGCACGGTGACGGGCGGCTACTCCATTCCCACCAAACCGGCTTTTTAAGGAACTTTAGAAATCCTTGAACCCATCAAGCTTGGGCACCTGCTCCAGGGTCCGGGCGAGGAGTTCGTTCAAGGTGCTTTCCAACTGCCGGATGTCCTTCTGGCGGATCTTTTTGGATTCCATCTCATAGCCGACCTCCACCGTCCGTTCGGTGGTGTCGTTCTTCTTGGTCACGTGGAAGAGCAGCGCGCTTCGGGCCATGCCCTTGCCGGTGAAGAGCCCCTTCTCGACGCCGGCGTAGAACTCCTTGATCTCGGCGGACAGCGTCACGTCGGGCCTGCCTTCCTCTACGAGCCGTAGCGAGCGGCGTGTCGCGGGAAGCGACGTGTCGGCATCGACCAATTTCATCCCGCAGGATTGGAACAGAGTCGGCAAGGCGTCGTTTAAGACTTCCGTCAAGGGCGGCGCCGCGTCCACGAGCACCGGGTCTTTGCCCTTCTTCTTGGATTGGCCGCCCACCTCCGGCTGGGTGCGGGCGTCGACGACGCCCTTCCATTGCAGCTTGGATCCCTTCCAGACGGCCGCCGGGCAGGCCTTGACGATGAAGTCCGACGGGAGCTCGAGGCTGACCGAGGCGCGTTCCCCTTCCGCATGGGCGTTCGCGGCCAGAATAACGACGGCCGCGCCGCCGACACCGAGAATTTTTTTGACAATTGTTTTCATGAAACGGACCTTTAGCATAGACTGAAGGGGCCCTCAATCTTCCATGAAGACACGACTCGCAATCGCCTTTCTTTCGTTTCTCCTGACGATCGCGCGTTCCTCCTTTTCGGAAACGCCGTATCTCAAGCCCGTCGATCCTTCCGTATCGGTCGCGCCGGTCCTCACGGTGGGAGGGTCGGTCCCGCGCACCTCCGACAAATCCCAATCGTTCCGTCTGATCGGCGAAACGGACGGACTGGGATTGCTGAAGGAAGCGGACGGGACGGTCAAGCTGTGGGTGAACCACGAGCTGGAAAAAACCGACGTCTCCCAGCCGGTGCCGGGCACGCCCCTCCAAACGGGGGCCTTCGTTTCCCTGTTCCAACTCGCTTCCGATCGTCCCGCCCCGGTCTCCGGAGACTTTGCGGCCTCCACCCTTTTCCTCGGAACCCAGGCCTGGGGCCGGATCCCCGCCCTTTTCTGCTCCGGAAATTTATCCGGCGCCGAGGTCGGGTTCGACCGCCCGATCTATTTCACCGGCGAGGAGGCGACGGGCAACCAGAGCGGCGACGGCCGGGGCGGGATGGGCTTCGCCTTCACGGGCGGCAACGCCTATGCCCTCCCCGAGCTCGGGCGCTACCGCAAGGAAAACTTAGTCGTCGTGCCCGGCACGGGTTTGAAGACGCTGCTCTTCGGATTGGAGGACGGACCGAAGGGATTGAACAGCGAGCTCTATCTTTACATCGGCGAAAAAAAGCTTTCGTCGACAGATCCATTGGAGAGGAACGGATTGACCGGCGGGCGATTGTACGTGTTGGGCTCCGCCACCGACGGAAGGAACGATGAGACTACGTTTCATAAGATCAACAGCCCTCTCGTCGGGCGTTGGATCCCGGTCGACGGAGCCTCCGGCCTGACGGACGACGAGCTGGACGCGAAGGCGTCCGCCGCCGGGGCCTTCCGTTTCGACCGCATCGAAGACGGAACCTACGATCGCCGTCGAAACGGCGTCTTCTATTTCGTCACCACCGGAGGGGGTTCGGCCAACGCAAAGGGCCGCCTCTACAAATTGACGTTCAACCCGAAGGACCCGCTCGCGAGTCCGATGATCCTGGAGATCCTGATCGAGGGCGACGCCGGCGATCCCATCGTCAGCCCGGACAACATCGACATGAACGCCGACGGCGAGATGCTGATCCTGGAGGATTTCACGCTCGACAATTTCTGGACCTACCTCAAGCGCAACAACTCGGTGTGGCTCTACCGTCCGGACGGCAATTCCAAGCCCGTCCGGATCGCGGAAGCCGCCGCCAAAGGCTGGGAGCCCACCGGCGTAATCGACGCCTCTTCCGTCTACGGTCCCGGCTCTTGGATCTTGGACGTGCAAGCGCACACGCGATCCAGCGCCGCGGCTTCCGCCGCCGCCGGCCTGACCGGAGACGCTCAATTGGTGGAAGGCGGTCAGATCCTGCTTCTAAGAACGCGCTGACCGGCGCGACCGGGCCTTCGGGCGGCGCGGCGGGTTCTTCGTCCACTCGACGCGCATCCGGCTCTCCCGGAGGACGTCCTCCGGAATCAGGTTGAGGGCCATGCGGATGACGAAGGGCACGACGACGGCGTCGTCCAAGTGGCCGACGATGGGGATGAAGTCGGGAATGAGGTCGAAGCGGAAGCGCGCGTAGAAGACGGCGGCCCCCAGGAGGACCTTCGCCAACTTCGGCGTGCGCTTGTCCTTCAGGGCCAGTTGGTAGACCGGCAGATCCTTTTTAAGCTCCTTGGCCATGACTTTGAGTTTGCGCATGAGCCTCCCCTTTATTGAAGGGTCCGTTCGACCCGGTCGTACCAATCGGCCACTTTTTTGTTTTTAGCGATGTCCTTCCAGACCTTCATCTCGCGGACGCTGCGGAGCACGCCGTGACAGACCAAGTCGCCCGCGTCGGGTTCGTCGCCGCCCAAAAATTTCTCTTTGACCAGCCCGCCGGCCAACTTGTCCAGCGTGTCGGCCAAGGCCTTCCGCGGGTCGGCGATGCCGCGCTTCTTCAAGCCCTTCTTGGCCACGATGTTCATCGCCACCGCGCCGCCCAGCATCAGGTAGTAGCGCTTCCAGGCCGGGAACTTGCCTACCTTCGTGATGTACTTGAACGAATCGATGGCCTCGGGGAGCGTGCGGTAGATGTTGCCCGGGAGGATCTGTACGAGCTCGTCGTCGGCGAACCGGATCCACTCTTCCTGACGCGCCGAAGCCGTCTTCGTTTTGGCGAAAATGGGCTTCTTCGGATACGCCTGGTCCAAATAGCGGATGATGTCGTTGGATTCGAGCAACGTCTTGCCCTGATCGACCACCACCGGCACCTTGTCGTGCCTGAGCGCCTTCTCGTTCCCCTCGAGCTCTTCATGGGACATCGGATTCACTTCGACCTTCTCGTAGGGGATTTTCTTGTAGTCGAGGACCGACTTCACTTTGCAGCAGTACGGGCAGACCTCGTATTGGAATAGCTGAAGCATGCCCCCCGATTAGTGCGGGGGAGGGCGAAATGCAATCCGATTAGATGGTACCCGATTCCCGGTAAAGCTGGGCGTCGAGGGGTGGCAGGAACAAGGGGCGGATGGCGCCGTTCTCCACGCGCGTCCCGACCTGCACGTAGCCCCTCGAAATCAGAAAGTCCTCGGCGGCGGTGTTGGTGGCCACGAAACCGCGCGCGTCGAACAACTCTCCGGTGCGGCCGGGAATGGCGAGATCCGTGCGGCGCAAATGCCCCAGCGCGGCGGTGGGCACGTCGAAATCCTGAACGAACATCACCTCATTGAACGGCCGCGCGGCCGGGCGGAACATCGGATTCGAGGCCGGGCCGACGCCCAGGTCGGACATCAGGCTGTGGGATCGAACGGTCTCCTCCCGTGCGGAGAGCAAAGACGTATAGGCCTCTTGATATCGGTTCCAATCGTAATTGGTCATGTAAGCGACTTCGTAGTGATTGCCGATCGGCACCAAATGGCGTTCGAGAGGCGGATTGTGCTCCCGCATGGTCCGGTCGTAGTCCGCGCTCACCGGCCGGCCGTCGGGCGGCTGATAGATGGTCACTTTTTCGTAAATGCGATGCGTGGGATCGGCCGCATTGCCGTCGTCCAAGGTCAGCGAATAGGTCCGAACGTCGCTCGGCAAGGAACTGTCGTCCGGGGGCATCGATTCGACGGTGACGGGGACAAAGGTGCCGGTCAGCTGAAAAGTCGGTGCATCGGTCATGTCGTTCTCCTTGTTGTCTTTGGAGGAAAGCAACGGACATGCCAACCGGACCTTCGAAGGTCCCTAGAGCTTTTCTTTTAAAATCAAATCTTTAGGAATGGGTTGCGGAATCCCGGGCAACGGGGATGGGTTAAAATCAACCTTTTCGGTCGGGAACGATCTTCTCGTAACGGAGAGACAAAAGGGCCCGGCAGGAGGAGCAAACGAGATTGCCGCCTTCAGGCAATTGATAGACCTCGGCCTTTTCGCAAACCGCGCAAGGGGCCATGGGGAGCGAGGTATCGCGCTCGCCGGGGTCGGGAAAAGTCCCTTCATAACGATCCCCGGAGGCGTCCGTCGCCAACTCGAAGGTGGTCCGGCATTCGTTACAGACGTGGTTGAAACAGCAGGTGACGTGGCAACTATAGAAGACGTCCTGCGAACCACAGGTGGGGCATTTAGCTAAAATCGGGGCCAGCAACATGCCCCAGACATAGGTCTAAAATTCGTACTTTGGAATCCAGAATTTCGGTCTTTTTGGCGAATCGCCAAGCTCGATTTTATTGGCACCGATTGTGCTAGTTCGGCATGACTGAGCTCATTCCCTCTCATGGCGGCTATCGAAACCTGAAGTCCTACCAGACCGCGGAAATCATCTATGACGCCACGCTGCGGTTCTGCGACCGGTTCATTGAGCGAAGATCCCGCACCCACGACCAAATGGTTCAAGCCGCCCGCAGCGGCAAACAGAACATCGCCGAAGGAAGCATGGCCTCCGGCACCTCTAAAAAGACAGAGCTGAAACTGATGGGGGTAGCCCGCGCTAGCTTGGAGGAACTCCTGCTCGATTTTGAGGATTTTTTAAGACAGCGCGGCCTTACTTTGTGGAGCAAGAACGACCTGCGCGCTCTCGAGGTGAGGCAACTTGGGTATAAGTCCTATAGGTCGTATACGACCTATAGGACTTATTTTGAACGCGGGGACCCGGAAACCGCGGCCAACACCGCCCTTTGTCTGATTCACCAAGCCAACTACCTGCTCGACCAACAGCTCCGGCAACTAGAAAGAAAATTTTTAGAGGAAGGCGGCTTTACCGAGCGCCTGTATCAGGCCCGCAGGCAGCACCGCAGATTTTAGGATGGCATGTAAGACTTTAGATCCTGCTTGAACTGCTCGGCATTAAAGCTCTCGCCGTTGTTTAAAGCATCGAGATGCCGGTCAATAATGGCCTTGGCCTCGTCCTTGCGGAAGTCCTTGATGAAGCCGTCGTAGATGGGGTCGCCCGCCAGGGCGTGGTTGATCTCGCTCTCTTTGTTCTTGTCGCCCAGTTCGGTGAAGTACACCACGCGGTAACGGCGGTTGAAGCTGCCTTCTCTGTAAATTTGAAACAAGATTTTCTGAGATTCAAAAGACATAAGTCCTATAAGTCGTATAGGCCCCATAGGACCTATGTTTTTCTACAAATTAACGACGCTCGGCTGATACCCCGCCCCCAACTCCCGCCGCAACTGTTCTTCGTAGGCCTTCAATTCCGCCTCGATGCCTTCCAGCTTCTTCTCGGCCTTGAGCATGTCCTCGCGGTAGCGGGTCAGGAAGTAGTGCATCGTCTCCAAGCGGATCTTGATCGATCCGGTGGGCTTGTTCTCGTCGATGTCCTTGAAGCAGAAGTAGGGCGTGCCCGAGTGCTCGATGACTTCTTCCACCACGGTGTAGACCGGCGCGTCGTGACCGCACTTGAAACTGGAGAGCTCCAAGGCCACCAGGTTCGGATGGCGCGCGGCGAACTTCGCGGCCCAAACCTTGCGCGTGGTGTTCTCGGAGTAGGAGTTTTTCCAGGCGTCCTTGACGTCCAACGCGTGGCTCACGATCCCCTTCTCGACCTCTTCGCCGAACAACCGATCCAAGATGTCCCGATCGATCGGCAAGGAATCCTGCGTGAGCACCGGATAGCCCAATTTTTGGAACTCCTCCAAGATCTCGTGATTGATTCCGGGATCGTTGTGGTACGGGCGGCCGAGCAAGACGACGCCGAGGCGGTTTTCCTTTTCCAACATTTCGATGGTCTCGCGTCCCATGATCCGCTGCGTATCGTCGAAAGCCTTCAAAGCCTTGTAGCCTTCGGCGACGGCGCGGGCGTTCTCCTCGGGCGAGAGCCCGAGGATATCCACGAACTGCTCGAACATCTGGCGTTCGAAGAGTTTCGGCGTACCGACGTTCACGAAGGTGTCAAGGTACTTGATCCCCTTTTCCGCGAAGATGTCGCCTTCCTTGGTGAACGCGGCCTTCACGGCCTCCGGCGTCGCGGTGACGGTCGGGCAGGCGCGGCTGGCCTGGACGTTCTTCAAGGGCGTGAGCAAATCGTCGATCATCGGAAAGAAGATGTAATCGAGCTTCTTCTTCTCGTGCTGCGTGAAGAGCAGATTGTGCACGTGCGGGATACCGACCTTGGACGGGAAGCACGGATCAATCGCGCCGCGCTTGGCGCCGTCCTTGTAGAGCTTCTCGTCGGTGAAGTCGGAATAGACGATGTTCTGCGGCTGGATCCCCAGCGATTCGAAGTAGGCCGTGAACAACGGGTTCGTCGAATACTGATTGAGCACGCGCGGGATGCCGATTTTCAGCTCGGCGCGACGCTTCATAAGCTCGACGCGCGCCTTCATCTTATCGTTCTTGATCTTTTCCGGGATCGCGTCTGCCACCAAGGGCGGCTTGAACGACTTCCAAACGTTCTCCGCGGCCCAGTGGACCATGTTGGGGTTCTTCTCCTTGATGGCGTCCAGCCCCTTCTTGATGCCGCGCATGGCGTTGACGTCCTCGACCGTGCCCTTTTCGCAGGTGGCGATGATGATCCGATTCTCTCCCGGCTCCAGCGGCACCTTCGACTTGAACACCGGCACGTCTTCCGCCTTAATCTCCGTCGTGCTCTTCGTCTTCACGTCGATAAACGTGCGCAGGCACTTGTTCTTGCAGAAGTAACATCGCGTCTCTTCGCTGCGGGTGGTGCGGTAGGTGATCTCCTTCACGCGGTCCAACCCGATAAACTTCGTGCGATGCCCGTTGGCGTAAAGGCGCGCGGCTTCGATGCCGGCGCCGATGGCCCCGGCCTCGCCGCAGTGCTTGTGAACGACGACGTCGGGCTTGAGCCCCTTGTCCTTGAAGCGCGATTCGATGAAATCCACCTGGGATTTGACCGCCGCCATATTATGCTGGGTGCCGCCTTGCAGGACGAACTTGGTGCCGAGCGAAGACAGATTCGGGATCTGAGAGACGTAGAGCCAGATGTTTTTCGGCAACACGTTGGCGAGTCCCGCCATGATCTCTTCCGGCTTCCAACCCTGGCGCTGAAAATCGACGATGTCGGACTGCATGAAGACGGCGCAGCCGTAGCCGAATTCCGGGAACGTCTTCGCCGAGAAGGCCTTCGCGGCGAAATCTTCCACGGGAACGCCGAAGCCTTGGGCGGTCGACTGCAGAAAGTAACCGTTGCCGGCGGAGCACTGGGTGTTGAGCTTGAAGTCTTTGACGCGGCCGTTCTTCAGGATCATCACCTTGATGTCCTGCCCGCCGACGTCGACGATGACGTCCGTATCCGGATAAAAATGCAGGGCGGATTCCGTGTGCGCGACCGTTTCCACGATGGCGGCGTCGCCGTTCAGAGTATCCTTCAAGATGTCCTTGGCGTAACCGGTCGTCCCGATGCCCAAGACGTTCATCGTGCAGCCCTGGTCCTCGATCATTTTTTGCAGATTTCCGATGACCTCGATGGTGTCCTGGATCGGATTGCCCTTCGAAAGCTGGTAGGCCTTGGCCAAAATCTTCTTGTCCTTGCTGACGAGCACGGCCTTGGTCGACGTCGAACCGCCGTCCAAACCGATGAACCCCTCCACCACCGTTCCCGCTTCGAACGTCGTGGGGATGAATTTTTCCTTCTTATAGCGATCCAGGAATTCGTTTAACTCCGCTTCGTCCTTGATCAAGCCCTTGCCGCCGCCGCTTTGGGCCGCCTTTTTCGCCATTTCTTCCTGACGGCCGACCTTGATGTAGTGCTCGAGTTCGCCGGCGCCTTTGTATTGGCCGATGTCCTCGTCCTCCGTCTTGCCGTACTCGATGGCGCCCAACGCCGCGTAGTACTGGGCGTTCTCCGGGACCTTGATCAATTCTTCGATGGGTTTGTCCGGCACTTCCACGCCGCGCTCTTCCCAGATTTTGGGGATGTTGTTCCGCCAGGCTTCCTTCATGCCCTTGATATAACAATTGGGGCCGCCCAACAGGAGGACGGTGGGCTTGAGGGTATTGCCCCGAGTCAAAACCGACAGGTTTTGAACGATGATGGATTCGAACAGCGACGCCATGAGCTCGTCGTTCGGAATGCCCATTTTCTGCAGCGAGTTGATGTCGGACTCGGCGAACACGCCGCACTTGCCGGCGACGGGATGCAGCTTGATGCCCGTGTGTCCCAATTGGCAGAGCTGTTCCGAGGGGATGCGCAACTTGGCGTTGATCTTGTCGATGACGGCGCCCGTGCCGCCGGCGCATTTATCGTTCATCGTCGGCATCTTTTTCTTTTTTCCGGATTCCTCGATCTCCTTGAAGAAGATCATCTTGGCGTCCTGGCCGCCCAACTCGACGACGGACTGAACCTCCGGATGAAGCTTTTCCACCGCCAGCGAAACCGCGTTCACTTCCTGGACGAACTTGGCGCCCAACCGCGCGCCGATCCCCCCGCCGCCGGAGCCCGTGATGAACATCCGGGTGTTGCCGGCGCAGACGCCGGTCTTGTCCTCGATCTCCTTCAAGAGCTCGAGGGTCTTTTCCGGCTGCTTGGTCTCGTGACGCTGGTAGTCGCTCCAGATCATCTTGTCGGTGGCCACTTCAACGACGACCGCCTTGACCGTGGTGGAACCGACGTCGACGCCGACTAGGAATTTGGTTTCTGACATCGTGTGTCTCCGCGTTACCTCCCCCTTTGATCCCCCTCCTTATTAAGGAGGGGGTTGGGGGCGGTGGATTTACGCCGCCTTCGCCTGCGCCTTCACGCCGTCCTTCGCCATCCGCTCGCCGACGTGCTTCACGAAACTCGCAGCCACGCCCACGATGCCCTTGTAATGCGGCACATGATAAAATGGCGTCTTCAGCTCGGCATGAGCCTGGATGTATTCCTGGATTTCGGGGAGCGTATAGCCCGTCGACTTCACCGCGTCGGCGAACTCGGCCTTGCACTTGAACTTGGCCTCGCCCAAGGCCATCTGCACGCGGCTGTGCGCGTTGACGGCGCCTTCACCGGAGGTCTCGATGGGCAGATAGATCATGTCTTTATATTGAGACACGACCGCGGCCTGCGCGCCGTCCGACTGGGTGGACGGCATACAACCGAAGGGTTTGACCGACAACACCATGTGGGCCAGGTCCTTGTGCGAGTAGTAGATGTTCTTAGCGACTTCCAAGTGGCCTTCGCCGCCGCCGGCGCGGCTGTTGTAATACGGATGCCCTTCGCGCTGGAGTTCGTACTGGTTGGCGAGCGCGTGCGGCATGTTTCCGAGGGCCCCGCGCAGGCGGTTCCATTCGCGCTCGAAGATGCGTTCGGCCACTTTCAACTTCGCCACCTTCTTGCGGTAATTCGACTCGATCGACAGGCGCTTTCCGAACTTGCTCCAGGACGGCAACGTCGCCCCGTCTTCGAGCCCCTTCTGGTCCTTATATTTTTGGACGACCTGATGGATCATATACATGATCCATGTCCCGATCGGCTCCACCAGAACCTGGGCGCCTTCCTTTTCCAAGAAGGGGAACATGTTGAAGTTGCCGTCGCCCTCGGTGGTCTGGGCCCAGAACTCGCCTGTGATCTTGACGATGGGCTTGGCGCGCGTGCGGTCGATCTCGATGGCGTTGAAACGGCGACCGACCTCCGCGAAAGCCTTCACGTACTCGTCGCCCAAAAGCTGCGAGAGGAACTTACCGACGTATTCCGTGGTCGAGGCCGCGCTGGGCAGCGCGCGCAGGAACTTCGCGATCTTGCCTTCCAGCTTGAACGGCTTGTGGTTCTTCATCACGCCGAACAGGTAATCCATGCATTCGCCGAGGACGCGGTCGGTCTCGCCCTTGGTCACCTCGTAGGGACGGATCTGGTAGGCGATGTCGTTGATCAGGTCGCCCATGTTCATGGCGTTTAAGATGCCGAGGAAGAAATCGAGGTTCATGTCCAGGCCCTGCTCGGCGTCGGACTGGTTCAAGCCGCCGGACTGCTGGAAGAGGATGACGCGGAAGCCGTCGAAGCCGGAGTTGCGGAGAGCGAGCCGATACTCAGCCTCGTACATGCCGAACCGACAAGGGCCGCAGGCCCCGGCTGTGATGAAGATGTGCTTGTCGATGATCTCCTGCTTGCTCATCCCCTTCTCTTCCAGCTTTTGGAGATGCTGTACGAGGTTGCCGACGGTGAAGTAGGTCGGGTTGCACTGGCCGTTGTTGCCGTACTCCTTACCCAACTGGAAGGCCTTCACGTCCGGCACTTCAACCGGTTCGGCGATGTAGCCCAAGCCTTCCCACGCGGCCTGGATCAGCTTTTCGTGTTTCCACGTGAGGCCGCCGAAGAGGACCTTCGTCGTTCCGCGCTGGGATTTCAGGAAGGGGTTTTCCTTGGGACGCTCGAAGTGATGCACCGGCTTTTTCAAGCCCGCCTCGGCCATCAAGGCGTTCCGCTTTTCGGCCAAACGCTGCTGGATGATCTCGTCAACGGATTGGATCTGAGTGGGTTCCATGAAAATCCCCCTATTTCGTTGATTAACTGGTTGGTTAAGATTGAACGGAAATTGGCACAGGATACCCGTGGGGGGCAAGAAAAAAGTTAACTATTTGGTTAATCTGAGTGGTTAATCCAAGCGGTTAAGATAATTCTTAGCATCCTGAGCCGTATTGACGACGATACATATCATTGTTAGTATAGTTATCATGACGAAAAACATTAAAAATCCTGCTCGGCGTATCACCGCCAATCTCCCGGAAGACCTTCTGGAAGAGGCCTTGGAGGCCACGGGACAAGGGATTACCGAGACTCTCATCCAGGGCCTTCAACTGATCCGCCGCAGCCGGGCTTACGAAAAAGGAATGGCCCTGAAGGGTCGCCTCAATCTCGACTTGGACATCGACACCCTCCGTGAACGTACTCCTCGTTGATACCTCCGTTTGGATCGATTTCTTTCGGGGGCAGAGCTTTCCTGAACTGGAGCTCGCCCTAAAAGAAGGACGGGTTGTCCTCTCTCCCATCGTTCTGGCGGAGTTGATCAGCGGGGTTCACAATAAAAACGAAGAGAAGCAACTTGCCGAATTCCTGCATGAGCTGCCGCTTCACGCGACGCCGGAGGAACATTGGATCGCAGTGGGAAGGCTGCGGCATCAAGCGGCGAGTCACGGAATTTCCATGTCGATTCCGGATGCGCACATCGCGCAGTGCGCGCGAGACTTAGAGGGGTATTTGCTGACGCGAGATCAGATTTTTCAGAAAGTCGCTGCGATAGGGGCTGTTAAACTACATGGCTAGCAATGTCTTAAACATACATGGGCCTTATTGGACCCCCAACGTAGCGAAGACAAAATCCAGAACCGACTTCTTTCGCTGTTCCAAGGCTGTTTTGGAGGCAGCATCCTTACCTAAGAGCAGCGAGATCATCGGCTGCATGGCGAAGTAAGAAAGCGTCAGGAGCAAGGCCGACACGAGAAACTGGGGCGCATCCACCTTCCGGATCGCCCCCTTCTCCATGTGTTCTTCCAAAAACTCGACGCCACGCTGAAAGAGCGGACGAAAAAGGTTCTTGATGCTGGTCTCCAGATACTTCGCATCCCCCATAGTCGAACCGGCGGTGGTGAGCTTGGCGAAATGCGGATGGCGCGCGGCGAAATCAAAAAAGTCGGAAACGAGGGCCTCCACCAACGCCTTGCCCGTAAGCTTCCGCTTGGCCACGTCCTGGCTGATGCGGATCAGGTCGTACATCATTTCATCCATCACCGCCTGATAGAGGGAGGACTTATCCTTATAATAGTAATGGATGAGGGCCTTGTTGACCTGCGCCTTGCGGGCGATTTCCTGCGTGCGCGCGCCGGCGAAGCCTTGCTCGGCGAATTCATCTTCCGCCGCGAGCAGGATCTTCTCTTTGGTCGAGGCTTCTTTCTTGGTCATGGAAGGAATTATCCGGGAATGACTTGGATATTCGGGCTCACCCGGCTCTGAAGCATGTTGGAAATGTAATTCAGCGTCGCGCCCGTCGAGCTCGGGCAACTGCCGCAGGCGCCCTGGTACTGGACGCGCAGGATGTTTTCTTCCAAGCCGAGAATCTTCAGATTGCCGCCGTCGCGCGCCAGGCCCGGACGGATGGTCTCGTCGATCACGCGGTCGATGTAGGAAAGTTTTTGGTCGCTGGGCAGCTTGTCGAACTCATCCGAGTCCAGATTCTTGAACTCGCCGCCTTCCCCGACTCTGATGGCCACAATGTCCTTGGCCGCCATCAGGATCTCGTTGGCCTGGAAGAAGATGTAGTCCCAAATGCCGCCGACGGTCTTGGTCACCGTGATGAAATCGTCCATCAGGAAGACGGATTCGACGCCGTGAACGTCGAAAAGCTTTCCGGCCACGGGCATGTCCCAGCATTCTTCCTTCTTGTTGTATTGCTTGCTGCCGCCGACGGCGACCTTCTGGTCCAAGCGGAGCTTGAAGGCCATGGGGTTGGGCGTCGGTTCGATCATAAGGATGCGTGCCATAGCGCCTCCTTAACAAATCGCGCCAAACCTCGTCCATTATGATTTTCCGGGGCGCCCCGGTAAAAGCCCGCAACCGTTTGGAGTTTATTACGATCCTAGCCGCATCTTTATGGTGACGGCGAGTTTAAGCACGGCGCAGACGCAGCTCTTGAACCATGTCCTGGCCTGGGGATCCTTCCAGATCGTCGAGATCACGCTCTCGCCCCTGACCCCGCCGGAGCCCTCCCGCAGGACGAGCGCCACCCCGCCCCTCCTTCCGTCCGAGCGTGCCCTCCAATATCTGGAGCGGATGAGGCAAAAAGAAGGGCCTCTTTTGAAGGCCTTGGGATTCGATCCGGCCAACGTGGAAAGCGAGGTCTCCCGCAAAGACGGTCCCTCCCTGAACACCTATTTCTGGATCAAGAAAGCGGCCTGGTTGAGCGGCGAAACCGGGGAAATGGGACGCCGCGCCGCGGATGACCTTTGGCAAATCCGCCAAGCCCGGCAAAACGTCTTTGACCGCGTGACCCGCTGGAAAAAAATCTTCGGTTCCAACGAAAATCACGATTCCCGCATCAACGTCCTTGGATTGGATGAAAATCTATCCTGGCTCCAAGACACCTACGCCTTACGTCACTTTTTCGTTCAGCAATTGGAGCGAAAATACCGGCCGGCAGGTTGGGACTTGGTGGTGGACTTTTACGACCCCGCCCAACGCGCCGCCCACAATATCCTCGAAAGCGCGGCGGCCCTGAAAAAATACCATAAGGTGAACGTCGGCAACGGGACCTAAACGGTCGCCGGAAAGACGTGGGCCTGCGTGATGTGGGTGTAGACGGTCTTCCCCTGCTCGAAACCGCTCTGGTCGGCGACGCCCTTCGGCACCATCGCATTCAGGATCGAGCCGTCTTCCAGGCGGATCGCCAGCGAAACGCTCGCGCCTAGAAATTGCACGGACTGAATGGTTCCCGGCCAGCCGCCGTCCTCGCGTTTGGAGGCCACGTAGACGTCGTTCGGGCGGAACAAGACGCGGGCCCTCGTCCCCTGCTTCAAGTGGATCGCCTTGAAACGGAACGGCCCCCAGGCCACCGTCCCCTCGTCCACCATGCCTTCGACGTGATTGGTCTCTCCGACGAACGAGGCCACGAAGGCCGTCGCCGGCTTGTCGAAGATCTCCTGCGGATGCGCCTCCTGCTCGATCTTGCCTTCGTTCACCACCAGCACGCGGTCGGATAATTCGAACGCTTCGTCCTGATCGTGCGTCACCAAAAGGGAGGTCAGCTTGATCCGGTTGTGCAACTCGCGGAGCCACGCCCTCAATTCCTTGCGCAGCCGCGCGTCCAAGGCCCCGAAGGGCTCGTCGAGCAGCAACAGCTGGGGCTCGGGAGCCAGGGCGCGCGCGAGGGCGACGCGCTGGCGCTGGCCTCCGGAGAGTTGCGAGGGCTTGCGATGCTCCATGCCGGAAAGGCCGACCAGATTTAGCAATTCGCGCGCCTTGTCATGGCGTTCCTTCTTGCCGGCTCCGCGCACGCGCGGGCCGAAGGCCACGTTGTCCAAGATCGACATGTGGCGGAACAGGGCGTAGTGCTGGAAGACGAAACCGATCTTGCGCTCCTGGACGGGCACGTAAGTCACGTTCTGCCCGTTGATCTCGATGAGGCCTGAATTCGCCTCCTCCAACCCCGCGATGCACCTTAGGATCGTCGATTTGCCCGAACCCGACGGCCCCAAGAGGGTGACGAACTCGCCGTCCGCCACTCGAAAGCTGACGTCGTTGACGGCGTGGAAGCCGTTGAAGCGCTTTTCCAAATGTTCGACGCGTATGCTCATGCCTGCTCCTCGCCCGTCCGCCATTTCACATAAGTCTTGGCGATCAGGGTGACCACCGCCAACAGCGTCAGGATCGACGCCATCGCGAACGCGGCCACGAATTGATACTCGTTATAAAGAATCTCCACGTGCAACGGAATCGTGTTGGTCATCCCGCGGATGTGGCCCGACACGACCGAGACCGCGCCGAACTCGCCCATGGCGCGCGCGTTGAGCAGGATCACGCCGTAGAGGACGCCCCATTTGATGTTGGGCAACGTGATGTGCCAGAAGGTTCGCCATCCTCCCGCGCCTAGGGTCAGCCCCGCCTCCTCTTGATCGTTGCCTTGCACCTGCATGAGAGGGATGAGCGAGCGCGCCACGTAGGGGAAGGTGACGAAGATCGTCGCCAAGACGATGCCGGGGACGGCGAAGAGGATCTTGATGTCCAGCCACGACACCACGCCGCCGAAGAGGCCCTGGGCCCCGAACAAAAGCACAAATATCAGGCCCGAGATGACCGGAGAGACGGTGAGCGGCAGGTCGATCAGCGTCATGAGCAGCTTCTTGCCCGTAAAATCGAACTTGGCGATCGCCCACGAGGCCGCGATGCCGAAGACCAAGTTGCACGGCACCGAAATCGCCGCGGCCGTGAGCGTCAGGTAGATCGCCGAACGCGCGTCGGACTCGGTGATCGCGGCCCAGTAAACTTGGATCCCCTTGGCCAATCCCGTGCTGAAAATGGTGACCAGGGGCACGATCAGGACGAGCGAGAGGAAAATAAGGGCGACTAAGATCAGGAGGATCCGTACGAACAGGCTCTCCGTCACCTTGGGCGTCGACGCGATCATGATCGCTCCATTTTCTGGAAGAGGCTGATCAGGAAGAGCAGGAAGAAGGAGACGATCAACATCACGACGGCGATGGCCGCCGCGCCGGCGTAATCGTATTGTTCGAGCTTGGTGATGATGAGCAGAGGCGTGATCTCGGTCTTCATCGGCATGTTGCCGGCGATGAAAACCACGGAACCGTATTCACCCACCGCCCGCGCGAAGGCCGAGGTCACGCCCGTGAGCAACGCCGGCAACAAGGCCGGCAAGAGCACCTTGGTAAATGTCTGCCACCGCGTGGCGCCGAGGCAGACGGCCGCCTCCTCCACGTCCGGATCGAGGGCCTGCAAGACCGGCTGGACCGTCCTCACCACGAACGGCAGTCCGATGAAGATGAGTGCCACCGTAATACCGACGGGAGTGAAGGCCACCTTGATCCCGATGGCTTCGAGAGGTTTCCCCAAAAACCCGTTCTGGGAATAGATGGTGGTAAGCGCGATGCCCGCCACCGCCGTGGGAAGGGCGAAGGGAAGATCCACCAACATGTCGATGAAGCCTCTGCCCGGAAATTTATACCGGACCAGCACCCAGGCGACCAGAAAACCGAAGACGCCATTGATCAACGCCGCCACCAGCGACGTTCCGAAGGTCAGGCGGTAGGAGGCCGCCACGCGCTGCGACGCGACGGCCTCCGTGAACGCCTGCCAAGTGAGCCCCGAGGATTTGAAGACGAGGGCCGCCAGCGGAATCAGGACGATCACGCTCAGATAGAGCAGCGTGAAGCCCATCGTGAGCCCGAAGCCCGGGATCACGCTCTTATTTCGCATAAATTTGATCAAAGACGCCCCCGTCATTGAAAAATTTCGGCTGCGCCTTGCTCCATCCGCCGAAAACCTCGTCGATGGTGATCAGGTTGAGCTTGGGGAATTTCGAAGCGTACTTCGCGGCGACCGCGGCGTCGCGCGGGCGGTAGTAATGCTTCGCGGCGATCTCCTGCCCCTCCGTCGAGTAGAGGTAATCGAGGTACGCCTTGGCGGCATCGGCCGTCTTGTGCTTGGCCGCATTCTTCTCCACCACCGCGACCGGGGGCTCCGCCAGGATCGACACCGACGGGACGACGATCTCGAACTTGTCCTTGCCCAGTTCGTTGACGGCGAGGAAGGCCTCGTTTTCCCAGGCGAGCAGCACGTCGCCGATCCCGCGCCCGACGAAGGTCGTGGTCGAGCCGCGTGCGCCGGAATCCAGCACCGGCACGTTCTTGAAGAGGGCCGCCACGAAGTCCTTGGCTTTGCCCTCGTCGTTACCGAATTTCTTGAGCGCGTAACCCCAGGCCGCGAGCAGATTCCAACGGGCGCCTCCGGATGTCTTCGGGTTCGGCGTTACGACTGCGACGCCCGGCTTGACCAGGTCGTCCCAATCCTTGATGGCCTTGGGATTCCCTTTGCGGACGAGGAAGACGATCGTGGACGTGTAGGGCGAGCTGTTGTTCGGGAGCTTCGCCTGCCAGTCCTTCGGCAGAAGGCCGGACTTATCGGCGATGGCGTCGATGTCGTAGGCCAAGGCCAGGGTCACGACATCCGCCTCCAACCCGTCGATCACGGCGCGGGCCTGTTTGCCCGACCCGCCGTGGGATTGTTTGACGTCGACCGCCCCGCCGCCCTTGGACTGCCAGTAGGCCGAGAAGGCCTTGTTGTAGTCGGCGTACAGTTCGCGCGTGGGGTCGTAGGAGACGTTGAAGAGGGTCACCGGATCCGCCGCCCGGGCCGGCGCCGGAAGAACGGCGACGGACACGGTCAGCAGCGACCCGACGATCCACAAAAAATCACGGATGAATCTCGAAATCTTTTTCATGACACGACTCCTTTAGAAATAAAGTTGCAGACGGGTTTGTAACGCGTTCTCCGACTGGCGATTGCCCGTCTTGGCGCCGCCGTGGAAGAGCGTATGCTCGAAATCGAGCACGAATTTGACGTTGTCGTTCAGGTACCAGTTCACGCCGCCGCCGAAGCCGCGGGCCAGGTTTGCGGACGCGGTCGGATCGGCGAAAACGGGGAAGGCGGCGCTGTCGACGCGCAGCTCGTTGTAACGGGCCGCGATCTCGACGGCTCCCCATTTGCCTTCCTTCGGATTGATCGGGTTCTTGGGCTTCACGCCCTTGTAGGAGGCCTTCTCTCCGGTCAGCACGAACGAGGCCGCGGTCTGCCAGGCGCGGTGCGTAAGGGTGTCCACCGTGCCGCCGCTGTCCACTTCCTGGGAGGAACGGACGTACTCGCCCAGGAAACCGAACGGGCCCCAGCTGTAATAGAGCTGAGGGGTGATGCGATAAACCTTGCCCGCCGCCACCACGATGGAAGCCCCCGTCGTTCCCGACGCCGGCACGTTCAGGTACCGGAAGAAGGTGGACTGCCCCGCCGTCTTGAATCCCGGAAGGTTCGGGCTCGAGGCGCTGCCCTTCTGTTTTCCAAAGGTCGCCGCCGCGCCGACGCCCAATCCCTTGAGCGGCTCGATGCCCGTCTTCAGGAAGGGTTGGACGAAGACGCGTCCGGCGATGTCTTTGCCGTCGTTGTTGTCGCCGTCGGAGCTGCCGCCGTCGAAGACGCCGTTGAAGGCGCCGACCGCGTAGCTGACCAGCCCGCCGCCGATGTCGCCGAAGAGCTGGACGCCCACGTCGCGGTTCGGAACCAGGTTGGTCGGCAGGCCGCGTTCCACGAAGAGATTGCTGTTGGCGGACTGGAGGCGCTCCAGGCCCACCGGCTCCTTGAACTTGCCGCCGCGGAGCTTGATCTCCGGGATGAAGCGGATGTCCGCGTAGGCGTCCTGGAGGACGGCGGTGCCGCCGCCGAAATCGGGGACGATGCGGACGCTGAAGCGGTCGAAGAGCGTGGCTTCCACGATCGGACGAACGCGCCGGAGCAGGAAGCTGTTGTTGCCCAGGTTTTGGGGCAGATCGAAAAAGAAGCGGCTGTCGGCGTGCACGAGCCCGCCCAGCTTGAGGGCGAACTTGCCGTCGCCGGATTTGAGCTGGAAGCCCTCCTTGCCGACGGAGACGGCTGCCTTGTCCTTGTTCTGCTCCTCGATCAGCTCCCATTTCCTTTCGAGGACTTTTTGTTTCCGATCGATCTCGTTTAAACTCGGGGCCGCGAACGCCTTGAAAGACGCAAGCCCCAGCGCCATCCCGGCCACGACCAGGACGGCGATGACGTCGATTTTGAGACGGTCCATGACACGAACTCCTAAGGTTTATGGATTAATGACGGCGGACGTTGATGACTGCGATGGAGGAGGGTCAACAGCGACAAAGACGGTCGGGGGGGGGTTCGCTCAAGATGTGATTGAGAAAAGACATGATCGACACGCCCAGACCTTTCGCGATCTTGTCCAAAGTCACGATGGTCGGCGCGCTCTGACCCAGTTCGACGTGGCTGATCATGGCGCGGCTGACGCCGGAGACTTCGGCCAAACGGTCGAGCGAAAGTCCTCGCTGACGGCGCAGCCGCCTTAAATTTTTTCCGGCGATGGAAACGAGAGCGTCGCTCATACGCCCTCCTGCAGGATCCAAGAAATGATTCGAATGTATAAAGTCATCGTCTGCCTCGCTTGCGTTCCGGTCGGTGAAGGGAACGATAAGCCGGCGACGCTCTGGGACCTGAAATTAGGGATTACCCTGGAGGTCGCCGGCTAGTGACAGCGGCGACAACAGAAGAAAGAAGCGGCGGTAAAAGGCAGGGTCGGATTCATAAAACGTTCGATCATGCTAAAGAGATTATCGTACCGAGTCAAGATAGGTTGTCCTCTTTTCGAGAGGCCAAACCCTGTTTCCTCCAATAAATCAGAGGATTTTTCAAAATCCTAAGATTTTACCCAGACTTCGTCCCCCCGCACCTCCACCTCGAATTGACGGATCTTGATATCCGGATCGCCCTTCACGCACTCGCCGGTGCGGACGTTGAACTGCCAGTTGTGGGAGGAGCAGGCCACGATCTCGCCGCGGAGCGTCCCCTTCTCGAGCGGGTATTCGGCGTGCGGACAGGCGTCTTTGATGGCGTAGAACTTGCCGTCCACGTTGAAGACGGCCACCTTGTATTTCTCCGTCATGACGGACTTGGCCTTGCCCGGCGGGATCTCGCTCGCCTTGCCGACGTAGACGGGCTCGCCCTTCTTGGGAATCACGCGCTTGACGTAGGGCACGTACTCGACGCCGAAGGGCTTCGGTTCCTTGATCTCTTTTTCTCTCTGCTTGGAGTCGGTCATCCGTTCCTAAGTTTTTTTGCGGGGTTTGGAGCCGCCGTTCGAGCGCGTGAGATGGGTGCGGTGCACTTCGTTCTGCTTCTTCTTCAGGCTCGCCTTCAGCGTGTCGAGATCGCCGATCAGGCGCGTGATCTCCGCGTTCGTCTGCACCTTGCCGGCCTTGAGCGATTTGTAGGCGGCTTCCCCCAAATCCGTCGTGGTCTTCGTGATGCGGTTCTTGAGTCCGTAGATGTCCATTTCCAGTTGCAAGACATGCGCGGTCTGGCCGGCGACGTAACGCGCGCCCTGCCCGCCTTCCTTGAGCGCCTTGACGCCCTGATCCACCGCCAGCTTCAACCGTCTCTTCACTTCCGCCCAGTCGGTACGTTCCATGATTCCTCCGGAAATCTCCCCGAGGGGGATTTCTGATCTTATCCCACCCAAACCGTTTTCACATTCGTAAATTCATGGATGCCCACCACCGAAAGCTCGCGGCCGTAGCCCGAGCGCTTGACGCCGCCGAAGGGAAGGCGCGGGTCGGACTTGACCATGCCGTTGACGAAGACGTTGCCGGCGTCGATGCGCGCGGCGATCGCCTCCGCCTTCGCCGTGTCGCGCGTCCAGAGCGAGGCGCCCAGGCCGAACGGGGTTTGATTGGCCAGGGCGACGGCCTCGTCGTCCGCTTTGAAACGGACGAGGGAGACGACGGGCCCGAAGACCTCCTGATCGAAGGCGACCATGCCGGGCGCCACGCCCTCCAGCACGGTCGGCTCGTAGAAATAGCCCTTTCCCGGACGGCGGCCGCCCTCGAGCAGGACCTTCGCGCCCTGCTTTTTCGCCTCGCCGACCTGCTTCACCAGGTTGGCCAGAAGGTCTTCGCGGGCCAGCGGCCCCAAATCCGTATCGGCCTGCGTGGGATCGCCCACCTTGAGCGCCTTCACCGCCTCGAGGAGCCGCCTTTGGAATTCGGGATAAATCTTGTCGTTTACCAAAAAGCGCTTGGCGGCGATGCAGCTCTGCCCGGTGTTCAGCATGCGGGCCTTGACGGCGACGGGGATCGTGGCATCGAGGTCGGCGTCGTCGAAGACGATGAAGGGATCCGATCCGCCCAGCTCCAAAACCGTCTTCACGAGGTTCTTGCCGGCGACGGATGCCACCGCGCTGCCGGCGCGGTCGCTGCCGGTGAGCGAAACGCCGGCGATTTCTCCGGACGCGATCAGTTTCGCGGCGTCGTCGTTGATCAGGAAGAGCGATTGAAAGACGCCTTCGGGAGCTCCGGCTTCCCGAAAAACGCTTTCGATTTCCAAGGCGCAGGCCGGGACGTTCGGGGCGTGTTTCAGGAGGACGACGTTGCCTGCCAGAACCGCCGGAACCGCGAAGCGGAAGACCTGCCAGAAGGGAAAATTCCAAGGCATGATCCCCAAGATCGCACCGAGAGGATCGTAGCGGACGTAGCTCTTGGCGGCCTCGGTTTGAATGGTCTGGGGATCGAGGGCCTGTTTGGCCGAGGTGGTGTAGTAGTCGCAACCGCGCCCGCACTTGTCGATCTCCACCTGCGCCTGGCTGAACGGCTTGCCCATCTCCTGCGTCACCAAGGCGCCGTAGCGGGCGAGCCGCGCCCGGACCAGCGAGGCGAGCTTCCGAACGACGGCGACGCGCTGGTCGATGGGCGTCGCACGCCAGGCGGCGAAGGCCTCGCGGGATCGGGCGAGGGCGGCGTCGATTTGCGCCGGCGTGTGTTCCGGATATTCTCGGATCAATTCTTCCGTGGCGGGATTGAGTGTGCGATACATCCCGGTATTGAGACCTTTTTCGACAGAGCTGTCAACCGACCCCGACGTTCTGATACTGGGAGCCGGAGGCGCGGGGCTGATGTGCGCCGTCGAGGCCGGCAAGCGGGGCCGGAAGGTGGTGGTCCTCGACCACGCGAAGAAGGCCGGGGGCAAAATCCTCATCTCCGGCGGGGGACGCTGTAACTTCACCAACACCGGCACGGAGGCGCGCGCCTACGTCTCGGAGAATCCCCATTTCGCCAAGTCCGCCCTGTCGCGCTTCGCGCCCGAGGACTTCATAGCCCTGGTCAAGGCCCACGGCATTCCCTTCCACGAAAAAAAACTGGGCCAGCTCTTCTGTGACCGCTCGGCGCGCGACATCTTGAACCTGCTCCTCGCCGAATGCGAAAAGGCCGGCGCCGAACTCCGTCTGGAGACCTCCGTTCGCGGCGTGGCGCGGGAGGGCGACGGCTTCCGGGTTTCAACGAGCCGCGGGACCTTCGAAGCCCCGTCGCTCGTGGTCGCCACCGGAGGTCTTTCGCTCCCGAAGATCGGCGCCACGGGCCTGGGCTACGAGATCGCGCGGCAATTCGGCCTCGACATCGTAGAAACGGCGCCGGCGCTGGACGGATTCAAGCTCGCCCGTCCCCTGCTCGCCGCCTTGGAAGGCCTCTCGGGCGTTTCCGTCGACAGCGTGGTGACCTGCGGCGGCGCGTCGTTCCGCGAGAACATCCTCTTCACGCACTTGGGATTGAGCGGCCCCGCGGCCCTTCAGGCCTCCCTCTATTGGAGGCGCGGCGGCGAGGTCGTCGTCAACCTCCTGCCGGAGACGGACGCGGCGGATTGGCTGATTGGAAAAAAGAGGGAGGGCTCCAAGGCCGAGCCTAAGAACCTGCTGACCGCCTTCTTCGCAAAGAGCTTTTCGGAAAAATTCTGCGCCCTGGCCAAGACGCCCGCGCTGCCTCTCGTCCAGATCGGCGACAAGGCGCTGGAGGGGTTGGGCGCGTTATTGAACGGGTGGCGGATCGTGCCGACGGGCACCGTCGGCTACGATCGCGCCGAGGTCACGCGCGGCGGCGTTTCCACGAACGAGCTGTCCTCCAAGACGATGGAGGCGAAAACAGTCCCGGGGCTTTATTTCATCGGCGAGGTCGTCGACGTTACCGGATGGCTGGGCGGCTACAACTTCCAGTGGGCCTGGGCCTCCGGCTGGGCGGCCGGCCAGGTCGCTTGACGCCTCGCCGTCCGCGATTTATAGGAGGCGCACTTTTCGGAGGATTCATGACATCCCGCGCCTCGCGTCTTATCGCCCTCTTCGGACTTTGTTCTTCGGCCTTTTTATACGCCTGCTCCCAAGGCGATTCGGCGCCGGTCGCCGACATCAACGAAGGCGCGACGATCACCGGCCTGATCTCGGTGGCGCCGGAGGTCCAGGCGAAAATCCAGCCGACCGACGTGCTCTTCGTCATCGCCCGCAAGGACGTGGGACCGCCGCTCGCCGTCAAAAAAATTGCGAGCCCGGCCTTTCCCGTCGCCTACGCCTTGACCGCGAGCGACGTCATGTTCCCCGGCACACCGTTCCAAGGCGAGGTCCGCGTGCTCGCCCGCATCGACAAGGACGGCGGCGCCGGCCCGGCCCAGCCGGGCGATCTCGAAGGAACGGCCGTGAAGGTTCCCGCGCGCGTCGGAGACCGGGACGTGGACGTGATCATCAATCGCGAAGTCAAATAAATCACCCGCACACGGGGGGACCATGGGAGCTCGCTTTCTTCTCGCCATCCTATCGGTGACCGTTCTGTCCCTTCCCCTCGCCTCCGGAGGCTGCGGATCGGCCACCGGTGGTTCCGAATTCGGAAACCCCGCATTGACCGGACGGCTGCCTACCGAAGAACCGACGGCGCTTCAGGCCTCCAAGGGCGAAACGGCGGGCTGTCGCGGAGGATTCGCCTCCGTCCGCGTGGTCTGCGACGGCGCGGCCTCCGATTTCGACATCGGCGCGGACTGCTCCTTCTCCGCGACGCTCGCCAAGGGCAAATCCTGCTATCTGCAATTTTTGGACGACTCCGGCGACGTCGGGGCGGTGTTGTCCTGGCAGGATCCGACGCAGTTGAACGACGGGAAATCGCTCAAACTCACGTCCTTCGTAAAGATGGGCGAATCCCAGACGTCTGATTTGGGCACGCTCACGCTGTTGAATCCCTCCGATTTCTCGTCGGACCTCTCGGCCCGGGGGATCGCCTTCGCCGGCGCTTCGGGCAAAACGATCGCTTTTCCGGCCATCGAACCCATCAGGTTCGATACCAACGCCGACGGAATCCCCGACGACAATGAGGCCGGTTTCTTAACCGGAAGCGACACCGACGGCGATGGTATTCCCGAAGCTAATCCCGTAGACGTCGCCTGCGCCTCGCCGGGCGCGGGTCCTTTAAGCGGCCGTCTCCTTTTCGTCGCCTCCCGCGACGATCTCACCCCGGCGGAGTTGGCCGAGATCACCAAAGATCCGTCCATCGTCCCGGCGAACGTCACTTTGAGCGGCTCCGGCTTCTTCACCGACCCGACGCCGATGAAGGGCAACTGGATCACGCTGGGAGGCAAGAACGATACGTCGCTCGCTGTCATGGCCGATTCGGACGGGAATTTCACGATTCCTTCGATTCCTCCCGGCGTGGTGACGGCCAAGGTCTACAAGGACCTCACCCACGACGAACCGGTGATGATCCTGCCCCTGTGCCGGCTCGCATCGCCCGATCCCATCGTCCAGAAGGTCCCTTTCCTGGATCCCTGCACGATGGACGATACGAGCGAAGGTCAGTGCGGTGGCGTGCCTCTGACCGATACCAGCGACGCTCCCTTGGCGGTGGCGTTGGGAATCGTTCCTCCGACAAAGACCACCCACATCGTTTGCGGAGCGAGCAACGCGGAAGGCTGCTGTCTGGATTACAACGGCTCCTACTGGCCGGCCGCCGGCCGTCCCCACAACTTCGCCCGGCACGCAGCGGCCTACTTTGGGTCGACCTGCGAACAATACGTGGACTTGAATTGCTGCGTGAACGAGCGCGGGACGGTGAAAAACCTGGTGCTCGGGGCGGCGGGCTTGAAGAAGCTCACGTCCTGCTGGAACAATCATCTTCAAAGGAACTGCCAGAACATCGACGTCCAGGAGAAGGCCTTGGTCTTAAGCGCGAGCCGGTCCGTCTGCGACGCCCACGATCCTACGACGAATCCGGAGACCATCACGGTGGCCTGCAACAGCGTCACGACCCTTTGCCATCACAACAACGCCTGCGTGAACCACGACACCATCGCCCTCGAGGGTTGCGGGTCGCTCAATCCCGTCGGCGTCCTCGAGCACGAAGTGATCGGCGACATCCATCAAACCGACCGCACCCTGACCTACACGGCGCCGGGATCGCCTTGCAGCGCCACCGTCACCTCGCAGGCTTGGGGATTTCAGCGGTCTTTAAATATCAACGTTGTTTGTTCGGGTTCGGGAACCACCGGAGGGACGGTCACCAGCCCCTTCACGCCGGCCGTCGGCAAGACCTACACGCCGCAAGATACCGGCTGCGGGATCACGGACGGTTTCGGACTCGAAGAAACCCCCGAAGGCGTGGAGCTGAACCCATTGGGGACCAACGGCGCCCAGGAGTTCGTGCCCGAAAGCGAGGAAAGCGACACGGCCGACTCGACAAACACCGATCTATCGATCTTCGGCGCGCCCGGGCATTCCTGCCGCGTGAGCATCGAATCGAACCTCACTCTTCATCTGACCTGCCAGAATTCCATTGGCGGCTCGTGCTCCGAGTCGTTCGAAGCCGACTAACTTCTCTCGGCCAAGGATTCGGACCCTCTGAGGACGATCCGGATCTCCCGGATCAGCCGTTTCGTCAAACGGCGCGCCTCCGCCGGCGAAAGGTCCAGGGCCTCGGCTCCGACGGTGAACACCAAAGCCACGATGATCTCGGAGGTCAGAAGGGGATCGACCAACGGCCGGTTCGTCAGCGCCGCCACCCTCTGCAGATCTTCGGACAGCTCCGAAACGAAGAGATTCATCTCCCGCCGGATCGCCTTTCGGAATCCGGCCGAGCTTCCGGACCGCTCGCCGAGCAAAAGACGGAACAGATGGGCGTTTTGGCGAATGAAGGCCACGAAGGCCTCGGCCGAGGACTCGACGCGGCTCCCCTTCCCTTCCGCTTTCTGCCGCGCCTCGCGCATGAGGCGCCTTAAGGACAAAGCCACCTCGTCGACCAACGCAAGCCCCAAGTCGTCCATATCCTTGAAATGTCTATAGAAAGCGGTCGGCGTCAGCCCCGCCGCCCGGCAAACTTCGCGCAGGCTTAATCCGGCGAAGCCCCGGTCCGCGCTCAAGCGAATGGCGGCGTCGACCAGATCCCGCCGGGTCAAAGCCTTCTTTTCGGCCCGCGTCTTCAAGCAGGAACCGCCTTTTCGGTGTACATATGCGACGTTTTTAGGCCCATTTTTCTTGAATTTCAAGGGGATGTGGCTTGACAAAATGGGACAATGGGCTATTTTCAGTGCACAACTGTATACTGAATTGGCGCCATCGCCGAAGGAGCTCCAAGTGACGACGAGAAAAGGAAAATCGCTGAAAGAGACCTGGACGCCTGAAAAATTCGAGGCCTTCGGCCGGGAGATCACCGCCGTCGGCGAGGAAGCCAAAGCGAAACTTGGGCACGAAGACGTCGCCTACGTCAAAAAAGTGCGCAAACTCTCGCGCGCCTCGGAGGCCGTCGGGCGCGCCCTCATTCATTTCAGCCTGGATCCCTTCACCTGGGGTGCGGGCGTCCTCGCCCTTTGGGTCCATCACCAGTTGGAAACCATCGAGATCGGGCATTCCGCATTGCACGGCTGCTGGGACGGATTGGCGGGAGCGGAGGCGTTCTTTTCCTCGGGCTTCAAGTGGATCATGCCGACCGAAGAGGAGGCCTGGAAGCGGGAGCACAACATCCTCCACCATCAGTACACGAACGTGGTGGGCAAGGACCCTGATTTGAACTACGGCGGCCTACGCATCGCCGACCAAACCCGGTGGTGGCCGCACAATCTGATCCAATATCTTCAGTTCTTCATCACCGCCCCCGTCTTCACCTATACGATCGCCGTCCACGCCACGGGCCTGACCGACCTAGCCCATCCGGCCGGCGACGAGACCTACGCCAACGTCCTTCCCGATAAAAAGCTAAAAACGGTGTGGAAGGCGTTCCGCCAAACCGCGAAGAAACTGGTGCCCTACTCCGCTTATCATTTCGGGCTGTGGCCGGTTCTGGCGGGCCCGATGTGGTGGAAGGTCCTGTTGGGGAATTTAAGCGCCGACGCGCTTCGGAATATTTATACGATCGCCACCATTTACGCGGGGCACTTCGGCGACGATCTGGAGTATTTCGACAAGGACTTCAAGGCCAGCGGGCGCGGCGAATGGTACAAGGCTCAGATCGAGGCCGCCCATGACTACGCCGTTCCAGGGCCGGTGAGCCTCTTGTGTGGCGCTCTCGATTACCAGATCGAACACCACCTCTTCCCGAAGCTTCCTCCCAATCGTCTCCGCAAGATCGCCCCTAAAATTCAGGAAATCTGCGAGCGCTACGGCGTGCGCTACCACCGTACCGATTGGGGAAAAACGCTCAAGGGTTCCCTGAAGCGGATTCTCAAGATGTCGGTTCCGTCGTTCCCGCTAAGAACGGCGAACCAACCCTCGTAACGATCCATAGAAGAATCAGGAGCGACCGGGATCTTTGGCGGCGCCGGCGGGTTCCACCGACATGCCCAGGTGAGTCACTCCCGCCTGGCGCAGGGTGTCCATGAGACGGATCACCGTGCCGTGCGGCGTGTCTTTGTCGGCGCTGATGAAGGCGGTCTTCTGCTTGGAGACCTCGTCCAAGGCGGACAAACGCTTGGCCAGCGTCTCCCAATCCACGGCCTGGTTGTCCCAGGCGACCTCTCCCTTGGCGGAGACCGTGAAATTGAAGGACTGCTTGTCCTTGTCCGAATGCTCCCCGGTCGACGCCGTCGGCAGCTTCACCTTGATGGCGGATTGATACAGCACGGGAGCGGTGATCATGAAGATCACCAGGAGCACGAGCACGACGTCGACCAACGGCGTGATGTTGATCGCCGAAATGACGTCCTCGTCGCTCGAGTTGGAAACACCCATAGGGATTACTTGGCGATCTTGCCGATCAGAAAGCTCTTAAGGGCATCGGCTTCGGAGACCGCCGCCTTGATCCGCCGTTGAAAGAGGTTGAAGGCCACGACGGCCGGGACCGCCACGAAAATGCCGACCGCCGTCGAAACCAGGGCCTCGGAGATGCCCGCCGTCACCTGGGGCGCCGTGCCGCCGGCCTGCGTTGAGAGGTCGTGGAAGGCCTTGATGATTCCGATGACGGTCCCGAAGAGGCCGATGAAGGGCGCGTTGCTGCCGATCGTCGCCAACATGGCCAAATTCTGCTCCCAGGCCACCTTCGTCCTCAGGATCGCGTCCTGGGCCAGCTCCTGCAAGACCTCCGTTGAACCCTTCGATTCCGATCGGAACTGGAGCAAGGTCAGGGCCACGCCGGAGTCAAGATCCGGCGGCGAAGTCCGCGTGCGGTCCGCCCTCTCCTCCGTCATCCGCACGGCTTCCGACCACTCTCCCTTGGAGACGGCGCGGCGCAGACGGTCCCGGAAGAGCTCGAGGCCCTTCGTGGCCCGCCGGTAGAACCAGGCGCGCTCCAAGATCAGGCCGATGGAGAGGACGGAAAGAAAAAGGAGGAGGTAGAGGATCCACTCCGCCTTGACGAGGGACATTTCGAGGAAGAGCCGCGAGAACACGTTTCCCGACGTACAACGCCGGAGCCCGGCGTTCAAGAGGCGATTTGAGCCCCTTGTCTCGCGCGCGGAAATGTGGCATCAGATCGGAAATATCATCCAATCAACTTCGGGGAGGATCCGCATGTACATTGCGATGAACAAATTCTGGACCAAGCCCGGCAAGGGAAACGATTTCGAACAGGTTTGGAAGGAGCGCGAAAGCTACTTGAAAGACGTGCCGGGTTTTAAGGAATTCCATCTCCTGCGCGGCGAGGGCGGCGTCTACATCTCCCATTCCGTCTGGGAGAGCGAGAACGCGTTCAACGCCTGGACCGAGTCCGAGGCCTTCGCGAAGGCACACGGCCAGGGCGGCAGCAAGGGCCTGGTCCAGGGCCCGCCCGAGTTCAACGGCTACCAGGTCGTCCTCTAATCCACGTGGCCCGCGGCAAAGTCTATCACCTCAAAGTCCTTTTCGAATCGTTGAACCGCGAGTATTTCGGCGGATCGATCGACTGCAAGCTCGACTGGGGCCGGGTGCGTGCCGATCGCGTGCGCCGGGTCCGCCAGCTCGGGCGCTACGAGCCCAAGGCCAACCGGATCGTCATCAACCCCGTTCTCGATCAAAGCGGCGTCCCCCTCTTCGTGATCGCCTCCGTCATGCACCATGAAATGTGCCACGCGGTGATCCCCGCCAAGAGGCGCCGCGGCTACACGGAGTACCACGGGCCGGAATTCAAGGCGATGGAGCGCCGGTTCCGCGAGTACCGGACGGCGCGCGACTGGATCCGCGCCAACCGGAAATTCCTCTTCCAGCCGCCGCAGAATCATCTAAAATCCGTGGAGATTCGGTCGGAACAACTGACGCTTTTCCAATAATCCCCTAATCCAAGGAGGCTTCCATGAAGCGTTTCCCGATGGCGATCATGTCCGGTTTGGCCGCGCTCGCGATTTCCTCGACCGCAGGCGCCGAGAAGAAGGACGCAAAAACCAACTCCGCCTTCGAGCAGATCAAGGCCTTGAGCGGGACCTGGACCGGCAAGGGCGAGATGGAGGGCAAGGAACAGACGATGACCACGAAATTTCGGGTCACGTCCGCGGGCACGGCCGTGGAGGAAGTGATGTTTCCCGGAACGGGGCACGAGATGGTGAACATGTACTATCCCGACGGCGACGGCGTCTCGATGGTCCACTACTGCGCGATGGGCAATCAGCCTCGTCTCAAGCTCACCTCCAAGGGGGGCAAAAAGCTCGATTTCACCTATGTAGACGGCTCCAACATCCCGTCCCCGGATTCTCCGCACATGAGCGACGTGTCGCTGACGATCAAGGGCAAGGACAAGCTGACGGAGGATTGGAAATCGACCGGCGGTGAGAGCAAGAAGCCCACGACCTTCGTTTTCACCCGCGTGGAATAATGTAGGGGCGGGGTCACCCCGCCCCTACGCCTTTTCCAAATAGTCGCCGGTCTCGGTGTTGACCACCACCGATTCGCCCGGTTTGATGAACAGAGGGACTTTTACGACGAGGCCGTTGTCCATCTTGGCGTCCTTCATGGCGCCTGCCATGCCCTTCGTGGGCGGATCGCACTCGGACACCGTAAACGTCATCTTCAGGGGCAGACTCACGCTGATCGTCCTCTCCTCATAACTGAGGAGGGTCAGGGGCGATTCGGGCTTCAGATACGGGATCACGTCTTCCAAGATCGCCTTGTTCAACTCGAACTGCTCGAAGCTCGCCGGGTCCATGAAGTGATAGCTGTCGCCGTCCTGATAAAGAAAATTGACCGTCCGCTCCTCGACGACGACCTTGTCCACCGAGTCCACCGACCGGAAACGCATGTTGTTCTTGATGCCGGTCTTCAGGTTCCGCATGTCCACCTGCACCTGGGCGTTGCCCTTGCCCGGCGTGATGTGCTGGGCCTTCATGATGCGGAACAGGGTCCCGTCGATGTTCAAGATGTCTCCGACCCGGATTTGAGTGGCGTTGATCATAGGATGCGGCGGTTCTTAGTACGCGAAGGCTCCGGGATCAACGATCAAATCTTTGAGCAACCTCCCCGCGACCGATACGAAGAGGGAGGCATGCAGACACGTTTTTTACCCTTGGTCGGCCTCCTCGGCATCGCCGGATGCGGCCCTTCCCTGGCCAACCGCACGACGTATCCGGACTGGCCGGGCTCTGATGACCTCCTCGCCGCCGACCCCTGCTCGGTCCGGCGGGAACCCGAAATCGTCGTACGCGGCTCGGAGGCCGATTTCCAGGACGCCCTGCGCGACCAGCCCGGGGCCTTTCCCCTGGCCTATCGCAAGGGGGATACGAACGAGGACGTGAAGAGGCGGGTGATGGAATCCGTTCAGAGCGGCCTCAGAACGCTCCGGACCTCCAATCCCGTCTTCCTCTGCGGCCTGGAGAAGATCGAGCTTTTGGGCGCGCGCGAATACGACGCCCAGTCCCAGGGAAGCGCCGCGCACTATGATCACGACCAACGCGTCCTGCGCATCCGGCTCTACAACATGCACGTCCCGGTCGTGCACGAGGTCGGCCACCATGTGCACAACACGGGCCATTTCGCGCCGACCCTGCGCGCCTTTCTGGATCAAAGCTGGATCGTCCAGGACGGCGAACGCGTCCACCGCTGCGAAGGGTCCCACTGTTTCATCTACGCCAAGGCGGGCTCGAGTCCGGCGGAGGATTGGGCCCGGCACTTCGAGCAAACGCTGCTCACACCCAATGAAACGCTTCTGAGGACGAACCTGAACCTGGAGGTCGTCGGAAGGACCTCGCTTCAAACCAAGATCAAGCTGATCTTCGACATCACGACCCTGGAAAAACCGGTTTGGGGCACGTTGAAGGTCGGCCCGGCCCAGACCTTGCCCGCTTCGACCGCGCAGTTCTTCGCCGGCTCCACCCTCTCTTCCCTCGACCGGGAGAAAAAGACGCTGACCGAGTACCAGTTGGTCGACGGACGCTTCGTCGCTTCCCCGGAAAAACCCGCCGACGCGGAACAGTTGCTCTGGATCCTCGAAAGCCAGGACGCGGTCAAGACCGCCTCCACGCCCTTCTTCGCCTCGCGCCTCGGGGACCGGCTCTTCGTCATGGGACGCTCCGACAATTTCCACCCGTCGAAGGACCGGACGGGCGCCAGCATCTTCGAGCTGGATCCCACGGGGGCCGCGTCGAAGGTGCTCATCGCCAAGCGGCACTACATCGCCAAGGAATCCGTCTTGAGCGGGTTGACCCAGGTCGGCGGCAAGATCGGCTATTTCACGTACGCCGGCGGCAAGATCACCCTCAAATCCTTGGAGCCGGCCGAAGGGGAATCCCCGGAAATCTTCAGTTGGACGATGCCGGACAAGGTGACGCCCGTCCACGTCATGAGCCTGGACAACGGCCGGGACCTGGCCGTGCTCGCGCACGAGGACAACGACAATTATTGGAAGATCAACCTGACGATGGTCCGGCTGGCCCAAAGGAAGGACTCGGGCGCCGGCGGAAGCCCGGTCTTTGATCAAAACCGGGGAGGGACGATCCAACTGGAACGCGGCCTCGTCGACACCTTCCAGACGCCGGTCCAATTCGGAAATGCCCTGATCTTTCCCACCTACCTCGAATACGGAACGACCCTGGGGCTTTTGATCTACGACTTGGGCAAGGACCGTTTCTCGGCGCCGATGTTCGTCACCCAAAGCCTGCCCGAGGAATTTCAAAATGCGGCCGGACGCCTGAAAAATCTGCGCCTCGCCGTTTCGAAGGGAAAACTCTTCGTCATCGCGTCGGTCGACAAGGGACCGACCCTGGCCGCCCCCATGGAATTGACGTGGTAGCTCGTAGTGGAAGCTAGTACTTGACCGAACAGCCGTAGGGCGTCGTCGAAACGGTCGCCACGGGCTTGCCCGCCATCGCCTCGTCCAAGGCCGCCTTCACGTAGTTCTTCGCCGTTTTAACGTCTGCCGGATCGGAGGTGGGCTTGTCGTCGATGGCGCCCATGTAGACGACCTTCCCCTCGGGATCGATCACGAACATGTGCGGCGTGGTCTTGGCCTCGTAGAGTTTTCCAGCCTCGCCCTTCGCATCGAGAAGGGTCGCCGTCGAGGCGATATTCCACTTCTTGCGCGCGGCATTGGCCTGCTCCGGCGTCGAGAAGCCCTGCTTGCCTTCGGCCGATGAGATGACGGAGAGCCACACCACGCCCTTGCCCGTCTCCTCCTTTTGAAGCGCCTGCATGCTTCCCGATTCGTAGTGCTTCTTCACGAAGGGGCAGCCCTCGTTGAACCATTCGAGGACGACGTATTTTCCCTTATAAGAAGACAGCGTTTGGGTCTTGCCGTCGCTGTCCTTCAACGTAAAATCCGGCGCGGCGTCGCCGGGTTTGGGAGATGCCTGGAGGCAGGTGGCCAAGGCGCAAAGGAAAAAGCCGGCAAGGACGAAAGACGAAAGCGGTTTGAAAAACTTCACGGGATCCTCCTTATGTCACGGTTGGTTTTCCAAGGATTCCAGCACGATCGCTTTGGTCAGTAAAGCCGGCAATACTTTCGCCTCGCCGCCGGGCGGGTAGTAAACGTACAGGGGAACGCCCTGGCGCCCGAACGCCTCCAAGGCCTTGGAGATCGCCGCGTCTTGATTGGTCCAATCCGCCTCGATCAGCGCGACGTTCTTATCGGAAAAGGCCCGGCGCACGTCCTCCCGTTCCAAGACGGTCTTTTTGTTCACCTGGCAGGTCAGGCACCAGGCGGCGGTGAAATCGACGAAGACGGGACGACCCTCGGCGCGCAAAGCGGAGATTCGTCGCTCCGAAAAGGCCTCCCAACCCGCCGTCGTCGCGAGCGCGGACGCCGCGCCGCGTATCTCCCCGCGGACCTCCACGACGGCCCAGGCCACGGCCGCCGCCGCGATCAGCAAGGCCACCGGCCTCGCCCGTCGCACGCGGCGGCCCAGCCACACGCCGAAGGACAAAGCTAAAAGCGCCAGAAGGATCGTCACCAACGCCCCCGGGGCCTGCCGGCCGATCACCCACAAGAGCCAGACCACCGTGGCGAGCAAAGGAAAGGCCATGGCCTGTTGGAAGGTCTCCATCCACGGCCCGGGCTTGGGCAGACGCCACAGAAGGGCGGGCACGTGCGTCAGCACGAGGTAAGGAAGCGCCATCCCGACGCCCACCGCGAGAAAAACGGCGAGCGCCATCGCCGCCGGCTGGGCCAGGGCGAATCCGACCGCCGGTCCCATGAACGGCGCCGTGCACGGCGTGGCCACGACGGTGGCGAGAACGCCCGTGAAGAAGGAGCCCGAGAGGCCGGTCTGTCCCGCCAGCTTCGAGCCGACGCCCATCAGCGATCCGCCTATTTCGAAAAGTCCCAGGAGGCTCAAGGCCAATAAGAAGAGCAGGAAGATCATGAGAAGCACGAAGAGCGGCGACTGAAGCTGGAACCCCCATCCCAGCGCCTCCCCGCTCCAGCGAAGGAACAGCAGGGCCGCGGCCAGGACGCCGAAGGAAAGGACCACGCCCGCCGCATAGGCCCATCCGTGAGTCCGAGCGCGCCGGTGATCGCCGCCGCTTTTTTTCAAAAAGCCCAAAACCTTCACCGACAGGACGGGGAAGACGCAGGGCATGAGATTGAGCAGAAGCCCTCCCAGGAAGGCGAAGGGAACGGCGCGGGCGGCGGTCAAGCCGGGTGCTTCCGATTTTACGGCCGGCGCGGTTTCGCCCGACGGGACTTCGGCCGGCGTCCGCGACGCGGCCCGCGGAGGCAACGCCACCACCGACGGATGATCCGGCAATTCGCCCAGGGCGTAGGCCTTTTCGCCCGTCACCAGAACGCCGGTCAGGCGCTCCGGCGGTTTCGTCATCCCCGGGTCGGGGACGAGCCGCAAGAAATGCCTCCCGCGGTCCTTGAAGGCCACCTGTTCCGCGGCGTTCTTGATCACGCCCGGAGTCTCGGGAAAGAAAAAGAGCCGGGACGTCTCCTCGGGAAGCTCGATCCCCTCCGGAAAAGCGAGATACAATCCCTTGTCGGAAACCTCGACCCGAGCCGCGGACACGGGTTTGGGCAACCGTTCGCGCGCGGCCTGGAAGCGCGGCGCATCGGGGCCCGGCGACGAAGCCGCGGCCACCGGCAGCGTGATCGAAAAACTCCCTTTTTCCGGGATGCACGTCTCCTCGCAGACCAGCCACGTGGCGTCGGCCTGGATCTCGATCGAACCGCCGGGGGTCAAATCCGCGCCGGCGGCCATGTCGGAGAAGATGAGGACTTGGTCTTTGTAGCCGAAGTTCGCCAGCGGCGGCATTTGGATGAGCTCGGGCGGCGGGTACGACAGCGGTCCGGCGGAGAGTCCCGGTGAAACCTTCCAGGTCACCTTCATCGGTTCGCCGGAATCGCCCGGATTTTTCCAATACGTGTGCCAGCCCTTTTTCAGGGTGAAATCGAGGCCCACTCCGAAGGACGACCCCGGCGCCACGGCGGCGGCGTCGGAGACGATGCGGGCTACGACGTGCGGCGTCGTCACCGTATCGGCGGCGAGCGAAAGGGGAATCAGGAGGAAGGCGGCGGCGGAAACGAACCCTAGGCGCACTCGGCTTCGTACGCGATGAGGTTCGAGTAAAACGCCACCTTCGGCTGATTCTTTTGGATGTAATCGCGTTCCCATTCGGTCTTGAAGAGGATCATCGGGTAACCGCGCACGTCGTAGACGATCTGCGAGCGGTAGTAGTCCTCGAAGTCCTCCATCACCTTTTTGTCGGTCGCATGGTACCAGCAGGACAGGGCGTAAGGCAAAGGGGTGAAGACAGCGTCGGCCCCGTACTCGTGCAATAGGCGGAACTTCACCACCTCGAACTGGAGCTGGCCCACCACGCCGATGAACGTCTCGGACGTGTTCTTGCGGCGGAAGATCTGGGACGTCCCCTCCTCCGCCAACTGCTCCAAGCCCTTTTGAAGCTGCTTGTTCTTGATGGGATTCTTCAGATCCACGCGCGCGAAGAGATCCGGCGAGAACTGCGGCACGCCGGTGAAGCGCAAGCGTTCGCCCTCGGTGATGGCGTCTCCGATTGTTAAGTTCTTGTCGTGGATGCCGATGATGTCGCCCGCGTAGGCGCGGTCGACGTTCTTGCGCTCCTTGCTCATGAACTGGAGGGCGTTGTTGATCTTGAACTCGCGTTCTTGACGCACGTGATAGGCCGTCATCCCCTGCACAAATTCGCCCGAGCAGATGCGCAGAAAGGCCGTGCGATCCCGGTGCTTCGGATCCATGTTCGCCTGGATCTTGAAGACCAGTCCGGTGAATTTCGGCTCGTCCGGCTTCACGTCGCGCGTCTCCGCCGGCCGCGGGCGCGGGCCGGGCGCCAGGCGGACGAAGGCGTCCAACAGTTCCTGGATGCCGAAGTTGTTCACGGCGGAGCCGAAGAAAACCGGGCTTAAGTTGCCGGCCAGGTAACGTTCGCGGTCGAAATCGTGGCCCGCGCCGGTCAGGAGTTCGCAGTCTTCTTTAAGCTTGTCGATCAATTCGGGCCCGATCGCCTCGTTCAACTCCGGATCGTCGAGATCCGAATAGAACTTCTGCTCGAAGTCCCTCGTCTTTTGGCCGGCGTCGAAGAACCGGACTCGTTTTTCCATCAGGTCGTAGACGCCCTTGAAGCCCTTCCCCTGCCCGATCGGCCACGTCATCGTGAAGCACGGCAGGTTCAGGACCTTCTCGACCTCGTCGACCAGCTCGAACGGGTCGCGGGCCTCCAAATCCATCTTATTCATGAAGGTGATGATGGGCAGCTTCCGGTCGCGGCAGACTTGAAACAGTTTCTTGGTCTGCGTCTCGATGCCCTTCGACGAATCGATGATCATCAGGGCGCTGTCGACGGCGGTGAGCACGCGGTAGGTGTCTTCCGAAAAATCCTGGTGGCCCGGCGTATCCAGCAGGTTGATCTCCTTGCCGCCGTACTGGAACTGCATGACGGAGGAGGCCACCGAGATCCCGCGCTGCTTTTCGATCTCCATCCAGTCCGAGCGCGCGAATTGTTTGGAGCGCTTGGCCTTGACGACGCCGGCCATGTGGATGGCGTTGCCGAAGAGCAAAAGCTTCTCCGTCACCGTCGTCTTTCCGGCGTCCGGATGCGAGATGATGGCGAAGGTCTTGCGTCGGTCGATCTCCTTCAAGACTTCGGATGCGGCGGTCTCCGTCATGGAGGTGGGTGACTAGCTTAAGGCCTTTGAAAAATCGAGGAGGTTTATCGGTCGCCGGATTCGAGGGCGGCGATCGCGGCGGTCAACCGGGCGTTCGCGGAATCGACGCGCGCTTGCAGAGATTCGATGCGATCCTTCAACGCCTCCGCCTCGGCGTTCTGCCGGTCCCGGATCTCCCAAACCGCCGCATGTACCGGTGCGTGGGCCGTCACCCGCGCCGGAGCGAAGGGAAGCAGGGCCAGCAGCACCGGCACCCCCGAGAGACCGATCCAAGCGGAAAGAAGGCGAAGCATGCCAGATGCCAAAGCAACAGGCGTGCCGTTGATTTCCTTCCGAAATTTCCGGCTAGGAAGGGTTAAACCTCACCCTTTTTGACGTCTCGATTCTCAATTTGAGAGCGCTCTATTCATTGGTGATCAGCCGCGCCCCGCGCTTGCGGGTGAGGTAATTCCAGGCCCATTGGAAGAGCACCAAGGCCTTGTTGTCGAACTCGATCAAGTAGCGGATGTGGACGAAGACCCAGAGGAGCCACGCGGGGAAGCCGCTGAATCGGAGATTTCCCAAATCGGCCACCGCCGCATTCCGGCCGATGACGGCCAGGCTGCCTTTGTCTTGATAGACGAACGGCCATTGCGGAGCGCCGTTGATCCGGCGTTGAACCAGATCCGCGACGTACCTCCCCTGCTGCATCGCGACGGGGGCGATGCCCGGCAAGGGCTTGCCGCCCTGATGGGAAAAATTCGCCAGATCGCCGATCACGAAAATTTCGGGATGACCGGGGACGGTGAGATCTTTTTCCACCAAGACCCGTCCCGCGCGGTCGAGCGACGCGCCGGTCTTGGCCGCCAGAATCTTTCCCACGGGCGAGGCTTGAACGCCCGCGGCCCAAAAGATCGTCGCCGCTTCGATGGTCTCCGTCTCCTCGCCCCGTTTCATCGTGACGGCGCCGTCGCGGACCTCCGTCACCAACGTTCCGGTGCGGACCTCGACGCCCAATTTTTCCAGCGACGCGCGCGCCTTTTCCGACAGCTTTTCCGGATACGGCGGCAGGATGCGGTCGACGCCTTCGATCAGGACGATCCGCGCCCACGTCGGATCGATGCGCTTGAACTCGCCCTTGAGCGTGTCGTGCGCCAGTTCCGCCAGCGCCCCCGCCATCTCCACGCCCGTGGGTCCCCCGCCGATCAGGAGGAAGGTGAGCAAGGCGCGACGATTCTCTTCATTCGTCTCGCGCTCGGCCTTTTCGAAGGCGGAAAATATTTTCTGGCGGATCGCCAGGGCGTCTTCGACGGTCTTCAGGCCCGGGGCGTGGGCGGCCCAGTCGTCGTGGCCGAAGTAATGGTGGCTGGCGCCGGTGGCGATGATCAGCGTGTCGTAAGGAACGGCGCCGTCTTTCAGAACAACCTGATTGCCGGCAATATCGAGGTCGATGGCCTCGACTTGGAGGACCGTCACGTTCTTGCGCTTGGCCAGGATCGCGCGGAGGGGCGAAGCGATGTCGCCGGGGCTGAGGCCTCCGGTGGCGACTTGATAGAGAAGAGGTTGAAAGAGATGGAAGTTGCGCTTGTCGATGAGGGTCACCTCAATCGGGGAGTCGCTTGGGATCGATTGGGCGGCGTAGAGGCCGCCGAAGCCGCCGCCCAGAAGAACCACACGATGGCGCGCGTTATCTTGGGGATGGCTCATTGGCTAAAGCCTATACGCGTATTTCCTTTTGATTGAAATAAGGGGGTTTTACCTTTAACTTCGCGCTCAAGCGGCCGAAGGCCGCTTGAAGCCGCCCGCCCTAATGGCGAAGCCATTAGGACAGGGCGCTGGCTTTGGATTTTCGATGAAGCGAAGCGTAATCGCCCCCGAAGTGTAACGTAGGGGGTTGCTGGTTAGCGCCCGTAGCTCAGGGGATAGAGCAACAGCCTTCTAAGCTGTGGGTCGTAGGTTCGATTCCTACCGGGCGCACAAAATGAAAATGAAGCGGTCTGTCTTATGAGCGCCCTTTTTTCTCCTCGCGCTCATCCTCGATCTCGGCCAGTTCGTCTTCGAAATCGGAAAATTCCTCCGGAACCTCCACGCGAAGTCGGGCGGGCAATTCGCGATAGCTTCCCGCCTCCTCGGATTCCGGAGGCAGGACCGGCAACTCCCCGGGCAGGGAATTCACGAACCGCCTGCAGGAGCGCACCAGGGACTCGCGCTCGTACCGATGGCGCAAACCCTCATCCTTCCAGGGCGTCGTCAGCATCAGGTAGATCCCGGTGACGCTTCCGCGGGCCATTACGCGCCCCGGATTGGACAAACTCAACGCTTCCAGTTCCGTCATCGTCGAGCGAATTTCCGCCAAAAGTTCCCGATACTGCCGTTGCCGCTCGTAGAGAGGGGCGGTCCCGTCGCGGGAATATCGAACCATCTCTTTCCAGGAAAAATCGATCCGCCTCATCAACACGCCATACTTGGCCTCGTAGCGCCTGGGACTTTTCGGTGCGGTACTAAAATAGGCGCCCAAGCGAGCCGTGTTGAAAACCGCCATCGCGCCCATGGCCGCCGCCGCGGCGAGCCAGCCCCAAGGCGAAGGGAGGAAATAAGCCAAACTCCCCATGACGGCCCATTTCAAGGCGAGGTTTGCGGCGTCTCCCGCCCTGCCGCGGGACACATAAACGGAGCTGAGACGCGCCACCGCCGCTCTGCGGCCCAAATAAGTCGACCGGGAACTTGCTTCCGTCTCCCTTTCCCCGGCAACGAGAGCCGATTCCCGCGGCGTCGTCGGTGCCCCGCCGATTGAGGGACCGTCGTCGTCCTTGGAAGCGGAAACGATCATCTGCGACAGCGGCTCGTAAGACGCGCCGGGAAAGCCGACGCCCTGCGGGGAGAAAGTCGTCGCCGGCAAACAAAGAAGCGGGGATGTCAGCGCCATAGCGGAGGGTCGTATCGAGGCGCCGGGCCACAAGTTGCTGTCATTTGCCGGAAAAAAACGCCCGAAAAAGAGAATGGGGAAATTGAAGCGGGCGCGCCTTATCTTCCGCCGAACTCGAAGCTCGCTTCCACTTCCTGCAGCAGGTTGTTCGCCGATTCTCGGTCCGTGATGTAAGAGCCGACCGAAGAGCCTTGATCGACGGTGATCTCGTATTTTTGCTCGCCCTTATCGGCGATGGCGATGATCCTGCCGGCGTTTAGAACAACGTTTCCGTTGGCGGTTTTGATTCTCGTGAACATGAATTTCCCCTTTCTTAAAGGTTTGTCGGCTGAGGAACGGAGTTTAAGGCTTGCGAAGGGAGTTGTCATTTTTTTCTTCCCTCCATTCGTAGAGGACAGGCAAAACCAATAAGGTCAGAAGGGTCGATGAGATGATCCCGCCGATCACCACCGTCGCCAGCGGTTTCTGAACCTCCGCCCCCATGCCGTGGGAGAGCATCATCGGCAGGAAACCGAAAATGTCGACCAAGGCGGTCATGAGGACGGGCCGGAGCCGCAGCATCGACCCTTTGAAGATCAATTCCCTCCCGGACAATCCCCGGCCCGCTTTCAGTTGGTTGAAATAACTGATCAGCACGACCCCGTTCAGGATCGCGATGCCCGAGAGGGCGATGAAGCCGATGCCCGCCGAGAGGCTGAACGTCAGGCCGTTTAACTTCAGCGCCAGCACGCCCCCCACCAGGGCCAGGGGGACGCCGCTGAAAATCAAAAAGGTCTGAAAAAGATTCCTAAAGACGAAAAAGATCATCAGGAAAACCAAGACCAGCACCGCCGGCGCCAAAATCAAGAGACGCTCCTTGGCGCGCTCCAGGTTTTTGAAATTGCCGCCCCATTCGTAGTACGACCCGACGGGAAGCGGCACCCGGCTCTCCAAGACCGCACGGGCCTCGTCGACGAAACTCTCGGTGTCGCGGCCGCGCGGATTGATGAGGATGGCGGCCCGTCTCTTGCCGTTCTCCCGGAGGATCGTTCCGAAGCCGTCGACGAACTCGAGATGCGCGAGTTCGCCCAGCTTGATCGTCAGGTTCGACCCCACCTCGACGGGGAGGCTTTTGAGCGTCTGTAGGTCCGACCGGTCTTTCTCACTCAATCGGATGAGGATGGGAAAACGGCGGACGCCGTCGTAGAGAAAGCCCGCTTCCTTTCCGCCGACGCCGGTGCTGACCGCGTCCAAGACGACCGACGCGCCGATGCCGAAGGCCGCCAGCCGGTCTTCGTAAGGGGCGATGCGCAGGACCTTGGAGGTGTCCGAAAGCTCCGCCTCGACGTCGCCCGCGCCGGGCAAATCCTTCAGAAGCTCCTCGGCCTTTTGGGAAAACGCCAGAAGGCGCGACAGGTCGTCGTCGAAGATCTTCACCGCCACGTCGGCGCGCGTGCCTTCGAGAAGCTCGTTGAAACGCATCTGGATCGGCTGTGAAATCACCGGGCCCTGATCCGGGATTTCCTTTTCGACCCGTTCGACGATCGCCTCCGCAAGCTCCTCCTTCGTGCGGCGGTGCCCGTCGATCTCGGGCCACGCGCTCCGGTCTTTTAACATGACAAACGTGTCCGTAAGATAGATGCCCATTGGATCGGTGGCGGCCTCGGCCGTTCCGATGCGGGAAAACACTTTTCGGATCTCCGGGAACCCGCGGATGATTTTTTCGGAACGCGCCTGCAACGACACCGCTTGGTCGATCCCGATGTTCACGTCCCGGTTGAACATGACGACGATCGAGCCTTCGTCCAATTGCGGCAGGAACTCCGCGCCCAGGCGGGAGAAGAGGACGGTCCCGAGGAGGACGGATGCGACGGCGACGCCCAGGGCGACCCCCCTCCGCTTCATCGCATAGCGCAAGGCCGGCGCGTAAAGCCGGCTGAAGAGACGCATCAGCCACGGCTCTCTTTCGACCATTTTTCCCGTGAGAAACAGGGACGCCAGCGCCGGGGCCGTGGTGAACGAAAAGATCAAGGCGCCGAGCAGCGCGAAGCAAAAGGCCGCCGCCATGGGGTGGAACATTTTTCCTTCGACGCCGGTGAGCGCGAAAATGGGCAAGAAGACGGCCAGAATGACGATTTCCCCGAAACCGGAGGCCCGGCGCATCTCGACGGTGGCGTCCGTCACCGCTTCCTTCAACTCCTCCGAGGTGAGACTTCTTCCCAGACGCCCGCAGTATTCATGAATCCGGCGGACGCAGTTCTCCACCACGATCACCGCCGCGTCTACGATGATGCCGAAATCGAGGGCGCCCAGGCTCATGAGGTTGCCGGATATCCCCCTTCCCTTCATGAGGAGGAAGGTGAAGAGGAGCGAGAGCGGAATGATGACGGCGGTGATGAGGGCCGCGCGGAGGTTCCCCACGAGCAGGAGCAATATAACGACGACTAAGGCCGCCCCCGTCGCCAGATTGTGCAGGACGGTGTTCAAGGTGGCGTCGACCAGCTCCGAGCGGTCGTGCAGAACCTCGAGGCGCACGCCGGGAGGGAGGATCTTCCTCACCTCCTCCGCCTTCTGAGCCACCTCCTTGGCGACGATCCGGCTGTTTTCCCCCGAAAGGAGATAGACCATGCCCAAGACCGCCTCGTGGCCGTCGACCAGCGCCGCGCCGACGCGCAGAGGATAGCCCGGCGACACCTTCGCCACGTCGCCGACCACGACCGTCTTCAAGGTTTCGAGGGACTTCACGGGGACCCGCCGGATGTCCTCTTCCGAACGGAAAAGTCCGAGCGCCTGGACCAAGAACATCTTTCCGTCCTGCTGGACGTAGCCGCCGCCGACGTTCCGGTTGGCCTTCTCCAAGGCGGCCTCGATCTCGTCGAAGCCCAGGCCGTATTCCGCCATTTTCTTCACGTCCGGCTGGACGTGGTACTGCTTCTCGTAGCCGCCCGTCGTATCGACGCCCGCCACGCCCTTCACCGTCATGAGCCGCGGGCGGACCGTCCATTCCTGGACGGCGCGCAGGTCCATGAGCTGCGCCACGCGCTCCTCGCCCGAAGCCGGCGCGTCCGCCTCCACTGTGTAGAAGAAGATTTCGCCCAGTCCCGTCGTGATCGGCCCCAGATGCGGACGCGCTCCTTCCGGAAGGTCCGGCGCCACCGACTGGAGGCGTTCCGACACCTGCTGCCGGGCGCGGTAGATGTCCGTGCCGTCCTCGAAATTCACCGTCACCTGCGAAAGCCCGAACTTGGTGAGGGAGCGGACGTTCGCGACGCCGGGGATTCCGTTCATCACGGACTCGACGCGGGCGGTGATGGTGCGTTCCGTCTCCTCGGGGGCCAGGCCGTCCACCCTCGTGTTGACGGCGACCTGGACGTTGGTGATGTCCGGAAGCGCGTCGATGGAAAGCGTCCGGAAGGCCATCCACCCGGCGGCCGCGAGAAGCCCTGTCAAGACCAGGACGACGGCCCGGTTGTAGACGGAAAATCGGATGATTTTTTGGATCATAATTTCGCCTCCGTCAGCTTTCCGTCCAGGATGGCGATGCGCCAGAGGGCGTCCAACGCGGCGAGTTCCTGTTCGTCGAGCGATCGAATGATCTCGATCATCTGGCGATGGCTCTCCAAGACGAGCGCGCTCGGGGCCAGGCCCCGTTCGAAGAGGTCGTCGACGGCCTTGTGTTTCGCACCCAACGCGGAGCGGGAACGGAATTGGGAGAAAATTTTGACGGCGCTTCGGTAGCGTTCGACCTGTTTTTGACGTTCCTTCGCCAGGCGCTCGTTCGTCGCGCGGAGGTTCAGCTCCGCCCGCGCCTTCTCCGCGGCCGCAAAGCGGCGCCCGCCGCCGTTCACGCTCAACAACGGAATCGGCAGCGAAATCGTACCACCGACCGAGGTTCCGGTGCGGCCGGCGCCCGAGGGATTGGCGGTCTGAACCGTGGGGCCTATTTTAAGATCCGGCCAGGAGAGGCTCTTGGCGGCCTCCAACCCGGCCGACGCCCGATCCGTCTCGGCCTTCGCCTTTTGCAAATCGCCGGCGCCGGCGGCCGGGCCGCCGTCGCCGCCGATTTTGGGCCAGGAGGTCTTGGCGGCGGGGAGATGGCGTTGTAAAGATTCGAAGGGCAGCCCCGTCGCCAGCTCCAGCGAACTCTTCAGCCCGTTCTCTTCCGCGAGCAGGGTCGTTTCTTTCAATCGGTATTCTTCGGCCGCCATCTCGAAGACGGACTGCGAGACCGATTGCTCCGGCGAAAGAAGAGGACGCGTCTTCAATTGACCCAAGATGCGCCCAAAAGACTCGAGCGATTCGCGGAGATAGGCGCGCTCCGTCCGGATCTGGCGCAGGCGATGGAGGGCCAAGACCGTCGCCAGCGCGACCTCTTCGCGCGTTTTTTGGCGGTCCGCGACAGCGATCTCCCCGAAGGCCTTGGCCTCGCGAAGGCGCGCCTTCCTCTTTCCTCCCAACTCCACCGTGTGCAGAAGGCGGGTCTCCGTTTCGAGATCGTCCGCGGCGGAGCTCGTCCCGGCGAGGATCTTGCTCTCCAGCTCCGGATTCGGACGCTGCCGGGCGACGGCGGCGAGTTCGATGTCGCGCTCCACGGCGGCCTGGGAGACGGCCAAGTCGGGATGATGCGTCAGGACGCAATCCAAAATGTCCTGAGCGGAGCGAATCCCGCAGGAAGACGGTTCGGCGAACGCCGGAGACGTCCCCAAGAGGAGGCCCAGGGCCCCCAGGGCGAATAAAATCGGTCTCACAAAATGCTCCTTGGCCCCGTGCGGACGCATGAGGCCGTCGAAAAAGCGGTGACGCTGAAAACGGAAAGGAAGGAGCTAGGAGACGATTTGCGGCGGGTGAAAGACGGACGGGGTCAAATCGACGGATAGGCAGCGAATCACGGGCAGGTCCTGCCACGTCGGGGGGGCGTCATTAAATTGGGAGACGACGACGGGAGACGGAGCCAAATGATGAGCCGGGCAACAGGTCATGCAGCAGGAATCGGCCTGCTGGGGAGAGGTTTCCTCCAAATGAAGATCCGCCAAAATGCTGCAGAACCCCAGGAGGGTTGCCAGGGCCACGGCCTTCACGATACGGGAGAAAGGCGTCATCGGGAAAAATGTTATCATCGGGGAGCGCAAAACCAAGAACTATTTGCCTCCAGGACCGTCACGCCGGCGGAATCTCGGCCTGCAGGATCCCCTTCTCCAGATAAATCGGCCTTACGTGAATCCGCATCGCCGGAATGACCTTCGCGAAGGCGATCGCCCCGGCGATGCAGCACACGCCCTCGATCAGCAGCGTGTGCGGTGCGCCGATCTTCTTGGCCATCCATCCCGAGAGGAGGCTGCCGAAGGGCGCCATGCCGATGAAGGCGATCGTGAACAGGCTCATCAACCGGCCGCGCTTGGCGTCCTCCGCGATGGTCTGGAGGAAGGTGTTGGCGGAGGCGACGAGCATGATGAGCGAAAGCCCCGTGACGGCAAGCAGGCACAATGAAAGCCACCAGATATGGGACAGCGAAAACAAGACGATGCCGGCGCCGAAAAGGATGCCCGTCGTCACCATGATGCGGCCCAATCCCAGTACCGATTTCTTCGAGGCCAGGAACACGGCGCCTAAGATGGCCCCGAAACCCGAGGCGCCCAACAGCATGCCCAGCGCATGGGCGTCGCCGTGGAAGATCTCGGAGGCGAAGACGGGCATCAGGAGCGCATGCGGCATGCCCATAAGGCTGAAGACGGCCAGCAATAACAAGACGTAACGGATCGGCGGGAAACCCAGGGCGTAGCGAGCGCCCTCTTTCAACTCATGGAAGACGCCCGGGTGCGGACCGGTCTTGCGCGGAAGGGAGAGCGTCATCAGGACCAGCGACGCCACCACGGCGACGTAGCTCAACCCATCTACCAAAAAACACATCCCCTCGTTCGTGGCGGCGATCAGTATTCCGGCGAGCGTGGGACCGACCAGTCGGGCCACGTTCACCATGAAGGAGTTGAGCGCGATGGCGTTGCCCAGGTCCTTCTTGTCCGAAACCATGTGGACCACAAAGGCTTGGCGGGCCGGCATGTCGAAGACGTTGATCAGACCCTGCGCGAAGCCCAAGACGATCAATTGGACCAGTGTAATCCGGTGGGTCAGCGTCAAAAAGGCCAGGGTCAGCGATTGGAGCATCGCCAGGACCTGGGTGGCGATCATCACCCGCCTCAAGTTCAGACGGTCCACCCAAACGCCGGCGAAGGCGGAAAAGAGGAAGACCGGGATCTGCCCCGAAAATCCGGAAACGCCCAGCCAGAACGCCGAACGACTCAGCCGGTAGACCAGCCAGCCGGTGGCCACCTGGGTCATCCAGGTCCCGATGAGCGAAATCGACTGGCCGGCGAAAAAAAGACGGAAATTTCGATGACGTAGGGCGCGGGCGAGATGTTTCATGCCTTTTCAAATTAACCCATGCTAGGGGATTTCCCAAGGGCCCGTTTTTCCCGACACTTTTAGGGATTGGCCGCCGTCTAAGAAACAATGAAAATCCCCCTCATTTTTTCGTTTCTGGCCGCCCTGGGACTGGCGGGCCTCTCCGCGGCCCCCGCGGGCGCCGAAACGTTGACGTGGAAGCAATGCGTGGAGGAGGCCGCCCGAGTGAATCCGGAGTTGAACTCATCGCGCGAGAGAGTCTCGTCGTCCCGCTACCTGACCAAGTCGGCGCGCAGTAATTTCTTTCCTCAGGTCGCGGGCAATCTAGGCTACAGCAACAGCGATTCGTTCAATGCGGCGGGGACGATCGTCCCTACCGGGTCGACCTTCACCACCGGTAATAACCGTTCCACCTTTTCCTCGTCCCTTCAGGCGAGCCAAAACATCTTCAACGGCTTCGCCGACAAGGCCAGGGTCAACCAGGCCAAGGCCAACGAAGGCATCGCCTCCGCGGCCTTGGAGGGCACCGCCGCCAAGATCAGCTTCGATTTGAAATCGGCCTTCGCCGGCCTCCAATTCGCCCAGTCCTCCCAAAAGCTCGCCCGGGAAATCATCAAACGCCGCAAGGACAACAAGGACATGGTGGAGCTCCGCTTCGACAGCGGCCAGGAAAACAAGGGCTCGCTGCTCCTCTCCCAGGCCAACTTGAAGGACGCGGAGTTCGGGAGCCTCCAGGCCAAGGACGACGTGAAGACGGCGCAGCATCAATTGGCCAAGGCGCTGGGACGCGATTCCGGAGACGGCCTCCATGTGGCGGGCGGCATTCCCCTCACCTCCCCCAAGCCGCCGGCGGATCTGGACGCGATGATGCGGGACACGCCGGACTACCGCGACGCCGTCAGCCGCAAGAAATTCGCCAAGGAAACCATCACCGCCGCGCGCTCGGCCTTCTTCCCCGCGTTGAACGTCAACGCCGCCGTCGGCACCCAGGACGATTCCTTCTTCCCCACCGAAGGCGCCTGGTCGGTGGGGGCCAACCTCTCCATCCCGATCTTCAACGGCGGGAGGGATTTCTACAACGTGAAGAGCGCGAAGGCCCTGGATGCCGCGGCCCGCTTCAATCAAACGGACACCGAAACTGCGGTGCGCTCCGCGCTGGTGCAAGCCTACACGGCCTATGAGGAATCAGTGGAGAGGCTCAAGACCGATCAATCCTTCCTGGAGGCGGCCACCGTCCGGGCCGACATCGCGCGCGCGCAATACAACAACGGCCTGCTCTCCTTCCAGGACTGGGATATCATCGAGAACGACCTGATCAACCGCGAAAAGGCCGTGTTGCAGAGCCGGCGCGACCGCATCATCGCCGAGGCGGCGTGGGAGCAGGCTCAAGGCAAGGGGGTCCTACCTTAAATGAACACCACCAACGGCAAGAAACGTAAATTCCCCGTCAAGTGGGCCGTGGCCGGAAGCGTCGTCGTCCTCGTCCTGATCGCGGTCTTCGTCTGGAAAAAGAAATCGGACCAGGCGCCCACATACCGCGAGGTCTCCGTCAAACGCGGCCAGATCGACGTCACCATCCTGGCCACCGGCACGGTAGCGCCGGAGAACCGGCTGGAGATCAAGCCGCCCATCGCCGGGCGCGTGGAGCAAGTCTTGAGCGAGGAAGGCGACGCCGTGAAGCGGGGCCAGGTGCTGGGCTGGATGAGTTCGACCGAGCGCGCCGCCCTGCTCGACGCCGCGCGCGCGCGCGGCCCGGCGGAGTTGAAACGTTGGGAGGAGTTCTACAATGCGACGCCGGTCCTGGCGCCCATCGACGGCACCATCATCTTGAAAAACGTCCAGCAGGGCCAGACCTTCGCCGGCACCGACGCCCTCTTCGTCATGTCGGACCGCCTGACCGTCAAGGCCCAGGTGGACGAGACCGACATCGCCCAGGTCAAACTGAAGCAGGACGCCAAGATCACGCTGGACGCCTACCCTCAAAAGGAATTTCCCGCCCACGTCGACAAGATCGCCTACGACGCGACGACGGTGAACAACGTCACCACCTACATCATCGACGTCCTCCCCGACCTGCCGCCCGAGGTCTTAAGGAGCGGCATGACGGCCAACGTGAATTTCCTGGTCGATTCCAAGCCCGACGTCCTTTTGATTCCTTCGGAGGCGGTCAAGAAGCGGGAGGGCAAGGCGATCGTCCTGGTGAAGCAGGGACGCGGCAAGCCGGAGGAGCGGACGGTGACGACGGGATTGAACGACGGAAAGCGGACAGAGATCGTCTCGGGCCTCAAAGAGGGAGAGACGATCCTGATCGTCCAGTTCAAGGCCGCGGGCGGCCAGAACGCGAGCCCCTTCTCGCCGATGGGCCGGCCGAGGGGCGGCGGGCGGTAACGAGGGAGCGACGTGATCCAACTCACGAACATCCGCAAGAGCTACCGGATGGGCGATACGACCGTTCACGCCCTCCAAGGCGTGAGCGTCTCCATCGAGGCCGGCGACTTCGTCGCCGTCATGGGCCCGTCGGGCTCCGGAAAATCCACGCTCATGCACGTCATCGGCCTCTTGGACGTGCCCGACAGCGGATCCTACAAGATGGAGGGACGCGAGGTGGCCGACCTCTCCGAGAAGGAGCTGGCCGTCTTAAGGAGGGAGACCATCGGCTTCATCTTTCAACAGTTCAATCTGCTGCCCCGCATGACGGCCGTGGAGAACGTCTCCATGCCCACCCTGTATTCCCGGCATGAACTGGACGACGAGCGCGCGAAGATGCTCCTGGACAAGACGGGCCTGGGCACCCGGTCCCATCACCGGCCCAACGAGCTCTCCGGCGGCCAGCAACAGCGCGTGGCCATCGCCCGCTCCCTCATCAACAAGCCGCGGATGATCCTGGCCGACGAGCCGACCGGCAACCTCGACTCCAAGAGCGAGGCGGAGATCATGGCGATCCTGAAGGAACTGAACGCCATGGGCATCACGATCGTCATGGTCACCCATGAAGAAGAGATCGGACAGCACGCCAAGCGCCTGATCCGCATGAGGGACGGCCAGATCCAATCGGACGAGAGGCTGGACGGACCGTTGCACGCATCCGCTCAATTGCCCGTCGGCGAAGCGCCGACCAACGAGCGCGGCTCGCGCCTCGAAGAGATATGGGAGTACTTCAAGCAGGGGTTTCGCAGCCTGGCGGCGAATAAAGTCCGGGCCGGCCTCTCCATGCTGGGCATCTTGATCGGCGTCGCCGCCGTCGTGGCCATGCTGGCCCTGGGCTCCGGCGCGCAAAAGGCCATCCAGCAACAATTGGCCTCTTTGGGTTCCAATCTGCTCTCTTTAAGACCCGGCGCCGTCCGCGTGGGCGGCGTGGCCCTGGACGCCGGCGCGGTGACCCGCCTGACCTTGGACGACGCCACCGAGATCCAAACCATCCCCGGCGTCAAGCGGGCCTCGCCGCTGGTCAACGGCCGGGGTCAAGTCACCTTCGAGGACCGCAACTGGAACACGCAGATCCAAGGCGCCACCGCCTCCTACGCCGAGATGCATGCCGCCGAGCCCGTCGTCGGGCGCTTCTTCACGGACGAGGAGAACGCCCGGAGGGCGCTGGTGGCCGTGGTCGGCATGACCGTCGTCAAAAACCTCTTCGGCGACCAGAATCCCATGGGGGAGATGATCAAGATCAACAAGGTGAACTTCCGCGTGATCGGCATCCTCCCGGAAAAGGGCGCCACCGGCTTTCGGGATCAGGACGACGTCGTCGCCGTGCCCGTCCTGACCGCCATGCACCGGCTTTTGGGGAAAGATTACGTCGATTCCATCGACATCGAGGCGGAGCACCCGGACGACATCGACGCCATCCAGGGAGAGACGCAGGCCCTGATGCTCTCCCGCCACCGCGTGCCTCCGTCCCAGCAGCAGGACGCCTTTCAGGTCCGCAATTTAGCCGACATCAAGGAGGCCATGGAGGAGAGCAGTAGGACGATGTCCGCCCTGCTCGCCTCGATCGCGGCGATTTCGCTGGTGGTGGGCGGCATCGGCATCATGAACATCATGCTGGTCTCCGTCACGGAGCGCACCCGCGAGATCGGCCTGCGCAAGGCGGTGGGCGCGGAGCCGAACGACATCCTCTTCCAGTTCCTGGCCGAATCGGTGGTGGTCAGCGTGGTGGGAGGGGTGATGGGCATCGCGCTGGGGTGGCTGGCCACGGCCGTCCTGTCGGCGGTGGCCGGCTGGACCACGTCGATCTCCCCGGAGTCCGTCTTCCTCTCGGTCTTCTTCTCCTCGTCGATCGGGCTGCTCTTCGGCATCTATCCCGCCAAACGCGCCTCGCAATTGAATCCGATTGAAGCCTTGCGTTACGAGTAGGGGCGAGGTTACCTCGCCCCTACATGAATTCACGGAGGACTCCATGACCGCACCCGCGCAGAAATTCGAAAACGTCAGCGTCGACGCCAAGGCCAACGTCTATTTCGACGGTAAGGTCGTCAGCCATTCCGTCTACGACAAGAACGGAAAGAAGTTCACCTTGGGGCTGATCTATCCCGGCACCTACAAATTCAACACCGGAGCCCCGGAGCGCATGGTCATCACCGCCGGCCGATGCAAGGTCGTCCAGGCCAGCGGCGTCCTGACGGCGCACGAATCGGGTCAGGAATTCCGAATTCCGGGAAACTCGGCCTTCACGATCACCGCCGAGGGCGGGATCTGCGAGTACGTCTGCTATTTCGAGTAAGACGGCACCCCGCAACTTCTTTCCAAAAGGTCCGATAGTGGGCCATGTCCTTCAACGCCCCTTTTCTGTGCGCACCCCTGCTGAACGCCTGGGTTCCCTACCCGTCCAGCGGGAGCCTGATCGTTCCCAAGTGGAACGGCTCCGTGACCGAGCCGGCCTTCGCCCGCCGGGTCATGCTGGACCGGGAGGGGGCCCAAGCCACCGTCGAGGTCGCCACGCGCCTCTTCGAAGACTGCGAAAACTTCCGGCGCTATTTCGATCTGACCGACCACATGTTCCCCCAGCCCCTGCCGCAGCCCGCCGCCGGCTGGATGCTTCAATCCTACCGGGGCGGGAACAACCAACCGGAATTCGCCGAGGCGACGTTCATGCGCAGTGAAGACCCGCGCCGGGTCACCATCGATCTGAGAAACTCCAAAATGGCGACCTTCGAGGCCGGCTTGTGGGGCGAAACGGCCGAAATTTCGCAGCGCGTCCTCATAGACCGCGAGTCTTGGGAGGTGGCGACGGGCAGCTACCACTTGAAAGCCGGATTCTCGGACCGGATCAAGGCCCTGGAGTTCTCGGCCCTCATCGCCACCCTGATCTACGAATGCGGCCAATACCGGCCTGACGACGAATTGGGCGCCCTACTGATGAGGCCCGAGGGCTCGCAGGAAGAGATCCCGATGGTGATGAAGAACGGGCGATTTTCTTTCTCCGGCCCCTTCCCGTCGACGCAGCGCGAGATCCTGCTGGTCAGCGCCTTGTCGGTCTTCGAGACCGACGATCCCCTCTCCCGGGAACCCGTGGTGACGATCTCCGTTTCGAAGGAGAGCGAGGACAAACCCTCCATCGTCAGCGCCCTCCTCTACCGGCCGGACAACGCCCGCAACGGGCGTATGCCTCTCCATCCCCGGCTCCAGGCCACCCTGTGGGCGCCCTTGGGGCAAAAGGCCCAGAAGGAGATCGCCCCCGAAGAGCCGGAAGCCTGACCTGGATTTCGCGCGAATCTGTCGTAAAATGAAATGATGCGCATCCTCATCGTCGGCGCCGGCGCGGTCGGCGGCTATTACGGGACGAAACTCACGCTCGCGGGGGAGGACGTCACCTTCCTGGCCCGCGGCCAGACGCTCGAAGCCCTGAAGAAGCACGACTTAGTCGTCAAAAGCTTCCGCGGGGATTTCCACGCGCGGGTGAAAGCCGTCGACGCGGCCGTCCCTCTCGCCGACTATGAACCGCCGGACTTAGCCGTCGTGGCCGTCAAATCCTACGATACGGACAAGGCGATCGACTTGATCAGGTCCGTCGCCGGACCCGAAACGCTCTTCCTTTCCTTCCAGAACGGTGTCGAGAACGAGATCAAGCTGGGAGAGGCCTTCGGGAAGGACAAGGTCTTGGGCTGCGTCTGCTATATCGGCGCCGAGGTGGTCGAGCCGGGGGTGATCCTGCACAACGCCCGCGGCACCGTCTCCATCGGCGAGATGGACGGTTCGAAGTCGACTCGGCTGTGGAACGTCGTCGAAGCCTTCCATAAGGCCCGGATCGAGGTGAACGCCTCCAACGACATTCAAAAAGACCTCTGGACCAAGCTCGCCTGGAACACCGCCTTCAATCAGGTCTGCACGGTGGCCCGGGCGACGGTCGGCGCCGTCCTGGAATCGGAGTTTATGAAAAAGCTTTTGGGAGACGCGATGAAGGAGGTCTTCGCCGTAGCCGCGAAACACGGGGTCGCGCTGGCGGAGGACCTGATCGACCGCCACCTGACGCTCTCCAGCGAGGAGCTGCGGTCGGTGAAACCTTCCATGCTCCAAGATTTCGAGCGCGGCCGCCGGCTCGAGCACGAGACCTTCGCGGGATTTCTGGTGCGCGAAGGCAAAAAATTCGGCGTGCCGACGCCGGTCAATACGATTTTGTATGATTTCTTGTCGTTTCTTGATCAACTCTCCGCCAAGGAGCTGAATTTTTGAGTGACGAACGATTCATGGAGGCGGCCCTCCGGGAGGCGGAGAAGGCGGCCGCAAAAAAGGAAGCCCCCATCGGCGCCGTGGCCGTCCGAAACGGAAAGGTCCTCGCGCGCGCCCACAACCTTCGCGAGTCCAAGAACGACCCTCTCGGCCACGCCGAGATCTATCTGATCAGCAAGCTCGCGCGGAAGCTGAAGCGATGGCGGCTGAACGACGTCGCCGTCTACGTCACGCTCGAGCCCTGTCTGATGTGCATGGGCGCCTTGATCCAGGCGCGCGTGGGACGTCTCGTGTTCGGAGCGATGGACCCCAAGGCCGGGGCCTGCGGCTCCCTCTATGACCTGTCCGGGGATCGCCGGCTCAATCACCGCATCGAAGTCGCCCGCGGCGTACGGAAGACCGAATGCGGGGACATCCTCTCCCGTTTTTTCCGGAATTTAAGACAATCTAAAAAGTAGGCGTTTCGGGAAATCCCGCCGGAACGGCGACGTCGTCCTCCGAGGCGAAGTTCAGGAACGGCAAAGGCACGACGGAAATCCCGAGGGCGTCGCACGCGCCCGGATCCTCCGCCGCGTCGCCTGTCGAGATGCGGGCGCAGAACTCCAAAAGCTCGGAGGGATTTTGAATGACGCCGCTGAAGAAGTCTTCATCTTCCCGGAAACCTCCCCGGTACTTGAAGACCTCGTTCGGCGGGCTGGACGCCGCTCCCGCCGTCACGCGCACGGTCTTTTGCGGGGCGTCCCCGATCTGAACGGCGTCCAGATGGTTGAACGTCGTGATCGCCCCGCCCGGGTCCTCCGTCACGGTCTTTAGGAAAACCTCCGAAGAGCGGTTCAGAGGATCGTCCGGATCGAGAAAATCGTAGAAAGAGGCGAAGTCGCTGGAGACGTCCCCGAAGTTGAAACCGAACCGGCGGAAACGGCCGGCGCCGGGATTGTTCTCGTCCTCCGGCGTCGCCGCGTCGTCCGCGACCGCCAGCCGCTCGAAGACGCCGGCCATCAGCCGCGTGAACGACGATCCCCCCTCCTCCCGGAACCAGACGCGGTAACAGACGGGCTTGAGGCTTTCGAGAGGGGCCGACGCGGGGCAGGAAACGCCGGTGCAGCCGGTCGGGCAGGTGCAGCCGGTGCAGCCTTCCGAGGCGCCGTCGCCGTCCAGGTCGAAATCGGCAAAATCGATCTTGAAATCCCCCGGCGTGGCCCCTTCCGTCACCGTCGCTTCGAACCGCGTCACCGTCGGATCGACCGGCGCCTGGACGCGGGTAAGCGGCCTCAACCCGATCTCCACGAACACCTTGTAGATGGTGCGGATCAGGTCCGCGCCCGTCGTAATGGCGCTGGAGAATTCCCCGCCCGCCCCCACGGCCGCCTTGGGCGTCGAAAGCGCCGCGGGAACGGCGCCGGAGGAGATGGTCGATACGTCGATCTCCACGCTTTGCGGAAACGCGACCAAGCCCGGGATCTCGGCCGGCGGCCTCGGAGGCGCCCCGGGGCTGGAGCACTCCGCCACCAGGGCCACCGCGGCCAGCAAAACGGCGATCGGCGCACGAATCGGCTTTGTGATGGTCATTAGGGCTCCGGTGGCAACACGCAGCACTCGTCCGGCGTCGCGCAGACTCCTTCCAGGCCGACGGCCGCGCAATCGTTTCCGACGTCGCCGCAGCTGGGATACGGGTCGCAGGGACCGGCCGGCAACGGGGCGCCGCAACAACCCGTCTCCTCATCGCAAGGCTCGTAACCGAAATTTCCGCAATCGCCCTCGGGACCGAACAGGGCCACTTGTTCGCAGGTCAGGATCGCTTGGCCCGCGCCGTCGTCCGGACAGATCTTGGCGCACGTCCCGTCGACGCAGGCCATTCCGAAATCGCACTGGGGCTCGGAGAGGGGATCTGCGACGCAGGGCTCGCCCTCGCCGATGAAGGCCGGCAGGCGCCTTCCGCAACAGCCCGCCTGGCACTCGAAGAATCCGGGGGAAGCCACCCGGCCGTCGCATCCGACGCTGAAGCCGCATTCGGGAAAGACGTGGCCCGTCTCCGAGCAGGCGGGCGCGGCCTCGGCCAGGTCCTCGCAGGTTTCCAGCGGCGTATCGACGAAGCTCACGCAGAAACCGTTGCAGCAATCCAACCGGTCGGCGTCCAGAACGCCGCCCGAGGTCTCGCCGCAGCCGTCGATCAGACAAAGACAATCGGATTTGGTTTCGCAGGAGAGAAAAAGAGGGCTCTGGCAATCGTAGCCCTGCTCCTCGCAGGCGGTGACGTCGCAGGCGTCGCCGACGCCGTCGCCGTCCGCATCGCCCTGGTCCGCGTTCGCGACCGCCGTGCAATTGTCGCTTTCGTCGACCACGCCGTCGCCGTCCGTGTCGACGGCCGCCTGTTCTTCGGTGGCCGTCTGGCCGCACCCCGCCGGCCCGCCGCCCAGCAGCGTCGCGGATACAAAAAGCACGCAGACAAAAAGCCATGCCGCGCGCACAAGCGCCTCCCGGTGGATCGTCCTGACGTGAGGGATAGGGGTATTGTAACGCCTTGCGGCGGGAAGGGGAAAGCGTCTAATTTTTATCGATTCAGCGGTTTTCCTCGCGCTTGCGCCTTTCCTCTTTCATGCGCATTTGCAGGACATCGAAGCGCTCCTGCTGGTCGGGGCCCAGCAAGGCGCGGATCTCTCCGCCGGCCTGCTCCCGGATCTCTTCCATGCGCGGGCGGATTTCGGAGCGAATCGCCTTGATCCTCCCTCTCTGGCTTTGAAGGATGGCGCTGACGGACGCGCGTTGTGCGTCCGTCAAATCCAATTCACGGGTGAATTCCTTCAGAAGCCGGACCTCGCGGCCCCCGGGCTTGTCCCAGAAGTGCCCGTGCTCCTTCGCGTACCACGCCCCCCAGCCGCCGCCGGCGATGAGACCGATCAGAAAGCCCGCCAGCAGAGTTTTCCAGGAAATCATCAGAGATCCTCCAAGACGACCTTCAAGACGTCCTCGTCGGACGGGCTCGCGGACGTCGTCGCCCATTCATAAAAGTCTTCGTTCCCGCCCGCCAGCAGATCCTGATCCGTCTCCGGCCGCGCGGACCCGAAGTAGAGGGCGGCCGCGAACGCCGCCGCGAGCGCGAAGGCCGCGGCCGGCCAGGCCCAGACCGAGCGGCGTTTGCCGGCCTCCCGCGACGAGGCTTGCTTGGCGTCCACCTTGGAAAAGACCCTTTCCACGAAATCCCCCGTCGATACCTCCGAAATTTCCGGCGAAACCTCCGGGGGCGCGATCAGCCGCCGGGCGCGGCGGTAGGATTCCAGCGAACGCAGGCAATCGGCGCAGCCCGCCAAATGCGCCTCGATGGAGCGGCGCCCGGAGGCGTCCGTCTCCGGATCGTCCAAAAGATAAACCTGCAGATGTTCGTCGCCGTTCTTCATGATCCCTCTTGAAGCCTTTTCTCCCACACGCGCGCCAGCGCGCGTCGCGCGCGTGCGAGCCTCGAACGCACGGCCTCCACCGAAATCTCCAAAACGCGCGCCATTTCCTCGTACGACAATCCCTCGATCTCCCTTAAGGACAGAAGCACTCGGTCCCCTTCCGGCAGGGCCGACAGGATCTCCTTGGCGGCGATGCGCGATTCCACCGCCGTCTCGAATCCCGGCAGCCGGCCCTCCGCGCCGGGGGCCTCCTGCATCGCCTCCGCGGCCGCGTCGCCTTCGGTGGCGAACATCCGGCGCAGACGCTGCTGGAAGCGCAGCAGATCGACGCAGTGGCGCACGGCGATCCGGTAGAGCCAGGTCGACCGCGAGCTCTCCCCGCGGAAATTCTCCCAGGCGCGGTAGGCCTTCACGAAAACCTCCTGGGCGGCGTCCTCGGCCTGGCCGGGATCCGACAGGATCCCGGCGCAAAGCCGAAGCATGCGCTCCCGCTGGCCTCGGACAAACTCCTCGAAATCATCGCGTTCCGGCGCCACAAAGGAAGACTAGTCCTTCTTGCGCTTCCCCTCACGCCATTTTTCTAGTTTCGCCTTCTGGTCGGCGTTGAGCAGGGCCAGCATCTTCGTATGCGTCTCCTCGCGGATCGCCTTCATCTTCGCGCGCTGATCGTTGAAGAGCGACTGGATCTTCGCCTTCTGATCCGAGGTCAGGTTCAGCTCGCGGGTCATCTTCTCCAGCCTTTTCTGCTGGCGCTCCTCCATCTTGGCCTTGAACTCCTTGGCGTGTGCGAAGAGGTCCTGCGACGTCGTGAGAGCCGCTCCTCCGGCCGTCAATCCCAAAGCCAACGCGCCGATCACCAATCCTTTTTTCATAACCTTTCCTCCTGTGGGATTAGACGAAAGGAAGCGCCCGAAAGTGTCGGCGCCCCACGTGCTTGATATTGCTCTGAAATCGTTTCAAATACCCCAGCGCCGGGCGGGCGTCTGTCTAACCCGTCACCAGGCACACTTCCGAAGGAGGAATCCATGCGCCTTTCGAAAACGTCGGCCCTGTTTTTTGCCTTTGTCGCTCTTTGCGCCGGCCCCGCGGCAACGGCGGAATGGCATCCCGCGCAAGAGGCTCCTCAGCCGCGCCGGGAACGCGCCGAAAGCCGCGCGCAAGGCCTCTCCAGCGACCTGAACCTGACGGCGGACCAACAGGAGAAGCTTCGAGCGATCTACCAGGAGCGCGATAAGAAGCTGAAATCCCTTTATGAGGACTTCCGCGCGAAACGCGAGGCCGTCAAGACCGAGAGCGACGCCAAGTTTCAGGCCCTCCTGACACCCGAGCAGCGCGAAAAATTAAAGACGGTGAATCGGAAGAAGACCGCGGAAAAGGCCAGGTCCCTGGAGCGAAAGGGCTTGAAGACGAACTGAAAGGTCTAGTACACCCCTCTCGCCGTCGAGACACGGTGCCGTTCGAGCGGAGGGGTGGCCGAGTTGGTTGAAGGCGCCTGACTCGAAATCAGGTATACCCTTACGGGTATCGGGGGTTCGAATCCCTCCCCCTCCGCTGGGCCGGCACCTCACGCCATCCACTCCACCAAGCGTTGCAGTTCGGTCGCCATCCGGTCGGCGGGCAGGTGAACGCGCCGCCCGTGTCCGGGCAGGACCCATCCGAAGGAGTAGTCCGCCAGGCGTTTCATCGATTCCCGCTGCACCTTCCAATCGTACCAACAGGCGTTCCGAAAGGCCTCCAACCGGTTCGCGTCGTCGTCCCAGGCCAGGTGATCGCCGGTGAAGAGGAAACGATCGCGATAGAGAAGGCAGGCCGAGCCCTTCGTGTGTCCCGGCGTCGGGAGGAAGAGGATCTCCTTATCCCAGCGCACCGCCTCCTCCCCTTCCAGCTTGAATTCGACGTCTTCGGTCGACGCGCGCACGTCGCCGGCGTGCAGGATGCGCTCGCAGCCGAAATGCTCCTTGAACTTGCGGTGGTCGGCCACGTCGTCGCCGTGCGTGAGGAAGAGCGTCTTCACGCCGCCCAGCGCCTCCAACCGCTTGACGAGCGGGGACGCGAACCGGGGCGAATCGATGAGGATATTCCCCTGCGGACGGACGATGAGATAGGGGGCCGCGCCGAAACTGTCCTCCGCGTGGAAGCCGCAGTGGAAGACGTTGCCTTCTATGGAGTCGGGCAACGCTTCGAAGACCGGCGCCATGTCGTGGCGCGCCTCCGTCCCGATCGACGCCGTGGGGCAGGCCGTCAGCGCCTTGAGCGCGCGCAGCCTTCGCTCCGGATCGCCGGGCTGGGTGTGGACGTAGGACTTGCCGTCCTTCTCGGCAAAGGTCTCCGGCGCCATCCAGCGGCAGGTGTCGCAGTCGATGCAGGTCGCGTCGACGTAGAAGTCGCCGGGGGCGTTGGCGGGCAGGCGTTTCTTCAAGGAAGCCACGTCGGCTATCCTACCGCTTCGGGAGATTTTTATCTTTCAAATCCTCGTAAAACTGGTAGCTTGGGCGGACCGTTCAGGAGGGGATCATGAAGAAAATTCTTATGTTGGCAGTGGCGGTCGTTGCGGCGGCCGGCTTTTCGGGATGCACGAAATGTTCTCCCGAAAAGATGAAGGAGATGGTTTCGAGCGCCCCGAAGGCGATCGACGTGGCGGAGATCGGCAAGACGCTGGCGCCGGCGATCTGCGGCAAATACGAGACCTGCAACAAGGACAACGCTCAATTCAACAAGGACCAATGCCTTCAGGAGATTTCCGCCGGCATCGCGGATAACCTGAAAAAATCCCCGGACCTGAAGGTAACTCAGGAAACCGTGGACGGCTGCAAGAAGGCCATCACCGACTCGCCCTGCGAGGCGTTGAACAGCGAATCGCCGCCGGTCGGCTGCGAATTCCTGCAATAGCCGGTATTCCTTATTCCTCTTGATTGATCCGCTTGGCGACTTCGGTGGCCAGGATGGGAGTCAGCGCGTTTTTGAGGATCTCCAGACCCGCGGCGATCAGCTCGTCCAGGAAGGAAGGCTTGCCCAGCGCCCCTTCGGACGTCGGTGCCGCGGAGGCGCCCGCCCCCGGCATTTCCATCCGAAAGCCCACCGCGAACCCGCCCAAGGCGGCCAGGCTCGTCGTCTGCCACGGGTGATCCCGTATCCAGGGACGGGGATCGAAGATCCCGACCAAGCGGTCCGTGGATTCCGCCGTCTTGCGGAAGAGAACCTTTTTCTTCCTTTTCGACCGGAATCTTTGAATCAGTAAGGCGAAAAAAACGAGCAGGAGAAACGCAGTCCCGGTGATCAGGTAGCCCAGCCAAACGCGGTGGCCCAGCGCCTCGCCGACCCCCAACGCCGCCCCGTAAAACGCGAAGGCGGCGGCCATCAACAAAAGCAGACCCGCCACCGCGACGAGAAACAGCCAGGCCACGCCCTTCCAAAGGGCGTCTTTGACCGCGGCTTTCCCCCGTTCAATGGCGAGGCCGACGAAATCCGGGCCCGGAGTTTCTTCCATTCCCTTTAACGTCTCCGGAGCAGCGCCCCGAGGAGGAGACCGACGCCCGTGGCGATAAGAAGCGATTGGACCGGTTTCTGTCGGATCTTCTCTTCGAGGCCCTCCCCCCACTTCTGGGCGGTCTTCATGCCCTCGCGATAGTACCCGGCGGCGTTATCCCCCAGGAGCCCGGCGGCGTCGCGCGCGACCTCCTTGGTGATGGTGCCCAGCTCCTGGACGTCGTGGCCCAGGGCGGCCGCCTTCTGGCGGAATTCCGCGGTGTGTTTGGACAGGTCCTTGAGATGGGTCCGTTCCTTGGCGGTGTTGGCCATAATCCCCTCCGTTGGAAAGTAAGCTAAATTTTAGGACGATGCGGCGCGAAGTCAAGTTTTGCCGCTTCTGGGCTTTTTCTCCGAAGTCACCTGCGGGAGGTCGACGCCCGCGAAATCCTCCGCGTAAATCCTGATCGTGGCGGTCACGAGGGCCATGAGCAAGGGCCCCAAAAGCAGCCCGATCGGGCCGAAAACGACCAGCCCGCCGAAGATGCCCAGGAAGAGGAGCATCGGGTGGATGTTGGAGCGCATGAGGAAGGGGCGAAGGACCTGATCGATGCCGCCGATGACGATTCCGCCGTACGCCAGCACCGCCAGAGCCTTCGTCGTATTTCCCTGAAGGAGCAGGGTGATGAAAAGAGGCACCGTCACGGCGCCCGTCCCGATCGTGGGCAGGAAGGACGTGAAGAACGTGATCACGCTCCAGACGAAGGAGCCCTCGACTCCGATGACGAAGAACCCGACCAGGGCCACCGCTCCCTGCAAAAGGGCCGTGAGAAAACTGCCGTAGAAGACGCCCTCGATGGTTTCCTGAATCTCCCCGGCCAGCTTCCGCTCGTAGCGGTCCTTGATCGGCGTGATGCGGATCAAGGCCTGGATGAACTTCTTCCCGTCCCGGAAAAGATAGAACAGGAGGGTCAGCATGACGAAAAGATGCAGGAAAAAATTGGCGGTCCCGGCCAGGACCTGAGGGGAATAGCGGGCCACGGACTGTCCGATTTGAGACATTCCCTTGCGGACGACTGGCACCAGATCGAGCTGGATTCCGATAAATTTCTCGAATTTTCCGCTCAGGTAAGTAAGCTTCCGTTGCAGATAAAAGATGACGTCGGAAACCGAAGGCTGCGTCGATGGAGCTTGGTCGGCCGCCAAATCCGCCAATTGGCCGGCCACCAGCGTCAGGAACGCCGCCAGCGGAAGCACGAGAAAGACGACCACCGCAGCGGTCGACAGAAAAGAGGTGACGTTCTCGCGGCCGCCCGTCCATTTCAGACACCTTCGATGGACGGGCTGAAAGAGGACGGCGAAGACGATCGCCAGGATGATCGCGTTCAAAAAGGGATAAAGGAGAAAGCAGACGAGGACGACGAGCAGACCCAGCAAAGCGATGAACGCCTTCTGCTCGGTCTTCGTGGAGTTCGCCATGGCCTTCACCCATAAACCCCTCGGGCCTTCCGGTCAAACCGGGACTCGTTTTGACCCCGGGTCCCCGGAGGGCTACACTTCCTTTTCAATGGCGCCGAAGGATAAAAATCCGGCCCCCGGCAGGATGATGGGGCGCGGGCCCGTTTTCCGTTACGGGCTCGCCCTCCTTTCCGTGGGCCTGGCGACGATCTTGAGCTCCCTGGCCGCGCCGATTTTCGGCCCGACGCTCTCCCCTTTCGTTTTTTATTACCCGGTCGTGATCGTCGCGGCGTGGTACGGCGGACTCGGCCCCGGAGTCGCCTCCGTCCTGGCCGGCCTGCTCGCCGCCACGTATTTCTTCATCGAACCGCGGGGCGCGCTCGCGATCCCGGCCAAGGTGGACTTGCTCCACCTGACCCTTTTCGCCTTCGTCGGTCTGGTCATCTGCCGGCTGACGGAAAATCTGCGCCAAACGCTGAAAAAACAGCAGCGGACCTATCAAGACCTCCTGATCTCGCAAAACAAGATCAGCAACATCTTGGACAGCGTGCAGGGGTGCTTCTTCAGCCTGGACGAGGAAGACCGCTTCACCCACATCAACGAGGACAGCAAGGAGATCCTGCCGTACCCGCGCGAAGCCCTCTACGGAAAGAGCGTATGGGAGGCCTTTCCCGGATGGAAGGATACGGAGTTCGAGACGAACCTCCGGAAGGCGGCGGACCTTAAAGAGGGCTCCGAGTTCGAGTTCAGCGACGTCGAGAAGTCGCGGTCCTACGAAATCCACATCGCCCCTTCCAGCGAAGGCGTCTCGGTCCACATCTACGACATCACCTTGCGCAAGGAGGCCGAGAACGCCTTGAGCGAGAGCGAGGCCCGCTTCCGCATGGTCGCCGACCAGGCGCCCGTCATGGTCTGGATGTCCGGTCCCGACGCCCTCTGCTACTATTTCAACGAGCCCTGGCTCGCCTTCCGCGGCCGCACCTTGAGGCAGGAGCAGGGGCACGGATGGACGGAAGGCGTGCACCCGGACGACCGAGCGGCCTGCGTGGACGCATATCTCGGGGCGTTCCACGCGCGGGAAGACTTCCGGACCGAATACCGGCTCCTTCGCGCGGACGGCCGCTACCGCTGGGTCCTGGAGACGGGACGGCCGCGCTTCACCTCCGACCGCAGGCTCTTGGGCTACATCGGGTCGGCGATCGACATCACCGACCGCAAGGTCGCAGAACGGCGCCAGGAGATGGAACACAAAATCACTCAATTTCTGGCGAAAGACCTGTCCACCGAGGAGCTTTTCGACGGCATCCTTCAGACGGTCTGCGAAGGCTTGGGCTGGGCCTTCGGAGCTTATTGGGAGGTTTCCCCTGAGAAAGAGGAAATCCAATGCCGCCGCGTTTGGATCCGGCCGCCCGCCACCTACGAGCCGTTCCGGTCGGCGAAGATGGGACTGACCCTCGCCCCGGACGTCGGCCTTCCGGGACGCATTTGGAGCCTGGGCAAGGCCTTTTGGATCCACGACCTGTCGCTCGATCCCAACTTTCCGAATGCCGATTTGGCCATCCAATCCGGGCTTCGCAGCGGATTCGGTTTTCCCATCCGGTTGGGAGACGAAATCCTGGGCGTCATGGAATTCTTCGAGAACCGGCTCGAAGAGCCCGACCCCGAGCTTCTCCAATCCCTGGAACTCATCGGCAGCGAGATCGGCCAGTATCTGGAGAGAAAAAAGACGGAATACGATTTGAAGCTCGCCTACGACGAGATGGAGAAGCGCGTCCAGCAGCGAACCGCGCAGATGGCCCTCATCAACGAGACCCTCAAGGCCGAGATCCTGGAGCGCAAACGCGTCGAGAAGGAGGTCTTGGAGATCAGCGAGAAGGAGCAGAAGCGCCTCGGCACCCATCTGCACGACGACCTCTGCCAGGATTTGACGGGCATCATGATCCTGGCGAAGGTCCTCACCCAGAAAATGGAACGCCGCGAACTGCCTGAGGCGCCCGAGATGAAGAAGATCGCCGAGCTCCTGGATCAGTCGATCACCCAGGCCCGAGACATGGCCCGCGGGTTCTACCCCGTCGAGCTCGAGGGCGATTCGCTCATGATCGCGCTGAAGGACTTGGCGTCCCGGACCTCGACCGGCTACGGAGTGGACTGCCGCTTCGTCTGTCCCAAGCCCATCTTGATCGATGACAACGACCTAGCCACCCATCTCTACCGGATCGCCCAGGAGGCCGTGCGCAACTCGGTGAAGCACGGGCGCGCGAAAAAGATAGACTTGAGCCTGATAAAACAAGGGAGCATGATGTCGCTTTCGGTGGAAGATAACGGCACCGGCGGCGCCGAGACGCAGCCGGGATCCGGAATCGGCCTGCACATCATGAAATACCGCGCGCGCATGATCAACGGGGTGCTCGACATCAAGTCAGGCGACGACGGAGGCACCGTACTGACGTGCTCCTTCTCCAACCCGACGCCCGACAGCGTCTTAAGAACGGCGAACCCCCTATGAAAAACACGGACACCGGCCATCCGAAAAAAATCAAGGTCCTCGTCGTCGACGACCATCCCATCGTCCGCCAGGGCTTGGCCCAGGTGATCAATCAGGAACCCGACATGGTGCTCGATTCCGAGGCGGCCGACGTCGCGGAGGCCATGGACCGCTACCGCAAGGCCAAGCCCGACTTCGCCATCATCGACATCTCCCTGAAAGGCGGCAACGGGCTGGAGCTGACCAAGAGCCTGCTCGCCCTAGACCCCAAGCTTCCGGTCCTGATCATGTCGATGCACGACGAGTCGCTGTATGTGCAGAGGGTGCTCAAGGCGGGCGCCCGCGGCTACCTGATGAAGCAGGAGGCGACCGAGCGCGTGGTCAACGCCATCCGGAAGATCCTGGCGGGCGACGTCTACGTCAGCGAGCGCATGAACGAGGCCCTCTTAAACCAACTCGCCTCCGGCGCTTCCGGCAAGGCGTCCGCCAAGAACGCCTCGGTGGAAAACCTAAGCGACCGCGAGCTGGAGATCCTCCAACTGGTCGGCCAGGGCCGCGGAACCCGGCAGATCGCCGAGGAGATCCACGTCAGCGTGAAGACCGTCGAGTCGCATTACGCGAAGATCAAGGAAAAGCTGAATCTGAAGAACGCCAACGAGCTCATCCAATACGCCGTTAAGTGGTATCATTCCGAGCCTTAGAGAACCTCGGGCATTCCCCCACCCTAGAACCAGGCCTCCCCCGATTGCCCGCGAAGCGGGTCCTCCGTACAGTCACGTCATAACGGAAAGGAGGTCGGTATGCTGTCGTGGTCCATCACATTTTTCATCGTCGCCATCATCGCGGCGGTGTTCGGATTCACCGGGATCGCTGCGGGAGCGGCGTCCATCGCCAAGATCCTGTTCGTCCTTTTCCTGATCTTGTTCGTGCTTTCCCTCGTCATCCCCAGATTCCGCAATCCGCCGCCCGTTTAACCAAGAAGGAGAAAGACCATGAGAGAAAACGTGAAACAACGGGAAGAATCTCTGACCGAAGGAATCCGCGACGCCGCATCCACACTGATGGAGGACGTGACCAAGCTGGGCAAGGCCACGCGCGAGGACGCTTCCGCCCTCTTGGAGAGGGGTCAGGAGAAGGCTCATAAATTGGGAGCGCAGGCGCAGGCCTACGTTGCCAAGTACCCTTTTCGCACGCTGGCCGTCGCCGTCGGTGCGGGCTTCGTCCTCGGATTTTTGAAAAGGCGCAGTTAACCGAAACCAACCAAGGAGGACCGCATGGGAAACCAGAACCTCGACACGGGCAGGGGCCAGGAGAAGAACCTTCAGAACCCCGGCCAGAACCCGAACATCAAGAACCCGCAGCAGGGGCAAAAAGGCCAAAACCAGGGCCAGCAGCAGGGGTTCGACAAGAACCGCGACCGGCAGAACCCGCCGCAAGGCACGCAGCGGGCGTCGGACGTCGACGAGGGTACCGAAGAGGAAGTCTCCGAGAAGGAAGACCTCTACGGCAACCGGAAGCCATGAACGCGAAACCCGTCTATAAACCCAAGACGTTCGACCTATCCGGGCTGGAAGGCATTTCGGACCGAACGCTGGAAATGCATTTCAAGCTCTACGAAGGCTACGTCAAGGAAACCAACCGTTTGAACGAGCAGATCGCGGAGTTCCTCAAGGACGGCAAGGTCGACCAGGAGGAGATGCCCGCCTACTCGGAGCTCAAACGCCGGCTGGGGTTCGAGTTCAACGGCATGGTGCTCCACGAATACTATTTCGACAACATGACGCGGAAGGGCGGCGGGGACCCCGATCCCCGCTCCCTTCTCGCCTCCAAGACCGAGATCTGCTTCGGCGGCTACGCCCGTTGGAAGGAGGACTTCGCCGGGGTCGGCAAGATGCGCGGCGTCGGCTGGGCGATCTGCTTCGAGGACGCATCCAACGGCCGCATCTCGAACCACTGGATCAACCTGCACGAAAGCGGCAGCGTCGCCGGCTTCCGCCCCATCCTCGTGATGGACGTCTGGGAACACGCCTTCCTGCTCGATTACAAGCCCGCGGACCGTCCGAAATACATCGAGGCCTTCTTCGCCAACGTCGACTGGGCCAAGGTCGACGCCCGCCTGAAGGCTGGGAAGTGAAAAGAGGAATGCGATGCGCAACGAACCCGTCATCGTTTCGGGGAAGGCACCGGGGAGTTCCGTTTGGTCCCTCGCGGGAGAGCTCCCGACCTTCCCCACCTTGAAGGAGAATCTCAAGGCGGACGTCTGCATCGTCGGCGGCGGCATCACGGGCCTGACCTGCGCCTATCTGCTCGGCTTGGAGAAGAAATCCGTCGTGGTCCTCGACGCGGAACGGATCGGAGGCGGCGAGACCTGCCGGACGACGGCCCATCTCGCCAACGCCGTCGACGGCGGCTATCGCGGCGTCGAGCGCTTTCACGGACACGAGGGAGCACGGATCGCCGCGGCCGGCCACGCGGCCGCCATCCACCGGATCGAGACGATCCTGTCGCGCGAGGGCATCGAATGCGGCTTCGAGCGCGTGGACGGCTATCTCTTTCCCGCGCCGGGCGTTTCGGAGAAAATCCTGGACCGCGAATACGAGGCCGCCCGCCGCGCCGGCGTTCCCTACGTGGAGAAGGCGCGGGAGGCGCCCCTGGGTCCCTATGGAGGATTCGACACGGGTCCCGCGATCCGTTTCGGGATGCAGGCCCAATTCCATCCCGCGAAGTACCTGCGCGGCCTCGCAGAGGCCGCGCAGAGACTCGGCGTCCGGATCTGCGAGCGGACCCGCGCGACCTCCGTCCGCGGGGGCGATCACGCCCAGGTGACCGCGCCCGGCGGACGGGTCGATTGCGGGGCCGTCATCGTGGCCACGCACACCCCCTTCAACGATTGGGTGGTCATCCATACGAAACAGGCCGCCTACCGGTCCTACGCCTTGGCCGGCCGCATTCCCCGAGAGTCCTTAACCCGCGGGCTCTACTGGGAGGAGACGGGTTCCCCGGCCGAGCCGTATCATTACATCCGCGTCTTCCGGTGGTCGCGGGAGACGGACCTCCTCATCGTCGGCGGCGAGGACCACAAGACCGGCCAGGACGACAACGCCTCGGAAAGACACACCCGTCTGGAGCAATGGGCGAAACGGCGCTTCCCGATGATGCGGGCGCCCGAGGCCCGTTGGTCGGGACAGATCCTGGAGACCGTCGACGACCTGCCCTACATCGGACGGAACCCGTCGGACGATCCGAACGTCTACATCGCCACCGGCTTCTCCGGCACGGGGATGACCTACGCCGCCGTCTCCGGAATGCTCCTGACCGACCTGATCTGCGGCCGGAAGAACGAGTGGGAGAAGCTCTACGATCCGTCCCGCAAGACGATGGGCGCCCTCCTGAATTTCGCCCGGGAGAACGGGAACGTCCTCTTCCAATACGCGCATTGGTTCACCGGCGGCGAGGCCTCCTCCGTCGATCGGATCCGACCGGGCTCGGGCGCGGTGCTGCGCGATGGATTCGACAAACTCGCCGTCTACCGGGACGAGAACAACGTCGTCCACGTCCGCTCGGCCGTCTGCCCCCATTTGAAGGGCGTCGTGGCGTGGAACTCCGCGGAAAAAAGCTGGGACTGTCCCTGCCACGGGTCCCGGTTCGATCCTTTCGGCAAGGTCATCAACGGGCCGGCGTCGTCGGATTTGTCGCCGGCCGCTTTGCCGGAGGGAAAGGACGGCACCGGAAACGTCGACGACCAATTGGAAATCGTCCGTTAACCAAGGAGGATATCATGACCAAAATCATCAGTTGCACCGTCCCAACCGCGATGCGGGCCGAAGAAGTGGTCGGCCGGCTGCAGTCGGCGGGCTTCCCCAACAGCTCGATTTCCGTGCTCTTCGCCCAGGGGGCGTCCTCCCACCTGGAGATCGAGAGGCATACCAAGGCCCCCGAAGGGGCCGTCGCCGGCGGGGCCGCGGTCGGTCTCCTGGGCGGCGTTCTCGGCTGGCTGGTGGGCATCGGGAGTTTGGCCATTCCTGGGGTGGGCCCTTTCATCGCGGCGGGCCCCATCATGGCGGCCTTGGGCGGCGTCGCGGCCGGAACGGTCGCGGGGGGACTCATCGGCTCGCTTGTGGGCCTCGGCATTCCGGAGATGGAGGCCAAACATTACGAATCCCGTTTGAAGGAAGGCCACGCCCTGATCTCCGTCCACGCCGCCGACGACATCGAGGTCAAGAAGGCGCGGGACGTCTTCAAGGACTGCGGCGGAGAGGAGATCTCCGAATCCCGCGACATCGCGGCGTGAGGAACGGGGCTTTTCCGCAGCCGTATTTCCGAGGAATCCTGAAGAGCGTCCTGCAGTGGAGGTTGGATTGGTGAGCTCGAAATGTTAAACTGACGCGATGATCCGAATCTATCGCGCCTCGAACAACGCGGAAGCCGACGTGATCGTCTCGCTCCTCACCTCGCACGACATCCAGGCGGTGGTTCAGGGCTATCAGCACCGAAGCCTGCTCGGCTTCCTCGGCCCCTACATCCAG
>DASUFF010000029.1:0-11182 GCA_036274695.1 bacterium | reverse complement strand
AGCAGGTCCAGATAGCGGCCGCCCTCGGCGTCGTAGAGGTATTGGCCCTCGGCCCGCTTGTAGACCTTGTCGAAACCGATCGTCCGTAAGACCTTCACGAACTGCGGGTTGACATGCCTTTCATGCAGCGAGTAGTTCTCGCCCCAACGGTCTTCGAGTGTCTTTTTAATATCGAAAGGCGGCATAGGGTCCGATGGCTATCAATATGACTTTTAAAAGAAAAGCGGGTTTTTCGCTCATCGCATTGGCCCTGGTTTCTTTCGTCTTTTCGAGCGCTTCCGCCGTGGCGGCGAAGGAGTCCGATCAGGAGGATAAGGAGATCGCCGAGAAGTGTCCGGAGGCCAAGGCCCCGCCGCCGCCCATTCTGGACGTGAACTTGGCCGAGGTGAAGACCTCGCTCGCCGCCCTCAAAGACGAGGAGGGCAAGCTCTTGTGGACGGATTCGGCGGAGAACGACGCCGCCTTGAAAGAGATCTTCGAGTCCATCCCGCGCAAGACGAAGCTCGAACAGTTTTTCCAGCTCCTCTTCGTGCTTCAAAAGAACTTGGACGTCTCCCGAAAGCCCGTGGTGGTGAGGCCGCCCCTGATCACGAACGTGCTCCTGGCCGCCAAGGTCTTCACCGATCCGGCCTTCCCCAAAAAGATCACGGGCGTCGAGCTCAAGCGCGACGACGGCAACCGCCCGCCCCTTTATAAGGTGCAATTCTCCGACAACGAGGTCCGCTTCCCCATCAATCAGGGCAAGGGCTTCTGGAGCTGGGATCAAGGCATGTGCCAGATCGCCAAGGAGCTGGTGTTCTATCCCGGATTCTCTTTTAGGCTCCGCACCGCGCGCAATTCCAAAAACTTGGTCGTCGACGGCTTCGACAAGGTGGAGATCTTCGGCCAGTTCGGCACGCGCAAACTCGTGTCGATCGACCTAAGCTACGTGGACCTTGAGAAGGTGGAGTTCATCGCCGGCACCGACGAGGGCAAGGTGAAGGCGCGCGTCGCCCAGCGCGAGTTCGAGACCAACGAGCATTCCAAACTTTTCAAGTTCATCGGCACCATGATTCCGAACACGACCCGCCAGCGCATCGACTGGTAACAGGCGCCAAGTGCCCGACTTGACAAGAGGTTCGGTCCTTGGAATATTTAAGCTTCTTCTTTAAAAGGAGACCCCATGGCCGAAGCCGCCGCCCAGATGGAAGAGTATGCTGTCAGCGATGCCTGCATCGCCTGCGACGCCTGCTGCAACGACTTCCCCGACATCTTCGTGATGAACGCGGACCACACCCGCGCCATCGCCAAGAGTCCGTCCCCCGTCGGGAAGTTCGATCCCTGGGATATCATTTATGATTGCCCGGTCGATGCGATCTCTCTGATCAAGGGCGTCCTGCCGCCCCCGCCCGAAGGGAAAAAGAAAAAATCCGGCGAAGAGGAAGTCGTCGATACGACGCCCGTGGAAGACACCCGCCCGTGGGAAGTTCGCTGGGAAGAGGCCAAGCGGTTGCGCGGCGAGGAATCCTACTGGGAGCGCATGAAGCGTTACGGCATGGCGACGACGATCGAAGAGACCGGCAAGCAGTTCCTCCTGCGTCTGGCCCTGCCCGATCGGGTTCCGGATCATCCGCTCAAGTTCAAGTGGAACCTCCCGGACAAGATGCCGGACTACAAATTCGACATCCAGCTCGCTCGCGACGGCAAGGCCTTGATGCTCAAGGGATGGATGGACGACCAGCGCGTCAAAAAGCTCTGCGGCGTCGCCAACTCCTTCCCGGATCGCTTCCTGCGGGAGATGCTCCTGCCCGCCAAGGCGAAGGAGTTCAAGTTCAACTATAATCCGCAGGATAAGGTTCTCGACGTCGTCATCGACAAGGCCCTGTAAGCCGTGTTGATCGACAGCCACGCTCATATTCACTTCAAGGACTTCGACGGAAAGATCGACGACCTCTTGGCGCGCGCCCGCGACGCCGGCGTCTCCGCGATCGTCAACGTCGGCACCGATCTTGACTCCAGCCGGGAAGTCGTTTCCATCGCCGAAAAATACCCCCAAGTTTTCGCCGTCGTCGGCGTCCATCCCCATGACGTCGCCAAGATGGCGGCGGGGGAGACGGAGGCGCTGGCGGAATTGGCGAAACATCCGAAGGTCGTCGCCGTCGGCGAGGTCGGCCTCGATTATTATTACGAACATTCTCCGCGAGAGATTCAGCAGGCGCGATTGGCCGACTTCGTGGCGTTGGCACGAGCGGCCGGAAAGCCCCTCGTCATCCATTGCCGGGATGCTTTTGAAGATTGTTTTCGGATCTTCGATGAGACGAAGGCTTGGGAGGTCGGCGGCGTCTTTCATTGCTACACGGGAGACGCGAAGACGGCGGCCCACATCGCTTCGAAGGGTTTCTACGTATCCTTCTCCGGCATCGTTACGTTCAAGAAGACCGTCGAGCTTCAAGAGGCGGCGCGGACCGTCGCCGAGGATAAATTCTTGATCGAAACCGATTGTCCCTTCCTCGCCCCGGAGCCCCATCGGGGCAAGAGGAACGAGCCGGCCTATGTGCGTTTGGTCGCACGGAAAGTGGCCGAGCTTCGGGGAATGACGGAGGAAGCGGTGGCTTCGTTGGCGGCGAAGAACACGCGCCGGGTCTTCAATCTTCCGGCTTGATTGGATCGGACATCGGGCCCAAGAGGTTATCCAAGATCAAAAGGATCTCCCCGGCCGTCTTCGGATGCTTCCGATCTTCCAATGAGGCGTGAATATAAGCGCGCGTGACGCGTCCGGCGGAAGCGAATCGGTCCATTACGATGCCGAAGATCGCGGCGTTGGCTTCTTCGAAGGCGGGACCCTCCAAAATAAAATCCTTGGGATCGCTGTTGACGCCGCTGACGTCGCCGTCCGAGAAAAATTCCTCGCTGCCGTACAGGGATTCTCCCGTCATCCGGCCCACCGCCTCGGCCAAGGGGCCGAATTGCACATTGGAAGCGTCGCGGACGGAGCGGGCCAGGTCGGCGATCGCGCCCGGGACGTCGGCCAGGTCGGTTCCGCCGACGGCTTTCAGCGCTTCGTCCTTAAGCCCTCCGTCGCGCCCTTCGGGGCGGTCGACGTAGGTTTCGAAAAAGCGGTGCGAGTTCGAGACCACATGGGCGAAGCTCCCCAGGAAGCCTTTTTCCTTTCGACCCCAGCTTAAAAGAACACCCAAACCCTTCCGGAAGAGGAGGGGGGTGATCTGGCCGGCATGATACGGCTGATGGAGATCTTCCAGATAGTGAAGCCCGCCCGCCAGGAAGCGCCAACCCCAGTAGTCTTCTTCCAACGCGAAGGCCAGCCGCGACAGTTGAAAATAGATCTCCGCGCGTTGCGACGCCTCGCCGACGGAGCGGAATGGGATGCCCAGCGTTCGCAGGGGATGCGCCAGAGAAAACGGCGGCTTTTCGATGTGACGGAAGGCCTGCGAGTTCGGGCCCTGGACGGCGCCGAACCATTTCTCGTCCTCGAAGGCGGCGTGGGGACGGCCCGAGGCGTCTCGGATGAAGAGGTCCTGATCGCGCCCGTCGTCGGGATCCGTGGAATAAAGCTCCAAGATGCGGATCGGCGTCAGGGATTTTTTTCCCTTCGCGCCGCCCTCGTGGAAGCGCAGGGAGTCCTCGGTGCCGAGGTCGACCTTCGGGTTGATCTTCAGAGAAGCCGAGAACTGCCAGGGATCGCCGAGCGGTTCGCGTAAGGGCTTTAGCTTGTCCAGAAATGAGGCCAGGGGGTGGACCTCGCAAGGGACGTCCAGGCCCCAATCTTTGGCGACGTCTTCCAGGGCCCGGCGGGCGATTTCGCGATGGTCGCTCAAATTCCAGCCGTAGGCGGGAACGGTCAGGGAGACGAGGAGTAGAAAGGCCGTCAGCGTTTTTTTCATGAACGCCTCAACTTCCGCTCGAACAGATCGACGATGGCCTTTTCGTGTGCGGTCCCGTCGACCTCGTTCCATTCCCAGAGCATGCCGGGGCTGGTGATGTTGATCTCGGTGAGCTTCTCCCCGATGACGTCGATGCCCGCGAAGAAAATGCCGTTCTTACGGAGGAAGGGGGCCAAATCGGCGCAGAGGCGCTTCTCTTTGGCGCTCAATGCCGAAGGCCGGATGCTGGCCCCGAGGTCCGGGTTGGCCAAAAAACCGTCGGCGGCCGGTATCCGCAGCAGGGCCCCGAGCGGTTTTCCGTCAAACAGGAAAATCCTTTTGTCCCCGCGGGCGATCTCCGGAAGGAAGGCCTGCGCCATGAGCGGTTCCCGCCCGTCCTTCGTCAGCGTCGTAACGGTCTGCGGCCAAAACGGCGAATCGGTCTCGGCCAAGTGGGTGCCGCGGCCGCCGAAGCCCGTGAGGACCTTCAAGACGATCTTGCCGCCCAGTTTCCGGGCGAATTCCTTAAGGACAGGCTCTTCGGCCGAGACGATCGTCGGCGGGATCCAGCGCGGGAATTGCAGGATGACGAGTTTTTCGTTCCACCGCGCCAGGGCGTCCGGATGGTTGCAGACCCAGGTCCCCTTGGGGGCCATCGCCAGGAGGCGGGTGGCTTGGAGATAGGCGGCGTCCACGGGCGGATCTTTTCTCATGAGGATGAGCCGGAAGTCCGAGGCGGGCTTCCTTTCGGGACGGCCGGCGTCGAAATAAGGCGCTCCTTCCAGGACGGAGATTTTTTGGCAAACGACGAAAACCGATCCCTCTTCGACGCTCAAGCCGCCCGGATCGGTCAGATAAACGTTGTGCCCCCGGCGGTGAAATTCCAGAAGAAGGAGATGGGACGTATCCTTCCTCAGGTCATAAGCGCCGCCGGGTCCGTTGAGGGTGTCGAGAATCCCCAGAATTCTCATAAGAAAAGACGAAGGCCTCGAACCGTCTTCCGACAGCTCGAGGCCTGCGTCAAGCAATTGAATTGCCTCGGAGAGAGGCCTGTTCCTAGCCCACCGCTTTGCGCAGTTCCTTCCCCGCCTTGAACTTGGGGACGCTGCAGGCCCTGATGTTGATCTCCGCCCCCGTCTGGGGGTTCCTCCCTTTGCGAGCGCGACGCTTGGACACGGAGAACGTTCCGAATCCGGTCAGAGCGATGCGATCGTTTTTCTTGAGCGCCCGGGTGATGTTGTTGGTCACCGAGTTGAGCGCCTTCTCCGCCACCGCCTTGGAGCATTTGCATTCCTTGGCGACGGCCGCGATCAGTTCAGCTTTTGTCATTTTCTGTTCACCCCCTCCCTTGCAGAATTTTGTGACTCGCTGAGTCAAGCGGGATGCGGCTTTCCCGACCGCCGCCCGCTAAGTCGCCATTGTTATATCTCAGCGGTCCTTGTCAACGTAATTTCCGAAAGCATTTTGGAATTTTTTTTGGAAATCGAAAAAACCGCCAGGCCTTGATTTTTCTGTGTTTGCGGGCGGTCGGTTGGCACGAGTTTTGGATTGACTTAAGGGGGTATTTGCGGAAAAAAGTGGCAACCAATCATGAACAAATCCACAGAGATCATTTCCGTCAATATCGAAGACGAAATGAGGGATTCCTACCTGGATTACGCGATGAGCGTGATCATCGGGCGGGCGATTCCCGACGTGCGCGACGGTTTGAAGCCCGTTCATCGGCGCATCCTCTATGCAATGCTTCGCGAAGGCCTGCTGTCGAACAAAAAATTCTCAAAATGCGCGGGCGTCGTCGGCGAAGTCCTGAAAAAGTACCACCCGCACGGCGACTTGGCCGTTTACGACGCCTTGGTCCGCATGGCCCAGGACTGGAACATGCGGTATCCGCTGATCCACGGGCAGGGCAACTTCGGATCCATCGACGGCGACCCGCCGGCCGCCTATCGTTATACGGAAGCCCGCTTGATGAAGCTGGCCGAGGAGCTCCTGGCCGACATCGACAAGGAGACGGTCGATTTCATCCCGAATTTCGACGGTACGGTCGAGGAGCCGGTGGTCCTTCCGGCCAAGGTCCCGAATCTCTTGATCAACGGCTCCGACGGCATCGCCGTCGGCATGGCCACCAAGATCCCTCCCCATAACTTAACCGAGATCTGCGACGCCCTGATCGCTTTGGTGAAGAACCCGGAGCTGTCCCTCGGCGAGGTGATGAAGATCATCCCCGGCCCGGATTTCCCGACCGGCGGCTTCATCCACGGCCGCGGCGGCATCAACGAGGCGTATACGACCGGCAAGGGCATCATCCAGATGCGCGCCAAGGCCGAGATCGAGCCGATGGCGAAGGGCGACCGCGAAAGCATCGTCGTCACCGAGATCCCGTTCCAGGTGAACAAGGCGCGTCTGATCGAAAAGATCGCCGAATTGGTGCGCGACGGCCGCGTCGAGGGCATCAGCGACATCCGCGACGAGTCCGACAAGGACGGGATGCGGATCGTCATCGAGCTTAAGAAGGGCACCGTTTCCGGCGTCATCTTGAACCAGCTCTACAAGCATACGGCGATGCAATCGACCTTCGGCGTCATCATGCTGGCCATCGTGGGCGGGCAGCCGCGGACGATGAACATCAAGGAAGTGCTCCATCTCTTCTTGGAGCACCGGAAAGAGGTCGTCACCCGCCGGACCGCCTTCGAGCTCAAGCAGGCCGAGGCGCGGGCCCACATTCTGGAAGGCCTGAAGATCGCCCTGGATCATTTGGACGCGGTCATCGCCTTGATCCGCAGGTCCAAGACGCCGCAGGAGGCCAAGGACGGTTTGATCAAGGAATACGGTCTCTCCGAGATACAGTCTCAGGCCATCTTAGATATGCGTCTGCAGCGTTTGACGGCCCTCGAGCGCGACAAGATCATCGCCGAGTACGAAGAAGTCATGGCGTTGATCAAAAGGCTGCGCGCCATCCTTCAGGACGAAAAGCTCGTGCTGGCGATCATCGTCGACGAGATCACCGAGATCAAAACCAACTTCGGCGACGCGCGCCGCACCGAAATCCAGGGCGAGGCCCAGGAGCTGTCGGTGGAGGACTTGATCGCCGAGGAGGACATGGTCGTCACCATCTCCCACGGCGGCTACATTAAGCGGAACCCCATCAGCACCTACCGCGCCCAGCGGCGCGGCGGGCACGGCAAGACGGGCATGTCGACGGGCGAGGAAGACTTCGTCAGCGATCTCTTCATCGCCTCCACGCACAGCTATCTCCTGATCTTCACCACCTTCGGGCGCGTGCACTGGGTGAAGGTCTACGACATCCCCCAGGCCGGGCGGACCGCCAAAGGCAAGTCGATCTCGAACCTGATTCAGATGTCCAGCCACGAAGGCCTGGCCGCCGTCCTGCCCGTGAAGGAGTTCGTGGAAGGAAAGTTCGTCATCTTCGCCACCAAGAAAGGCATCGTCAAAAAGACCGACCTCTCGGCCTACGCCCATCCCCGCGCCGGCGGCATCATCGCGCTCGGCGTCGAGGAAGGAGACCAGTTGATCGAAGTCTCCTTAACCGAAGGCAAGCAGGAGATCCTGCTCTCCACGAAGGAAGGTCAGGCCATCCGGTTCGCGGAGGAGGACGTCCGCCCCATGGGCCGCGGCGCCACGGGCGTCAAAGGCATTCGTTTGGACGACAAGGACGAGGTGGTGAGCATGGAGGTCTTGAAGGAGAAGGCCACGGTGCTCACCGTCACCGAGGGCGGCTACGGCAAGCGCACCGAGGTGGAGGAATACCGCGTCCAATCCCGCGGCGGCAGCGGCATCATCACCGTCAAGACCACGGACAAGAACGGCCCGGTCGTCGGCGTGAAGCAGGTGACCGACGACGACGACGTGATGCTCATCACCGATCAGGGCAAGGTCATCCGCATGAAGGTGAAGGAGATCTCCACCATGGGGCGCAACACCCAGGGCGTCCGGCTCATTCACCTGGAAGCCAGCGAGAAGGTCGTCGCCTTCGCCAAGCTCGCCGAAAAGGAAGAAGAAGGCGGGGGGGCAGCCCCCGGAGCCCCGGAAGCGTGATTCGACGGCGCCTTTCAACCGGATTTCTTTTCCTCGTTTCCTTATCTCTACTTCATTGCGGCGCTGATGCGCCCACGCAGCGGGTCGCTGATTCCGTCGTGATGACGACGCGTCGGGGAGGATCTCTGACGGTTCAGGTGGAAATCATGGATACGCCCGAGTCGCGTGGCCGGGGGATGATGTTCCGAAAGGAGCTTGCGGAAGGGCGGGGAATGCTCTTCGTCTTCCCGTCGGAGACGCACAACGCCTTTTGGATGAAGAACACGCTGATCCCGCTCGACATGATCTTCGCCAAGCAGGAAAAAATCGTCTCCATCATTCAGAACGCCGTTCCGCTCGACGAAAAGCTGCTTCAGCCCGACGCCGGGTACACGATGACGCTCGAGGTGCCGGGCGGTTACGTCTCGCGCCACGGCATACACGTCGGCGACCGCTTCGAGTGGAAGCGCGCCCCCTAAGGACGGAGTGTCGGAGCTTTAATTAGTCGCGGGCATCGGCGGCTGGCCGCCGGAGTCCGGGGCCGTGGGGGCCGTTTCGGGGGTCGCGGCCGGAGCCGCTCCGGGCGTCGCCGCCGTCTTGGTCTCGTCCTTGGCGGAGAGATATTCGACCTTATACTTCTTTTTCAGGTCGTCCAAGAGGGTGGTGCGGATGTCCGCCTGCAGACGGAACTTGATGCCCGCCTCGGCCTCTTCCAGGGCTTGAGTCTTCTTTTCTTCCATCACCTTGATGATGTGGAAGCCGTCGGTCGTCTTGATGGGGTCCGAGATCTCGCCGGCCTTCATGGCGAAGGCCTTTTCGGCCAGAGGCAACCAGCCCCAGCGCTCCAGGCGCTTGTCGTGGATGGTGACGTATCCCAAATCGCCCATGGCGCTCTTGGTGCGGTCGTCCTCGGAAACTTCCTTCGCGACCTTCGCGAAGTCCTCGCCCTTGGCCAGCCGGTCGTGAACGGTCTGCGCGAGCTTCAAGGCGTCGGCTTCGGAACGCTTGGGCGCCGCGGGCGCCGGCTTCTTGGCGGCCGTCTTCTTGTCCTCGGGCTTCGCGACCTCCGGCGATCCGCCGCGGATCAAGATATGGGCCACCTTCACGCGCTCGAATTCGTCTTTATGGTTTTCGTAGTACTCTTTGACCTTCTTATCGAGCTCCTGGTCCAGCAGGGCCTGGGCCACGAGGATCTTTTCGTAGAGGGCGATCTTGTCCTTGAGCTCCGGCGAGCGGTTGAGCCCCCGGTTCACGCTCTCCTGATAGAGCATTTCCTGCTCGACGTAGTTGTCCAAAACCTTCTGCCGTCCCTGCGGCGTGGCCAAGCGGGGTTTCAACCGCGGATTCACGCGGGCCAAGGTTTCCAAATCTTCATTGGTGATCTGGGCGCGTCCGACCTTGACCAAGGCCTCGCCTCCCGTGCCGCAGGCCGCGGTGAAGAGAAGGGAAGAGACGGCGAAACCGGCGGCGATCCGGCGGACATTTTTGAAAATGGACATATCGAAACCCCCTGTTGGTTTGGCGGGCCATGATAAAGAAGCGACCCTTTAAGTCAAATGAAAACTCTTTAATTCTAAGGAGCTAGATCGGTCCGGTAACGGTCCGGAAGTCGGTAAAATCGCCGCAATACTTTTCCCAGGTCGTTTCCACCTTCGTCACCCGAGCGGTCGAAGGCCCTTTGTGGCACCAGGCGATCATCTCTTCGATGGTTTCCTTTTCGCCCTCGAAGAGGGCCTCCACTTGGCCGGTCGGCAGGTTGCGGACCCAGCCGGTCAGGCCCCGCTTGCGCGCTTCCTCCTCGGTGTACATGCGGAAGCAGACGCCCTGGACGCGGCCGGTTATCAAGAGATGTGCGCGGACTTTGGACACGGAAGGTGTTTAACGTTTCCTCGCTTGCGGCTTCAACCCGAATCATTCAAATAAGAGGCGTGCGCGTGATGGGACTCGACGTCGGTACGAAAACGATCGGGGTGGCGATGAGCGACCCGATGGGCTGGATCGCCCAGGGGATCAAGACCATCCGCCGCGGGCCGACCGACGCCGATTGCCGAGACATCAAAAAGATGATCGACGAGAACGAGGTTGCGAAGATCGTCGTCGGCTTGCCCCTCAACATGAACGGAACCGAAGGCCCACAGGCCGAAAGCGTCCGCAAGTTCGTCGAGGAGATGAAGAAAGTCATTCCCGATACGCCGGTGGAGTTCGTCGACGAGCGCCTGTCGACGGTGGCCGCCGAGCGTTCCCTTCTGGAGGCCGACATGTCACGCGCCAAGCGCAAAGAGGTGATCAACCACCTGGCTGCCGCGCACGTCCTTCAGGGCTATCTCGATTCCCAACGCCCGCCGCTCCCCGAACACCCGCCGGAGGAAGAGCCGTGAGACGACTGATCGCCGCCCTTATGATCGCCGCAGGAGTCATCTCCGCGGTCTTCGTGGCTCACTTCATCTTCTTTCTCCAGAATCCGTCGGGACAGACGGCGCCGCAGACCCTCGTCATCGAGAAGGGCATGCCGTTCTCCAAGACGATTGAGACGCTGCACGGCAAGGGCGTGATCGACCATCCGGGCTACTTCAAGATTTATGTGATGATGATGCAGGCGGCGCCGAAGGTGCGCGCCGGCGAGTACACCTTTCCCCCGGGGCTGACGCCGGCGGAGGTGCTCGAGCTCCTGATGAAGGGCGATTTCTCCACCCGGCGGATCACCATCCCGGAAGGGTGGTCTCTGAAGGAGATCGCGAGGGTCTTGGGTGCCCAGGGCCTCGTGAACGAGCGGGCCTTCCTCGCCAAGGCGACCGATCCCTCGTTCATCCGCAGCCTGAACCTGCCGGTGGCGACGTTGGAGGGCTATCTCTACCCCGACACCTACGAAATCTACAAACCGAAGGACGAGGGGGAAGTGTTGAAGAAGCTCGTCGGGCGTTTTCAGGAAGTCTGGGCTCGGGATTTCGCCTCCCAGGCCGCGGCTCGGGGCGTGACGCGGGAGGAGGTCGTGACGCTCGCCTCCATCGTGGAGAAGGAGACGGCGGACAAGGCGGAGAGGCCCGTGATCGCCTCGGTCTTCGTCAACCGCCTGAGGATCAACATGCCGTTGGCCACCGATCCGGCGGTCATCTACGGCATACCGAACTTCAACGGCAACCTGACCCGGGCGGATTTGAGCCGGCCGGGGCCGTACAACACCTATCTCAACATCGGATTGCCGCCGACGCCCATCGCCAGCCCCGGCGCGGACGCGATCCGGGCGGTGTTGAATCCGGCGAGCACCGATTATCTCTATTTCGTCTCCA
>DASUFF010000028.1:0-2430 GCA_036274695.1 bacterium | reverse complement strand
CGCCGGCTCGATGCTCCCCTTCCTGCTCCGGCGCCTGGGGTTCGACCCCGCCAGCGCCTCGGCCCCTTTCGTCGCGACCCTCGTGGACGTCACCGGCCTGGTGATCTACTTCTCCGTCGCCCAGGCCGTGCTCACGGGCATTCTCCTCTAAGACGCTGGATTTTCACCGCCGGCCGCGATACGTCCCCACCCACCAAAGGGGGTTCTTATGAGTCGCGTCTCTCTCGTCATCGTCTCCGTCTCCGTGTTGCTCGGACTCGTGTCATCGGCCGGGGCCGCTTGTCCGGAAGGAAACTATGCCGTCAAGGGATGGAATCCCGGTGTCCCGACGTCGGGCAAGGAATCCTATACGGGCACCATCACCATCAAGACGCTCGGGGAAGTCTGTCAGCTGGATTGGAAGATCGGCAGCCAGATCTTCGGAGGACTCGCCACCTACGACGCCGCCGCCAAGATGCTCTACTCTTCCTACGCGGATTTAAAGGCCGGCTGGTTCGGCATCGTCTATTACAAGGACGGCGGCGCCACGATGAACGGGCAGTGGGCCGTCTACAACGACAAGTCCGGCAAGCTCGGCACCGAAATCCTCACCAAGCAATAAGTTATTTTTTCAAAACGTCGGCGAGGCCCGCGTAGAGGCGGATGGCCGAACGGATGGCCTTTTCCCAATCGCCCAGGTGGAGGCTTTCGTTTTCGGCGTGCGCGTTGGAGTAAGGGTCTTCGACGCCGATCAAGAGGGCGGGGATTCCGCCCAGTTCGCGCGAGAGCGGCTCGACGAATGGGATCGATCCGCCGCAACCGATGGCGACGGCTTCCCGCCCGTACCCTTCGCGGAGGGCCTGAAGGGCGGCGGCGAAGGCCGGGTGCTCGGCGGGCGTGTACCACCAATTTCCCCGGGTCTCCGGCTTGATCACCACCTCCACGCCCCAGGGCGCGCTCTCCTTTAAAAACCGTATCAACGCGTCCTGCACCGCCTGAGGATCCATGTCCGGAACGATGCGGATGCCGATGCGCGCCCAGGCGGAATCGCAGAGGATGTTGCGGGCGTCCTGCCGGCTGGAGGCCTGGATGGCGTTGACCGAGAGCGAAGGCCGGCGCCAGAGGGCGTCGTAGAGACCGTGATGCGACGTCAACACGTGGACTCCGGTGCGAAGCCCCGCCTGCTTCCGGAAGAGCTCGACGTCCGCGGGAAGCCCGCTCAAATGGCGGATCTCTTCCAAGGTGAGCGGGCGCACGCGGTCGTAGATCCCGGGGACGGCGATTGTTCCATCCTCTTTCGTCAATCCCGCGATCATCTTGGAAAGCGCCTGGACCGGGTCGGGGATCGGGCCGCCCCACATGCCCGAGTGGAGGGAATGATCGAGCGACCGCACCTCCACGCTCACCGCGACCAGACCGCGCAAGGACGTCGTCACCGACGGCACGCCGACGTCGAAGTTCGTCGTATCGGTCAAGATCATCGCGTCGGCCTTGAGCAGATCCTTGTATTTGCGGACGAAGTCGCCCAGGTGCTGGCTGCCGGTCTCTTCTTCGCCTTCGACGAAGAGCTTCACGTTGAGCGGCAAGGCGCCGGTACCGGAAAGCCAGGCGTCGATGGCGGCCGTATGGATCACGATGCCCGCCTTGTCGTCGGCCGTTCCGCGGCCGAAAAGACGTCCGTCGATTTCCTCGGGCTCGAAGGGATCGGTCTTCCACAGGGAGCGGTCGCCCGCGGGCTGGACGTCGTGATGGGCGTAAAGAAGGACGGTGGGAAATTCGGGCCCCTTGCGGACTTCGCCGAACGCCGCCGGGTGAGAACCTTCGATCTCCAGCATCTGGACGTTGGAAAGACCGCGAGCCTTAAGGACCTCCATCGTCCGCCGGGCGGCCTTTTGGACCTCGCCGGCCGGGAAGCCGGGGAACGAGACGCTCGGGATGCGGACGAGGGCCTTCAAATCTTCCAAGTAAGCGTTCCGCTTTTTTTCCAATTCGGCGAGGGCCGTTTCCACGGTTTGCGGCATTAAGGCGAATCCTAGGGGAACAGCCACAGCGAGACAAGTCTAGTCTTTCCCCGCCCTTTTGCTATGATTCCCCGAGTGAAAGAGACCGGCTCTCATCACCCCATGCTTCTGATCGCCGTTCCCCAGATGGGGGATCCCAATTTCTCCAAGACCGTCGTCCTGATCCTCCAACACGATGCCGAAGGCGCCTTCGGCCTCGTCATCAACCGGCCCACCGAGATCACGCTCGATAAATTCGCCGAGTCCCAGGAACTTTTCTGCCACGGCGATCTCGTCGAGGAGGTCGTCTTCCGCGGCGGCCCCGTCCAGGCCGAGCGCGGGTGGATCCTGCACGCGGACGCCGCGGTCGAAGAAAAGCAGATCGTCGTGCCGGGCCTCTACGTCAGCACCGGCACCGTCGCCCTCGAGGATTTGATGGAGCGGGGCTCGC
>DASUFF010000027.1:0-17632 GCA_036274695.1 bacterium | reverse complement strand
TGGACAACGTCGATCTCGAGGCCGCCACCAAGAAGGGCGTCGTGGTCATGAACACGCCCTCGGGCAACGCCACGACCACCGCTGAGCACGCCATCGCCATGATGTTCGCCATCTCCCGCCAGATCCCGCAAGCCACCGGTTCCATCCGCGGCGGCAAGTGGGAGAAAAACAAGTTCATGGGACGCGAGCTGACGAACAAGTATTTGGGCGTCGTTGGCGTGGGCAACATCGGCCGCATCGTCGTGGACCGCGCCATCGGCCTTAAGATGCGCGTCCTGGGCTACGATCCCTTCCTCTCCAAGGAAGCCGCCGAGAAACTGGGCGTGGAGCTGGTCGATCTGCCGGAGCTCTTCAAGCGCGCCGACTACATCACCATCCACGTGCCCTTGATGGAGAAGACCAAGAACCTAATCGACAAGGCCGCCTTCCGGCAGATGAAGAAGGGCGTCTTTATCATCAACTGTGCCCGCGGCGGGATCGTCAACGAGAAGGACCTCGAGTGGGCCATCAAGGAAGGCATCGTCGGAGGCGCCGCCCTGGACGTCTTCGAGCAGGAGCCGCCGCCGGCCGATCACCCGTTGCTGAAACTGGACCAGGTCATTTTTACGCCGCATTTGGGTGCGGCCACCGCCGAGGCCCAGGAGAACGTGGCGGTCGAAGTCGCCGAGCAGGTCGCCGACTTCTTCACGACGGGAACGATCCGCAACGCGGTGAATTTCCCTTCCATGTCCGGCGAAACCCTCAAGCTTCTGCAGCCGTATATTCTCCTGGCCGAGAAGTTGGGTCTTTTGCAGGGGCAGATGGCGAGCAAGCTGCCGTCCGAGGTCTCCATCGAGTACCGGGGCGACATCAACGGCTTCAACCTGGCCCCCGTCACCCAGTCGCTCTTGAAGGGGCTTTTGACCCCGATGGCCTCCGACGTCAGCGTCAACTATGTTAACGCGGCCATTCTCGCCAAGGAGAAGGGGCTGAAGGTCGTGGAATCGAAGGTCAGCGGCCATCAGGACTTCACCAGCCTGATCACCGTGACGCTCAAGAACGGGACGGAGCAGAGGCGCGTTTCGGGCACGATCTTCGGAAAGACGAATCCCCGCATCGTTCAAATCAACGACTTTTATCTCGAAGCGCTCCCGGAAGGAACGATCCTGGTCATCCACAACCACGACCGTCCCGGCGTCATCGGCTCCATCGGCACGCTGCTGGGCCAGAGGAAGATCAACATCTCGCGCATGCAATTGGGCCTGGAGAAGGGAAAGGACGAGGCCATCGCCCTCTACAACGTCGAGGGCGACGTGACGCCCCAGGTCGTGGCCGAGCTGGAAAAATTGCCGAACATCATCTCCGTCAAGAAAGTCGTTTTATAACCCATGTCAAACGTCGTCGTGGTCGGCGCCCAGTGGGGCGATGAAGGCAAAGGCAAGATCGTCGACGTCTTCACCGAATTCGCCGACGTGGTCGTCCGTTTTCAGGGCGGCAACAACGCCGGCCACACGCTGGTCGTCAAGGGCAACAAGACCATCCTGCATCTCATCCCCTCCGGCATCCTGAACCCCGGCGTCCAGTGCGTCATCGGCAACGGCGTCGTCGTCGATCCGGAGGTTTGCCTGGAGGAGATCCGTACCCTGAAATCGAAAGGGCTCCTGAAGAACGACAAAGATCTGGTCATCAGCGACACGGCCCACGTCATCCTCCCGTACCACAAGAAGATCGACGTCCTCCGGGAGGAGAAGAAGGGCGCCGGCAAGATCGGCACCACGGGGCGCGGCATCGGTCCCTGCTATGAAGACAAGATGGCGCGCATGGGCATCCGGATGTGCGACCTGGTCGATTCGGAGCTGCTCCGAAAGCGGCTGGAATTGATCCTGCCCGAGAAGAACCAGTACCTGGAAAAAATCCTGGGCGGCGAGCCGTTCGCGCTCGAAGACATCTATCAGGCCTACGTCAAGCACGGCGCGGCCTTGAGACGCTACGTGCAGAACAGCGCCCTCCTGCTGCAGGAGGCCCATAAAAAGAAAAAGAAGATCCTCTTCGAAGGCGCGCAGGGCACCTCGCTGGATGTCGATCACGGCACCTATCCCTTCGTTACGTCCTCCAACACGGTGGCCGGCAACGCCTCCTGCGGATCGGGCATCGGCCCCACTCAGATCCAGGCCGTCATCGGCGTCTCCAAGGCCTACACGACGCGCGTCGGGAGCGGTCCGTTCCCGACCCAGCTCGACGACGCCGTCGGAGACCACTTAAGAAAGGAAGGCGCGGAATTCGGCGCGACCACCGGCCGCCCGCGCCGTTGCGGCTGGCTCGACCTGGTGGTCCTGCGCCACGCCGTTCGGGTGAACGGATTGACGGGGCTGGTCCTGACCAAGCTGGACATTCTGTCGGGTCTCCCGGAAATCAAGATCTGCGTGGCCTACAAGCGCCGCAGCCAGACGATCAAGGAGTTTCCGGGATCGGTGGACATTCTCGAGGAATGCGAGCCGGTCTACGAGAAGTTGAGGGGTTGGAGAGAGCCGCTCACGGGCGTTCGAAAGATCGCCAACCTGCCTTTGACGGCGCAGCGCTATCTCAAGCGGATCGAAAGAGATTTAGGCGTTCCAATCGTCGTCGTGTCCGTCGGGCCTTCGCGCGATGAGCAGATTTTTCTGAAGAATCCCTTCAAATAACTTTTTCCCTGTTTTATTCGGCCGCCGGCGTCTCCGAAGGCGTTTCGGCCGCCGCGGGAGGCGGCGTTACTGGAGGCGTCTCCGGCGTGGCGCCGTTAGTCGATGCAGCCGCAGGATCGGCAGGCTTTTCGCTTGAGCCCTCATCCGAACCGGCCTTGCCGCCGTCGATGTTGGAAAAGCCTTTGGTCGCCTCTCCTACGCTGTTTCCGAGATTTGCGAGGCCATAAGAATCATTGGACCCGCCCCCGCCATTGGGAGTCGCAGTCACCTTCTTGTCCTCCGAATTTTCCTTGGAAGGCGTCTCAGCCGACTCGGACTTCTGATGAACCATCAGCGCGATAATCAACTTGGAAACGTCGCTTCCCTGGTTCGTCCCCGCCATCAGGAAGGACGTCATGCTGGGCCCCTGGTCGATGATATAGTCCCCGGTGACATCCGTCATTTTCAGGGGAGCGCCGTTGAGACTGTTCGAATAGTTCATTTTTATACCTCAACCTTCCGGAGTTTCTGTTGAAAAAAAAGTTTTATAGATGTCGTCGACGTTCTGCTGATTCGGTGTGTAATGAGTCTTCTTGCCGTTGATGATCATGTCGTGCTCTTCGGGCTGACGGGTGAAGTGGACGTAATTCCCATCGGGGAACGCGCTGGGGCCCGCACCGTCGGCCAAGACACTTTTGTTTCTTAGCGTGGCGTAGGCCTGATTCAATTCGGTGTCATTACCGATAAAGCGTTCCAAATCCGCCTTGTGGACGACCCCTCCGGAATCCTGAAAAAATTTGCGCAATTTATCCATCGCATTGCCTTCGGATGCGGAGTCGCCGCTTTTCGAGCCGGCGGCGTCCGTCTTCGGGGTGGAGGGGTTGTTTCCCGCGCCCTTAACGGAATGGCCTTGTGCGGCTGCGTAAATCTTTCCAGCCCCATCGATGATGGAGGAAATGCTGCGGATGGCTTCTGTTGCTTCCATGGGACTATTATCGGGGAAGCAGGGAGGGAACGTTGTCCCGAGGCGGGCACTGATTGTGTACTTGAGTCAACAGACGGTTTTGAATATGTTTAATAATAACAGCTAGTTATGCTTTTTTGTGGCCCACGAAACCTGCCGGCAGATCCCTCGGAGTATACGGACCTCCCGCTCGTTCAACTGGGTCCGGCCGAAGAGTTGGCGGATGGTCCGCATCATGTGAAAGCCGTTTTTCTCGTGCAGGAAGCCGACCGAGGTGAGGGTTTTTTCCAGATGCTCATACATGCCCTCGACTTCTTCGGCCGGCGCCAGCGGAAATTCCTTTCCTTCGATTTTCACGGCTTTCAGGTCTTGGAGCAGGCGCAGTTGATAGGAGACCACCGCCACCGATTGGGCGAGATTCAGCGAACCGTAGTCGGGATCCGATGGGATTTGAACCACCAGGTTGCAATGGCCTAATTCCTCGTTCGTCATCCCGCGCTCTTCGGCTCCGAAAAGGACTCCGATCTTTTGGCCCGCCGGAAGTTTGGCCCCAATGTCCGGCAGGTTGGCGAAATCCCGCCGGTACTTTCCCGTGCGGCGGCTGGTACCCACCAAGAAACGCAGCCCCTTGGTCGCTTCCTCCACGGAGTCGAAGATCTTCGCCTTTTTGGCGATATCGGCGGCGCCCACGGCCAATCGCAGGGATTCCGGATGCGTCGGCAGGACGGAAGGGCGCACGAGGTGGAGTTTTTTGAAGCCGAAATTCTTGAGTACGCGGCAGGCGGAGCCGATATTGCCGCCGTAACGAGGCTTGACCAGGACGAAGGTTACATCTTGAGGGCGAAGTGGCTTTGGCATACAAAAATCACATGACAAACAGCGAGATCATTTGGCGACCTTACGGCGATTACATCGAGAAAAGCAACATCACGCGCTTCATGCGCGCGCACGGCATCAAAGATTACGACGAGTTGATCCGCCGCTCCACCGCCGACATCGCGTGGTTCTGGGACGCGGCCCTGAAGGATTTAGGCGTCGAATGGTACCAGCCGTACGCGAAGCCCCTCGAAGGCGGATTGCCCTTCGCCAAGTGGTTCGTGGGTGGGAAGTTGAACCTCATCCACAACGTCCTGGACCGCCACTTCGTCAAGCACGGCCACAAACCGGCCTTCATCTGGGAATCCGACGACAACAAGACGCGGACGATGACCTACGCCCAGTTAAACGACGCCGTCACGAAGGCGGCCTCGGCGCTCAAGTCGCTGGGCATCGCGAAAGGGGACCGCATCGGCCTCTACATGCCGATGATCCCCGAAATGGTGGTGGCCTTCCTGGCGACGCTGAAGGTCGGCGCCGTCATCATCCCGGTGTTTTCCGGATTCGGCGCCCAGGCCCTGGCCACGCGCTTGAACGACGCCCAAGCCAAGCTCCTCTTCACCGCCGACGGGTCTTTGAGGCGCGGCAAGGAAGTGGAGATCAAGAAGGCGGCCGACGAGGCCGTGAAGGATTGTCCGACGGTCAAGAACGTCGTCGTGGCCAAACGCCTGGGCTCGGATGTTTCGTGGCGGTTGGATCGCGATCACTCCTGGGACGATTTTCTGGCGCGCGGCTCGAAGCCGGTCGAAACCGAAAAGACCGAAGCGGAGGATACCTCCCTCATCATCTATACCTCCGGCACCACCGGAAAGCCGAAGGGCACGGTGCACACCCACGCCGGCTGCCAGGCGCAAATGGCCAAGGAGTTGGGCTACGCCTTCGACGTCAAGCCGAACGACGTCTTCTTCTGGGTCACCGACATCGGTTGGATGATGGGGCCGTGGGAGATCCTGGGCGTCTTAACCTTCTGCGCCACCTTCGTCATCTTTGAAGGGGCTCCCGACTGGCCCCGGCCCGACCGGCTTTGGGAGGTCGTGGAGAATCACCGCGTCACGCATCTGGGGATCTCGCCGACGGCGGTGCGGTTGCTGATCAAGTCCGGGATCGAATGGCCCAAGCGTCACGATTTGTCGTCGCTCCGCATTCTGGGATCGACCGGAGAGACCTGGGACCCGGAGTCCTATCAATGGTTCTTCGAGCACATCGGCGGCAAACGTTGTCCGATCATGAACATTTCCGGCGGCACGGAGATCGTCGGCTGCCATCTTTCGCCTTTGCCGATCACGCCGCTCAAATCCTGCACGCTGCGCGGGCCGGGACTCGGCATGGACGTGGACGTCTGGAACGAAGAGGGCAAGTCCGTCCGCGGCGAAGTGGGCTATCTGGTCTGTAAGAAACCGGCGCCTTCCATGACGAAGGGTTTTCTGAACGATCCCCAACGCTACCTCGATACGTATTTCTCCAAATGGCCGAACGTCTGGAACCACGGCGATTGGGCCTATGTGGACGAGGACGGGTTTTGGTTCCTGAAGGGGCGCGCCGACGACACGATCAAGGTGGCGGGGCGCAGGACGGGGCCGGCCGAGATCGAGGCCGTTTTGCTGGAACATCCCGCCGTTTCGGAGGCCGCCGTCATCGGCGTGCCGCACGAGGTGAAGGGCGAGGAAGTGGTTTGCTTCGTCGTGTTAAAACCGTCCCACCGGCCGGGAGAGCCGCTTCGCCAGGAGCTGAAGGATCAGGTGGTGAAGGGGATGGGGAAGACGCTGGCGCCAAAGGACGTGAGATTCGTGAAAATGCTGCCGAAGACGCGGTCGGCGAAGATCGTCCGGGGGGCGATCAAGAAAAAGTATCTGGGTCAGCCTTTGGGCGACGTGTCGTCGGTAGAAAATATGGATGCGTTGGAAGAGATAGGAAGATCCGTGTAGGGGCGAGGCGACCTCGCCCGTACGTTACCGATTGCCGAAATTATCGTCGTCGAATCCGCCTCCGCCCCCGTAACCACCACCGCCGCCTCCGCCTCCGCCGCGGCCTCGTCCGCGTCCGTAACCGTTTCCGCCGCCGCCACCACCTCCGGCGCTATTGCGGTCCCGGAAATTGCGCCGGCCGGTGTCGCGTCTTTCCTCGGGATAGCCGCCACCGCCGCCTCCTGCGAATCCTCCACCGCGGGGAGCCCGGGGTTGTTCCGGCCGCGCCTCGCTGACCGTGATGGCCCGACCGGCGAGCTCCTTGCCGTTCATGCCGTCCACGGCCTTCTGCGCCTCGTCTTCGGACGCCATCTCGACGAAGCCGAATCCCTTGGAGCGCCCGGACATCTTGTCCATGATGATGCGTACGGATTCGATGGCGCCGTGGGCCCCGAACGCATCACGCAGCTCGGTCTCCGTGATGCTGTAGGGAAGGTTGCCCACATAGAGCTTTTTATTCATAGGGTCTCTCCTTATGTTTTATCGGAAGGTCGCATGGGATGGATGGCTCGAAATAAGGGAAGCGGTCGGTGTCATGTCTGATGGGGTTGCTCGATCATTCTACCAAAACCGGCGAAGGTGTCGAATCCTCTTTTTGGGGGATGGGGGCCCCCCGGGCCGCAAGCCGCTGGTTCAAGACCCGGTACAGGTAGGCCGCGGCGATGACGGTGGTGAACCAGACCGGGATGACGCCGACGATCAAACAGAGCAGCCCGGCCACCATCAGCCCAAAAACGACCACCCCGAAAAGGAACAGCGAGCCGGCCATGCCCTTGGTGGCCTCCCAGCTCGACTTGACGGCCTCGATCGGGTCCTTTTTCTGCTCCACCACGTAGTAGACGGCCAGGCTCAAGCGGATGCCGACGTAGATCCCGGGGACGATCAAGAGGACGAAGCCCGCCATGACGACGCTGACGACCAAGAGCATGGTGAGAAAGTAGAAGCCCAGGACCTTGGACTCGCGGAGGAAGTCGCCCAACTCCGGCTTTTGTCCGTCGCAAATCTTGAGGGCAATGGCGGCCGTACCCGTCGCCAGGATCACCTGATAGGCGGCGCCGATAATCAGATTGATGCCCACGGCGAAGCCTTCATAATCGTGAGGGACGAAGGCGAGCCCGATGCTGGCGCCCATGCGGATGAGAAAAACCAGGACGTAGAGGCCCAAAAGGAACCAAAAATGCTTCTTCGTGCCCTCCCAACCGAACCGCAGGGCGTCCCCGATCGGGAGCTTGTCATCCATCGCCGGGACAGGTTAACACGGGGCACCGAGCGAGTCTTCAAAAGAAAGAGGGGGTTCCATGGACGCGGTCTTAACCCCGCAGTTTCTGCGGACGTCCGGCTTCGCGGCTCTCCTGCCCGACTGGATCCAGCGTTCCGTCGAGTATGCCGCCCTTCAGCACTACGATACCGACAACGAGCGCCTTATGTTCGCCATCGAGCTCTCGCGGCTCAACATCCAGAACGACACCGGCGGCCCGTTCGGCGCGGCCGTGTTCCATCGGGAAACCGGGAAACTGCTGGGCATCGGGGTCAACCGCGTCATCGCCGCGGGCGATCCCACCGCGCACGCGGAAGTCCTGGCCCTCAGGCTCGCCTCCCGGATCGCTTCGAATTACAGCCTGCGCGAGGCCGGAACGAATGCGGGCCTCTATGCGAGCGCCGAGCCCTGCGGTATGTGCGCCACCGCCGCGCTCTGGGCGGGAGTGAGCGCCATCATTTACGGGGCCTCGACCGCCGACGTCGAGGCGATCGGTTTCGACGAGGGGCTCAAACCCAAGGATTGGGAGAAGGGCCTCCTGCGCCGCGGAGTGACCGTTCAGGGCGGGCTTTTTAAAGACGAGGCCGCCGCCGTGCTGAAGGACTACAAGGCGCGGGGCGGGGCCATCTACAACGGATAACAAACGGCCCCTCCGCGCCCTTTCGAAGACGCGGAGGGGCACTCGAGCTACATGCGGGTGAACGTCACCGTGGCCACGGGGACCGGGGTCCCGTTGATCACGAAGTGCGGCGTGCCCGCCATCGTCGTGGCCTTTTTCGGGTTCGTGTCCATGTCATCGGCCTTGTACGTCGTCCCGTCGTCCCCGCCGGAATCCCAGGCGTAAAGCGAGACGGTCTTGCTCGCGACCCAAGCCCCATTCTCCTTCAGATTGACGTTGTCCGCCCCCGTGAACCAGTCCGGACTGGGCGCGATCATGGCCACGAACGAGACCATCGCGTTCCGGTCGTTCACGTGGACGGTTCCCGTCACCTTTTGGGAAAAATCCTTCAAGGGGCCGGTCTCGAAGAGCATCGAGCCCTTGCCGTCCTTGATGGCGGTCTTGATCTCCTCGTCCAACGGGCTGTGTTTGCCCTCCTCGGAGAGGCGCTCCAAGCCGGGCGTGGGGGGCATGCCTTCCTTGAAGATCACGAGGCTGCCGTTGTGCGCGGCGCCGATGAGTCCCGAGAAGTGCGGGCCCGTCAGGGCCCCGGCCTCGGGATATTCGAGGGGATGGGTCTGCGGCGTCCACTGGCTGGCGAACGTGATTTGGTAGTCCGCGCCGCCGTCGGACGGTTGCGCGGCCTGCGTCGGCGTTTTCGCCGAGGAACAGGCGAGGGGGACGAGGAAGGCGGCGGCCGTGACCAGGGTCGCCGTTTTCCTTGTGATGTTTTTCATACGGGCCTCCTTGTTGTCGTTAACGATCGACGATCAAAACTCCCGCGCCGTGGGCGGCCACGACGGCCCGGCCGCCCGCCAGGGCCACGCCCGTCGGGTAGGCCCCGGCGGGGAGGTCGACGGTCCTAAGGATCCGGGGCGAACGCGGGTCGGCGATATCCACCCAAACCAGCTTGGGCGACGGCTTCGCGCCGACCGCGGCGGCCAAGCCGCCTTCCGCGTCCACGTTGACGGCCTCCAACTCCAAGGCGAGCGAGTTCAAAAGTTTCGGCGATGCCGCGTTCGAGACGTCGACGGCCGCCAAGCCGCCGTCATAGGCGATCCAAAGAGTCGGTCCGCTCAGCGCGGCCTCGATGGGAAAATTGGCCGGCTTGGCGCCTCCGGGCGTGAAGCCTGCGCCGTCCAGCGGCAGGTTGCCGGAGGGGGAAAGGGAGTTGAGTCCGATGTCCAAAGTCCGAAGTCCGAAGTCGGGGCCGGTGTAGTGCGTCGAGACGTAGGCGGTCTGACCATCGGGAGAAAGCAGGACGTCCGGTTGTCCGCGGCCGAGATCGGTCGTTGCGGAGAGATCTCCTAAGTTTCCTTCGGCATCATAGGCGCGGAGAGAGAGCAGAGACGTTCCTCCGGAGACGATCACGCGGCCAGCGGCCGCCGATACGCCGGAAAAAGGGCCGACGTCGACGGCGACGGGACCCGACACGAGCGCGGGACCTCCCGGGCCCTCCAGGCGGAAGACGCTCAACGCTCCTGGTTTGCGCGCGTCCAGCGCGAACAGAAGGCCGTCGGCGAGCGCGACGTCGTCGATGCTGCCGCTCCCCGGAGGCGGGGGCACGACGGCGACCCGGCGCCCGGTCGAGGCGTCGACGACGGCCAGCCCTTCCTCCGCCAAGGTCGCGTAGGCAAAGGCGCCGTTCGCGACCACGTTCGCCGCCTCGCCGACGGCCGTTGTCCGGTAGGTGAGGGCTTGATGGGCAAGCCTCACCCAGCGGCACGAGCTTCCGAGCGCTAAAAGAATTGCCGCGGACAGCAGCAAGATTTTTTTCATCGATAAAAAGAGTGACATGATTCGTTGGACGCAGAGAAGAGAAAAATGTCTCTAAGTATATGATTTAATTATATAAAATGACGAAGTTCGGCGAGAAACGGCGAGAAACGTCGAGAAGTTATTCACAACCGCTGTGAAAGTAATCCACAGGCGAATCCGATGCGGATCCAGACCTAGGGAAAACGTCCTTGGCGCAGGCCTTTTGTGTGAAAACACTTATCCACAACATGTGGATAAAAATCATGACGCGGTGCCTTTGCAGCATCGGCGCGGTTTTTAAAAAACGGAATTTTCCGCCGTTGAGGTCCGAAGGGTTTTGTTATTTAACCCTCGTCAGCGAGGGAAATCGCTAGCTCTTTGAAAATTCAATCGATCGTCAGGCAGGCGCAGTCCGAACGGCTGCTCCGCGGCATCAGCAAGCCGGCCCGAATCCGCCCGAATCTGGAGCCGACCTCACCGCAAGGCGAGGTCGACCTGGAGGGTCCGGAACCAGGGCGGACGGTTCGGCTGAACGCGGGGGAGTGCGCGGGCGCAAAGGCTAAAGGGGAGGACGCGGACGAAAGAAAGCGACTCATCCCGGACTCAACGGAAAACTCCAAGGATCAAGAGAAACGGCACCTCGAAAGGGAGGCCGGAGACAAGATCGAAGGAGGAGGGACCTGGAAACGGGTTCCAGGGAGATCGGGAGAAAGCCCCAGAAGCTTGGAAATCCCACAGGAGGACAGATCACCAAAGGTGTCCCATCCAGGAAACCAAAAGTGGTCGACTCTCATGGGCGGTGAAAATCCCTGAAGCTGAGGCGGCCGGGTTAGAACTTGGGCTCCACCCAAGCCATCCGGAGAAACCAACGGCAAGAGGGAATGGGGCCTCCGAAAGGAGAGACCGCCATCCATGAGGATTTTGATACTCCAAAGGGGCGGTAAGACGCCTCCGGTCGGTCGATTGATCACAAAGCCCGGGTTGATTTCGCAAGAAATCCCCGGGCTTTCGTGTTTTAATGCTCCGCATGTCACCCGCATGGCGCGACATAGGGCCCGTGGACGCCCTCAAAGACCCTTCCATCCGGGAAATCGTCGTCGACACGAAAAAGATCGCGCTCTCCTATAAAGACGGCGTCTTCGGCGCCATCGGAGGCACCTGCCTCCATGCCGGCGGTCCCTTGGGCGAGGGCAAATTCAAGGAAGACCGCATCGTCTGCCCCTGGCACTCCTTCCAATACGACCGCAAGACCGGCGTCTGCCGCCTGGGCGAATCCTTCGAGATCGCCGTCCCGAGCTATCCGCTCAAGATCGAGAACGACCGTCTCTTCGTCGATCTGGAGCCGGCCACCAAGGGCAAGCCCATGCCGGAGTACGAGGACGACTTGACGCGCCCCATCGTGCGCGCTCCGGGGCCCGTGCGGGTCGCCGGCATCTCGACGACGGCGATGAACGCCAAGTACCCGCGTTACTCGACGTCGGAGGATTTGCTGGAGACCGCGCTCGCCCACGCCCGCGACGCGCTAAAGGCGGAGACGCGGCTGCTTCAGATGAACCAGCTCCGCGTCCGCCACTGCGAAGGCTATTACTCCAAGAGTTCCCACGCCTGCCTCTGGCCCTGCACGATCACGCGCGGCGACGACAACGATGAGATGGACCAAATCTACGAGGCCATGGTGCACTGGGCCGACGTGATCCTAGTCGCCACGCCCATCCGCTGGGGCTCGGCGAGTTCCCTCTATTACAAGATGGTGGAGCGCCTGAACTGCGTGCAGAACCAGATCACGCTCCACAACAACGTGCTCATCCGGAACAAGGTAGCCGCCTTCATCATCACGGGAGGCCAGGACAACATCCAGCTCGTGGCGGGGCAGATGCTGGGCTTTTTTTCGGAGCTGGGTTTCGTTTTCCCGCCGTTTCCCTACATCGCCCATTCGCTGGGCTGGTCGGCGGAGAACATGGAGAGGAACGTCAAATACGTCCGCAAGAGCCGGGGGCTGCACAAAGGCGCCAAGGACCTGGTCCGGCGCGCGGTGGAGACCTCCAAGGCCCTTTTGGAGAGCGGTCTGTGCACGCCCTCCATCGAAAGGGCCGGGCGCAAGGCCCACAATGAACCCGACTAGCTAGGCCAAAAATTCCTTCGCCGCTTCGATCGCCGCCTCCGAGCCCGTCAGCACCAGCACGTCGCCCGACTGCAGGGTCTCGTGGCCCGAAGGGACCGTGACGTCGGTCGCTCCGCGCTTGATGGCGATCACCGATGCCCCCGTCATGCCCCGCAGGTTGATTTCCGCCAGCGTCTTTCCGACCGCCCGGTTGCTTCCCGCCAGGGGAAACGAAAAGAGGGTGCCCAAGCCGGGTAGGACCTGCTCAACCGTCCGGGAGAGACTCTTCGAGTCCGGCGCCGCCTGCGAGGACAGAACCTCCAGCACCAATTTGGCCCCGGCGGTGACGTGGCCTTGCAGGGACTCGGCGTTCCTCCAAAACATCACGGCCAGCACGGCCAAACCGAGACCGAAGGCCGAGAGGCCGATGGGCAACGGGAGGAAAGACGGCGAAACGGCCAGGAAGGCCGACCCGATCACCAGGACGAGTCCCAGCTGGAGGGTGACGACGAAAACCTTGCGGGGAACGGGCGCCAGGTCGAGGGAAGCCCCGAGTCCCCGGCAGCATCTGACGATTCCGACGACGAAGGGGACCGCGAGCGCCGCGGCCAGAGCCAGCAGGATGGTCCCCGTCCACGCCTGGGGCACGGACAGCCAGCGCTCCAGGATCTCCACACTTCGTTCCCTGGCGTAGGCGGCGGCGAGGAAAATGGCGAAGAGGCTCCCTATGTCGATCAAGATGAGGACGAGATAGCGGCGCGTCCCTTTGATCTCCTTGATCCCCGCGCGCGAAAGATTGCCGATCCAAGACCCGTAGAGGGCGGCGAAGGTCTGCAGGGAGCGCGGCAACTTCCGGTCGATGGCGCGCGCAACGGAATCCGAGGCGCGGATGAGCCAGGGCGTGGTCAGCGTGGTCAGGCCAGAAACGGCGATGGCCAGGGAATACAGGTCCTTTCCGCCGCCGCCGGCTACGGCCACCCCGGCGATGATGAAGGAGAATTCGCCGATTTGCGCGAGGCTTAGGCCGGCCCGCACGGAGGTCCGTATCTCGAAGCCGGTGAGGAAGGCCCCCAGGAAGACGCCCACGAATTTTCCCCCGATCGCCAGAAGGGTGAAGGCCAGGACGGCCGGCCAGTTCTTCGCGATGGATACCGGATCGATCATCATGCCCACCGCCACGAAGAAGACGGCCGAAAACACGTCCCGCACCGGCTTGACCACGGGTTCGATGGCGTGCGTTTCCCCGGACTCCGCCACCAGGGCCCCGGCCATGAAGGCGCCCAAGGCCACGGAATAGCCGAAATATTTCGCCAAGAGGGCGACGGAGAAGCACAGGCCGACCGAGGCGATCAACGTGGATTCGGGTTTTCCCATGCGCACGACGAAGCGCATGAGGCGGGGAACGACGAGCATCCCGACGGCCATGAGGGCGACCAAGAAGAGCCCCAGCATCCCTACCGCCGAGCCCATGTCCCGGACCGAAAGAGACCTGCCCGCAGAGATCGCCTCGAACATCGCGAGCAGGAGGATGGCGATCAAGTCCTCCACGATGAGTATCCCGTAGACCAGCTCCGCGAACCGCCCGCGGATGCCCCTTTCCTCGAAGACCTTGGCGATGATGGTGGTGCTGGAGATGGCGATGATCGCCCCGACGTAAAGGCTTTGGAGGGACGTCCAACCGAAGGCGCGGCCGACGGCGTAGCCCAAGCAGATCATGAGGGCGCACTGAAGGACGGCGATGATGCCGGCCGTCGGTCCCAGCTTGATCAGCGTGCCGAGCCGGAATTCGAGGCCGATGGAGAACATGAGGAGGATGACGCCCAACTCGGCCAGCTCGTGGACGAGGGACTCGTCGGCGAAGACGGGGATGGAGGTATGCGGTCCGACGATGAAGCCGGCCAAAAGGTAGCCCAGGACGACGGGCTGCTTGAGCCTTTGGAAAATGACGGTCGTCAGGGCGGCGACGCCCAGGACGACGGCCAGACTGATCAGGAAGCTTTCTCCGTGCGGCATAGGTCCTTTTATATCATCTAACCCTGGGAGCGGGCGAGAACGGGATGCCGAAAGCAGGCTTTGATGTGATCGTTCACCATCCCCACCGCCTGCATGTGGGCGTACATGATGGTGGAGCCGACGAAATTGAAACCGCGCCGCTTCAAATCCTTGCTGAAGGCGTCCGAGACGGGCGTGCGACCCGGGATCTCCTTCAGGCTCTTCCATCGATTGACGAGGGGGCGGCCGTCGACGAAGCGCCAGTTGTAGGCGTCGAAGCTGCCGAACTCGTCTTGCACCTTCAAAAACGCCCGCGCGTTCCGGACGGCCGATTCGATCTTCAGGCGGTTGCGCACGATGCCTTCGTCCTTCAAAAGGCGGGCGACGTCCTTGGCGGTATAGCGGGCGACCTTCTCCGCGTCGAAACGGTCGAAGGCCTTCCGGTAGTTTTCGCGCTTCCTGAGGATGGTGATCCAACTTAAGCCCGCCTGAGCGCCCTCCAAGATCAGGAACTCGAAGAGCTTGCGATCGTCGTGGACGGGGACGCCCCATTCCTCGTCGTGATATTGCCGATAAAGATCGTCGACTTCGCACCAGCCGCAGCGTTGGACGGGGCGTTCCATCATTACTCGTCGCCCATGTCGTCGTCCGCCTCGGGCGGCAGCTTTTTAGCCGTCCATTTAAGCTGGACGTTGTACGCGCCGCACGTGGTCGTGTTGGTCTTCCAGTCGATGGTGCCGGAGGCCTCGGTGTCGGAGGTCAGGTTCCCGGTCAAGTTGAACTCGAAGTCGTCGTGCTTGCCGTGCGAAGCGAAGGATTTTCCGCTCAACGGCGCATCGTCACCGCCGAAGCTTGCGAACACGCTGCAACCGTCCTTCTGCCCCTTCATGCCCGCGTAAACGCCCGTGACCTTGCCGCCCTCGACGGTGAAGCTGACCGGCATGTCCTCGCCGCTGTTGCCCTCCCACTTGCCTTCCACGCCGGGCTTGGCGGCAGGAGCCGTCGCCACGGCGGCCGGCTGTTCCGCAGGAGCGGCCGCGGGAGCGGGGGGCGGGGCGGATTTTTTGGAGCAGGCGCCCAGCGCAACGACGGCGGCGAGGGCCAGAAGGGATAATTTCGATTTCATAAGTCTCCTTTTTTGCGAGTCAGACACCTTAAAGAGTCTTTCGGGACATGGGAATTTATTTTTTGGCGCCTAAGACGCGTTCGAAGCGGCGGTCGGGCACGAGCCAGCTCAAGGCCACCGCCACGTAGATGCCGAAAGCGACCCACCGGTTGACGAAGGACAGCGGGATGGCCACGGCGTAGGCGACGACGGACATCTTGCCCTTGAAATCGTTCCCGATGGCGGCGGCGATCGCCGACTCCCGGCCGTGATACCGCACCAGCGCGTGGGCGAGGACGTAATAGGCGCAGCCGGCCATGATCAGATCGACGCCGTACAGGGCCACCGGCCAGGCGGCGAAATGGTTTTCCCCCATCCATGCCGTCACGAAGGGCAAGAGCGAGAGCCAGAAGAGCAGGTGGAGGTTGGCCCACAGCACCGCCCCGTTCACGCGCTTCACAGCCTGCAGCATGTGGTGGTGGTTGTTCCAATAAATGCCCACGTGGACGAAGCTCAAGACGTAGCTCACCAGGACGGGAAGGAGGGGGCGCAGCGCCCCCGGATCGTCCCCGTGCGGCACCTTGAACTCCAGCACCATGATGGTGATGATGATGGCGATGACGCCGTCGCTGAAGGCCTCCAGGCGGTTCTTTTCCATAGGCTCCCAACCCTACAGGCAACAACAGATCACGTAAAAATGGCTCAAGGCCCCGGCCAGGACGAAGCAGTGCCAGATTTCATGGAACCCGAATTTCCCCGGGACGGGATTGGGCTTTTCCAAACCGTAGATGATCCCGCCCACCGTATAAAAGAGGCCTCCCAGGAGGAGGATCAGAAAACCGCGCGGATGGATGATCTCATAGACGGGCTTGGCGATGGCCAACCCCAGCCAGCCCATGCCGATATATAAGGAGGTGAGCAGCCACCGCGGCGCGTGCGGCCAGGCGGTTTTAATGGCGATGCCCGCGATGGCCAGGACCCAAACGACGCCCAGGACCCACCGGCCCAGCGGCGTCCCCATCCGCAGGCAGAAGGGCGTGAACGACCCGGCTATCATCACCGAGATGGCGAAGTAATCGAGCTGCCGGAGCGTGTGGTTGGTCTTGGGCGACCCGTCCACGCCGTGATGGAGGGCGCTCCAGAGGAACATGTTCACCAATCCGAACCCGTAAATCGAAACGCCCCAGGCCCGCACCGCATCGGCCGCCGCCAGCGCGCGCTGCACGAGAAAAAATGTTCCGACCGCGGCGAGTGCGGTTCCGAGTCCCGCGCTCCACGTGTTGAAGACCTCGTCGGTGACGTGGACGCTTCCGTCCTTGCTCAAGAGAGTAGCCATTCCGCTTCTGCTTATTGCATGAGGTTGAAAAGAACAACAGAATCGGTCATGAAGTCCGGATAACAAGGAGATTCCCCATGACCCGATCCGCACGCCTGTTGACCGCCGCCGCGATGCTGTTGGTATCAAGCCCCGTTTTTGCGGGAGCCACCGCCGGCACGCTCACCCATCCGAAGGCCACCGTCGCTTTGAAATACTCCTATTTCGTCAAGGGCCCGGACGGGCTGGATCCCAAGAAGACCATCCGCCGCCTGATCTTCACCAGCGCCGACATCGGCGCGAAGATCCAGGCCTGTACGACCATGAGCTGCGTCGACGGCACGCTGACCGAAGGCGTGATGGTGGATCTGGATCAAGGCTCTCGTCTGAACTACTGGATGGTTTTGAACGGCGGGCTGGTCCAATACTCCGGCACGACGGATGTCGCCAATTTGAAAACCACCACGGACCAGCCGAAGGCCCTGGCGGGAAAACTCACCTTCGACGACTCGGGCATGGGCGGACCGAAGGTGGACGCGACCTTCGATGACGCCTTGCTGAAGGAATTCACGCAAGCCCGCTGACGTCTCAATCCGTAGGAACGCCCGTTCCCCCGTGAATCTCCTCGACGAAGCGCATCGCCGCCGGGGAGACGGTCCGATGGAGTTGCATCTTCCACGGCTGCCTCGTCATCGCCGCCTTGAACCCGCCCGTGCGCAGAATCTCCTCTGAGAAATTCGCGCGCAGGACGTTGTTCAGATCGCTTTCGGTCATCCACCCACGATCCACCAGAGAGAGCCCGATCGCCTGGAGGGAGAAGGGGCCGTGAGCCGAGTGCCAGAAGTCGAGATAGCCGGGCTCGCCGTAAGCGGGCAGCGTCTCGCCCTCGCAGGCCGGGCAGAAATCGTCCACCGCCTCCAGGAGCTGGCTGAAGCCGATCTGAAACCCTTTCGGGGCGACGTCGCTTTCGTAATGACGGAATTTGACTTGAGACGCCTCGAA
>DASUFF010000026.1:0-3417 GCA_036274695.1 bacterium | reverse complement strand
GTACCCTCCATCTGTGCCGTTCCGAAAGCCCGGTGGGGAACTCGGGCCGTTACACGGTCTCGGTCTCCGACAACGCCGTCATCAACAACCAGCCCGGCAACCCGGCCCCTTTGCGCCGCGTCAACTTCTCCTTCACCCAGCCGGAAATCGAGGCCATCGTCCACGGCCTCCGCCGGGCCGACGGAACCATCTTCACGCTGGCCGGCGACCACTACCAGGTCGACGCAGGCAACCACTCCCAGTTGAGCCTGATGCCCGACCGCAACGAATTGGAGCAGATCATCGCGCTGATCCGCGCGAACGGATCCGTCGCGATTCCCGCGGGGGCGCGTCGCGATGAAATGATCGGCCGCCTCCAGGATTTTATCCGGACGGAAGCGGCTCAGGGTCAGGTTCTTGACGAGCAGCTCCGTTGGCCTCCCTGGAAAATCGCGCTCTACAGTATCCTCGCCAGCGTCGTTCCCTCCATCGGCATCATGATCTGGATGCAGCGGCGCAATGAAAGAATGATGGAGAACATGAGGTCCGAAGGCGTCAAGTTCGACATCAGCAAGGTCATGCGCGACCGCACAGAAGATTTTAAAAAGGAATCCAAGACGGTCGATACGCGCGGTCAAGAACGTTACGTTCAGGAAATCCGCAAGGGCCTCAATCGGGGCGGTTATCCCCACATCTTGATCTCGGGCCCTTCAGGATCGGGTAAGACGCACGGCGTGGAAACCGTCGCTCGTCTTCTGACCAACGGGATTCTCGAAACGAAGCTCCCTTCCGGTATCCGCTACATTCAAGTCGACGCCGGCAAGATCGTGACGGAGGCCTCGGCATGGGAGAACGGGGTAAAAACGGTTTTCGGCCGGGTTTTGGACGAAGCCGGGAAACAACCGACGATCGTGCATCTTCTGGAATCGGACCGCTTCGCCAACGCAGGATCTTCCGGCGGCGCTAAAGTCAACCTCCTGCCCGAGCTCTACTCGATCATGGAGCAGAAGACGGCGCGCGACGCGAACTTGTATATCGTTCTGGACTCCACGCGCTACCAAACCATCTACGAGGCCGCTCCGGACTTGGCCCGCCGCACGCACTTCGTCGAAGTCATCCCGCAGACACCCGACGTCATCCGCAACGCCATGGACGTGGGCATTGATTTGAGGCGAAAAGACGAACGCCCCGCCTTCCGTGAACGATTCGAACGCGTCGAGTTCTCGTCGGGCGCCTTGGACGCGATCGCCGCTCTCGGCGACTATAAAGACGGCGCTCCTCCCAGCTGCCATTTGGCCCTGCTCGATTCGCTGGCCGAAGAGGCGGAAACCGCCAAACCTACCGGTAAGGTGACCGTCGAAGCGGACCACGTCTTTCGCCTCGTCGCGCGCGATACGCGTCGGAGTTTGTCCGCGGTGCGAACCGAATATCAGAGGCGGATGGCTCCGGGAGGCTTTGAAGGCAACCGCATCATCCAAGACGCCATTCTCAAGGCCTTCTATCGAGAATACCCGGAGCCTCGCGGAGGCATGATCAATCCGCTGGACTTGCCGGCGGAGGCCGCCGATACGGGCGCGTCGATCTTCGAGGCCGAGTCTCTCGCGGAGGCCATCGGCTTGGACAGGGTCGCATCCGACGCGAAAAAATCTTCCGCCTCTTTCTCCGAATCCGACTTCGAAACGCTTTTTAAAGCGAAGTTCCGGAACATCGAGCTCACCGTCGATACCGAGGTCATCCGCAGACTCTCCAAAGTCGCCTACAAGCGATGGGAGCGCGAGGGGCGGCCGATGGACGGCGTCGAAGGGCATCACTACCCCAGCGAAGGCGTCTTGGAGGACGTCCTCGAACAGGCGGCCTCTCTCGCGAAGGAGGGCGCGATGAAGGAGGCGTTCGAAAAGGCCTCCCGCGAAGCCGAAGACCGCCGCGAGCGCGAGGAGAAGCTGGCGGACGCGCTGCCGAAGGATTTTAAAGGGAAATGATGCCGGTTGACCTTTCGGAAAATCTCCGGATATCTCTACGTCCGCACCCTATGCCCAAGGTCACCATCGACGGAAAAGAGATCGAAGTCCCGGCGGGAATCAACCTGATCGAGGCCGCCAAACTCGCCGGCGCCGCCGTCCCCCACTATTGCTACCATCCGAAACTCTCCATCGCCGGCAATTGCCGCATCTGCCTGGTGGAGATCGAAAAGCAGCCCAAGCTTCAGATCGCCTGCAACACAAAGGTGGCCGAGGGCATGGTCGTCCGCACGAGCGGGCCCAAGGTGGAAGAAGGCCGCCAGTCGGTGCTGGAATTCATCTTGGTCAACCACCCCATCGACTGCCCGGTCTGCGACCAGGCCGGCGAGTGCAAGCTTCAAGACTACTACATGAAGCTGGACCGGAAGCCCTCCCGCATGGAGGAGAAGAAGGTCCAGAAGGAAAAGGCGGTGCGGCTGGGGCCCAACGTCATGCTCGACATGGAGCGCTGCATCCTCTGCTCGCGCTGCATCCGTTTTTGCCAGGAAGTGGCCCACGACGACGAGCTGTGCTTCGTCGAGCGCGGCGACCACACGGAGCTGACGAGCTATCCGGGCCAGGAGTTGGACAATCCCTACTCCGTCAACACCGTGGACATCTGCCCCGTCGGGGCGCTGACCAGCGCGGACTTCCGCTTCAAACAACGCGTTTGGTTTTTAAAGACGACGGACACGATCTGTCCGGGCTGCTCCACCGGCTGTAACGTCAAGCTCTCCCACAACAAGGGGGTGGCCTACCGCCTGACGCCGCGGGAGAACGAGGCCGTCAACCAGGTCTGGATGTGCGACGAGGGGCGCTTCACCTACAAGCCCGTGAACGAGGAAAACCGGCTCCGGCATCCGATCGTCAAACACGACGGACGGAACGAGGTCTCCCGTTCGGAAACCGCCGTCGCCGAGCTTAAAAAAGCCTTGGACGGCATCCCGGGCAATACGATCCTGGCCGTCGGCTCCGCCGAATTCAGCAACGAGGCGAACTTCGCCTTCCTCAAGTTCGCCCGGGACGTGCTGGGCGTGAAGGACTTCGCCTACCACGCGAAGGAGGTCGACAACCCGTCGCACGACGATTTCCTGATCTCGGCGGACAAGAATCCGAACCGCGCCGGCGTGGAATCCATGGGGCTCAAGCCCATCGCGGAAGACCGGCGCTATCAGGTCTTCTTCGCCTTGGGCGCGCTGCCCTTTTCCAAGATCCAGAAGATCGCCTTCGAGAAAAACCGAAAAGTCGTCCTCTTCGCGACGCACGACGCGGAGGCCGCCGAGTACGCCGACTTCGTCTTTCCCGTGCCCGCCTGGGCGGAGGATGAAGGGACCTACACCAACCGGCAAAAACGCGTGCAGAAGGTGAATCCGGCCTTCCCCGCCCCCGGCGAATCGAAGCCCGTGTGGGAATGGGTCGCCGCCATGGCCAAGGCTTGGGG
>DASUFF010000025.1:0-22513 GCA_036274695.1 bacterium | reverse complement strand
CGTGTCGATGGCCAGGAAGGCACAACCTTTTTTGAGATGTCCCAGATCGTCCTTCAGCGATTTCGCGGTGCCGGTGGTGTAGAAGCCGGCGTCCATGCGCTCGCCGTCCGGCCCGAAATTGCCGACGGCGCGCGTGCCCTGTGGGTACATGGCGATCTCGATGTCCTTGTCTCCCAGTTTCCGGCAGGCATCCAACACGGCGTCCTTGCCCTTGCCCTTGCGGTCCACGAAGACCATGTCGTTCGCCTCGATCAGCTTACCGATGCCCAGCCCCGCGTAGACGATGCGGTTGTCGACGAAGTGGTCCTTCGCGGCCATGTAGCGCGGCCGGATCCTGCGTCCGCTCGCCAGATGCGTGGAGCTCAAAGCGAAGAAGTTGAAGACGAAGTCCAGGTGGCTCTTGTGATTGAACACTAGGACGATCTTGCCCGAGAGATTGTGGAACTTCTCCACGCCTTCCACGACCAGCTTCGCGCGGAAGACCTGCAGCATGCGCGAGCCCCACAGCGAGGCCATCACGTCGAAGACCTCGCGCCCGTACTCTCGGCCGATGGTGTCCAGCGCCTTGTGCGCGCTGCGCGCGAAGATCGCCGTGTCGTAGAAGCCTTTCATCAGCAGCCAGTAGCTTTGGAGCGACGGCTTGCCGGAGTGGTAAGAGATGTGCGTCGGATTCACGGTGCGCTCGGCCTTGGCGGGGATGGGCACGTTGGAGGGCCCGAGCCGACGGTAATAGTGTTGGAAGAATTCCTGCGGATGGACGAGCGGATTGACGCGCATGAATTCGGTCAAATGCAGGCCGGTGGAGACGTGCCTCCGATAGGTCCATATGGAGAGCAGCGCGAAGGTGCCGTGATAGAACATGGAGAGAAAGCGGTGCGCGCGGGTCTCGTGGCTGCCGAAGAGCATGAGGGTCAAGTCGGTCACGAAGGCCGCCATCATATAAACGCCGATGGTGTAGTCGCGCAGATGGCCGAAGGCGTACTCGGCCTTGCCGGCGAAGAGGTTCAAGCGGTCGAGATCGATGATGGACCCGATGCGGTATTTCGCCCGCCAGTTACGGTAGCCCGTCTCCCATCTTTTGACCCATCGGTAGAACCGGTCTTCCGGGAAGAGCCGGCGCAGGCTGTCGCCCAAGGACCACACGGCCTTCACCCTCCGCCGCATGGCGGCGAGCGTCCCGATCAAGGGCACCAGGTACATGACGACCACGAGCCAGGGGATGATTTGTCGGAGCACGATGAAGACCTCCCGGTGAGGGGGCCTTATAACGCGGGAGGGAAGGAGAGATCAATAGGGGGAGGGATCTGTCTCTGTGCGTCATTTTAAGACGAATCCCCGGCGGAAACTCTCGCAACCTTTTCATTTTGACGTCGACTAGGCCGCCGTGGCGCTCTCAACCCTTCCTCCGGGACTTGCCGCCAGTATTCCACCGGGCGTCACCCCGACGGCCTTCCATCCTCAAGGACCTGTTCTTTGCGTCTCGGATTTCGCGATGAGGGGGATGTTCGTCCTTCAAAACGCGTCGTCTCTCCCCGCCGAAAGGCTCCGGGAAGCCCTGATCGTCAACATCAGCGACGTCCGCACCTTGAACGGTTTCGGGGCCTTGCCGACGGAGACCCAGGACCTATTGGCCTCGCTCCATGGGGACGATGCGCTCTCTTTCGAAGACCTGTCCCGGGCCTTTCGAGTGATCGGCGGATCGCCCTTCGCCGCGACGGCGGGACACGATGTCTTGGGCGAGCTGATTCGCTTCACGGGCAGCGGGGCGCCGCCGGCGGATCTTTTTGCGCCCCGCGAAATCTCGGCGGCCGCCTCCCTCATGCCGGGAGGGCTCGCCGACTGGAACCAACGGGCGGGGAGCGTCCTCGGCCACGCCGGAAAGCTGGTCGGCAACGCCTTCGTCCGAAAGACCGGCTTGGGCGAAGAGAGGCCCGAGCAAGAGCGGCATTACGGAGTCGAGCGGTTGACGGACAGCGCCTTCGCCGTCCTCCCTTTGCCGGAAAGCCTGGAGGAGGGCGAAGCCCTCTACCGCGAAGCCCAGGCCGCCGAAATCGCCGCGACCGAGGCCTACCGGAACGAGCAGATGGCCCGCATGACCGAGCCGGAGAAAGAGGCCTTCCTAAAGGCCGAGCAGAAAACGGTCGACGTCTACCGGCGGGAGCGGGGCGTTCTTTCCGCTTTGCTGGAAAAAGTGAGGCAGGCGGGCGGCTATCCGGACACCGCCCGGCTCAACAAGGCCAAGCGGCGTCTGGACCAGGCGGTCGCCCGGACCGGTTCCCTCCGGAAGGCGAAGATCGGGCCACGCGAGTTTCAGATCCTCTCCAAGCGCCATCTCGCGGAGACCTGGGGGGGAAAAGAGAGGGACCGGAAATTCTTAATCGAGCAGGCCTTGGGCCAGGAGCGGGATTACGTCCTGGAAACGCTTCTCATCGAGGTGACCCAGAGAATGAGGGCCGGGCGTCCCCCGTCCGAATGGACGCCTTATGAAAAGCTCGCGGCGGAGGCCATCGAGGTCTACGGGCGCGTCATGAAGGGGACGGAAACCCGCGCCACCGACGAGGCCGACCTGGCCCGCATCCGGTCTTTCGCCTTTCCCTTCGCGGTGAATTGGGAGGCGGAGGATCTGCCGCCGGTCCGCGACGCCATGGAGGAGCACGAGACGGCCCGGCGCGAATTCGCGGAACGCTCGCACGAGTTCGTCGCGGCCGTCGGCGGGGCGGCGACCGCGGTGGTGGACGAGGCCGAGCGCGTCGCCATGGAGCGGGCCAAGATCGATTTCGAATTCCAAAAGCTCCGGCTGCGCCAGCAATATCTCCGGCTTCAGGCTTATCTGAAGAGCAAAGGCCACGAGATCGCCGCCGAGCACCAGGCCCATTTCGAGGCCGCCGAAAAGGCCTATGAAGAGAGTTTTAACGACTACATGAAGTTCTGGGGCCCCTACTCGCGGGGCGAGGACGTCAAGGCGCGCGAGCACGCGCGCAACCAAAAGGACAAGGAAACCCTCTTCAACTTGGCCTTCCGCTCCCAATGGGCCCTCGAAGAGCTGTACGAGATCTACGAAAAGCAGCACGGTTTGGAGGGACTGCGCACGGACGGCCGAGCCCGCCCGTCCTGCGTCTCCTTTTCCTACAACAACTCGCTGCGCACCATGGACGAGGCGATCCGGAACGACGCCATCACCTCCGACAACATCGAGGCCTATTTCAGCGCCGTCTGGGCCCTGGCCCCCGAGGCCTTCCGGGAGATCGGCATCACGATCCCGCGCACGGGCGTCACCATCGGCGGGCGGAAGATTCCGTCCAACGCCGTTTTGGATCAGTTGGCGACGGTCGCGGGCACCTTCTTCTCCGGAGACGCGGTCGGCAGGACCGTTTACCTGGGGCTCGAAGACAAGGCCTATCTCCTGACCCAGATCCCCGCCCATCCGGAGGTCGGCATGGTGGCGGGGGCCGACGCCGTCTACGAGGGCAGCTTCCTCTCGCAAACGAACTTGAGCCAACAGGCCGTCCTTCAAACCGCGAACCACTCCGGCATCCTGGAATTCCTGATGATGATCGAACTGGGAATCCTGGGCATCCACGCCCCGCAGCTGGCCCAGGGCGGCGTGGCCGAGGTCCCGGTCTTCGGCGATTACGTAAAAAGCCGCGCGGTGGTGGTGGAGCGTAGCGACGGCAGCGCCGGGGCCAATCAAAAGATCATCGACTTCCTCCTCCGGGAACAGCCCCTGCTCACCTATCCGGCCGGGACCCGGCTGGTCAGCGCCGCCGGCGGCCATCCCTTCGCCCCGGACCAGGTCCTGGGCTGGCGCATCGTCACCGACCGCTACACCTCCGGCCAGATCCCCAAGATCGCTTTGGAGTTGAAGGAACGTTTCGGCGAAACGGGGCAGGACTTCCTGATCTCCACCATCGTCCAAAACGGATCCGCGATCCTGCCGGAGCCGACGTGGTTCCTGGGCAAGGAATTGGTGGAGATGATCCTGGGCAACCTTTCGCCCAAGAGCAACGTAAACCTTCAAAGAAGCTCGAAAGAGAGGCAGATCGCCTTCGGGCCGATGCTCTCGTCCCTGGGATTCCTCACGGAGGAGGAGTGGAAACGGGCGGAGCCGTCCCTCTTCATCCATGGCGACCGGATTCCTTACAGCGATCGCGAAGGTTACGTCCGCACGCTGCAACTGAACGCCAACGTCATCTCGGCCCTGCAAAGGCTGGTCGCCGCCGGGATGGATCTGGCCTCCGTTCCCGAACCGACCGAGGCGCAGAAGCGGAGAAAAGCGGAACTTTTGGATTTAAGCCCGGAGGAACGCCGCGCCCTCACCGAAGAGCCGATGGACCGCCACCTCAGAGAACGCTCCCAAGCGTTGGGGACGGGGACGACGCCGCTTCCCGAAAAACCCGGATCGCGCGAACCGCTCCCGGCCTTGAACGAAACGGAGAAGGCCCGTCTGAACGCCGCCCTTCCCGCCGATCAGGCCGATCGTCTGATCGACGGATTGGTCCCGACCGACAAGGACAGGTCCAAGGCCGCTTACGCCGGATTAATGATGCGCGAGGCCGCCCAGAGGGGGGCCTCTTACGCCAAAAAATACGGCGACCGTCTGGCCTTGGACGGCGACAAGGTCCTCTGGGACCACTTTTTCACCGTCGATCCCTCCGAGCTTCCGGAAATGCTCAAGAGCGAGCTCGTCGATCAACTGAGCGTGCCCGAGGGGTCGTCCGCCCGCGTTTCGGAGACGATCAACCTAAACCCCCAATGGGTCGCCTTCATTCTCGGATTCCGAAAGGCGGCCGGCTGCGCCCCGGTCCTCTTCAGCTCCACCATGTCGCCGCGCCTCCATGAGATGGCGAAGCACGTGGATCGAAACCCCCTGGTGCGGGCCTTTTTCGAATCCCTCCTGGGAGAAACGGGTCTCACCTCTCAGCGCGCGATCCGCCGCCTCGCCCGGGAAGAATCCGCCCCGGACTCGCGGATCATCACGCGCCAGAAAATCGCCGACTATGTGGTTTCGATGATGGCCCGCTTCCGCGCGGCCGACTTCAACCTCGCCGCCTTCTCCGAGATCGAGCGTCAGGACATCCTGACCATCTTAAAGACCGATGGGGACGTTCACCTGAAATACCGCGGCCTCTTCGCCTACGACGCCTTGGTCGACGACCGCGACGGGAATGTCGCCCACGCCAACGCCTATAACGGGCGCAACGGAAACGGCGGCCAGGTGCTGGCCCTCCAGCCCGAGACCTGGACCTCGAACAAGGCGCGTCTCTACCTCACCAGCAACGCGGAGACCGACGTCCGCCAGCGCTTGAACGAAGGCCGCTCCGGCCAGGCCTTGGCGGTCATCCGCCGCTTGGAAGGCTCGGACCGGAGGGACGGCCTCGTCCGCTTCGACCGCCGCCGCCGTCCGCAAAGGATCAAGGGCCTGATCGACCGCCCGATCTCCATCCAGCTCGCCCGGAACATGATCCGGGAACACTATGAAGAGCCTCAGGATACCGCCCGCGCGGCGGTGACCCACATCAAAGGCGACATCGCCGCGGCCGCCGCAACGCGCCGGGACCGGCACTCCGACGCGAAGATCGAATTGGCGCGCATCTTGGAGGCCCAAGACACCTTCACGTCTCAGGGCGGCGTGACGACGATTCCGCCGGCCCGTCTGCGGAACGCCCTGAAACTCCTGCGCTCCGCCGACCGCGGACGCGACGACATCAAGGGCGACACGGATTTCGAGATCTTGGAATGGCTCATCCGCAGAATACCGGAGGGCGAGCGCCGGGACCGCGCCGTGTCCCTCGTGGGCCTCCTCAAGGACCGCGGGACCCTGGACCTATGGGCGCAGATCACGCCACGGGACTCCGGTGCGACCAAGCGCGGCATGAAGGCCGCCGGAATCGCGGGCAAGATCCTCACCCGCGACGCTCCCCAGGTCGCGCTCGCCGTCGGCCAGTCCCTCCAGCACATCATCGGCGAAGCGATGAAGGACGAGATCATCGTCCTGGACGGCAAGTCCGTCCGTTGGGGGAATCTCTGGAAATATTTCACTTCCAGGGAACAGCGGCTGTTGGTGAAGCTCGGGCGGTTCCTGCAAAACGGAGAACCGAAACTATCGGCCCGCGAGCAGGCCGAGGCCTACGGCATCGTCGCGGAGCGTCTGGGCACGAAACTCGCCAAACGGGCCCTGGAACGGGCCTTCACCGACGAAGTGCTCGCCCCCGAAACGCGGCGTCAGTTGCAGGCGGACCGCGAGGTGATCGAGAAACGAATCGACGACGTCGGGCGGATCCTGAAGAAGACGATCAAGGACGTCTGGACCATGATCGACGCGGCCATGCAGGTTTACGGGGATCTGAAGGAGCTGGGGCAAGCCTCGCGCGACCTGGCTTCGGGAGCCGTGGCGGACGGCATCGAGGAGTTCGTTCGCGGCCGATTGCATTCCCTCTGGCAGGAGATCCGTTCGCGGCGCGAGGTCCACGGCATGAACACCCCGGCCCTTCCGAACGCCAGCGTCGCCACACAGATTGCGGACAACCTCCTGTCCGACGCCATCCGTCTGGCGGGCGGCGAACAGTCCGAGATCGGTTGGCTCCTTTTCCAGGCGCGTCTCACGCTTCACGAGCGGGGCTTGGACGAATCCATCCGGCGCCTCATGGATCTTCCGACTCATTTTTCCGTCTTCCGCAAGGGCGGGGACGCCAAAAAGATCGCCGGCCTTCTCAGAAGGCAGGACGCGTCCTCCCTTCAGGCCGCCGAGAGGATCTTGACCGCTTCCTTGGAATTGATGCTCGCCCGAAATCCCGCTTCCGCGGAAAACGATTTCCAAAAAATGTTTGCCGCCGCCTGGCGCCACTCCAGTGAACAGGACCGGCCGATCTTGGAGGCGATGGCCCGCAAGATTTATCTTGCGGCCTTTCCTAAATCCCTTCCCGCCGCCGCGAACGGAGGATGACGACGATTTTTTTACAATCCCCGCAACTTTCTTAAAAATGCGACGACGCGGGGCCATAAATTGAAGGAGGGATCCCTATGACGGTACCTACTCTCAATCCGCTCGCGCTTTCTCCCCGGACGGTCCTTCCAACGATCACTACGGCAACGACACTTTTGACAACCGGATGCAATACGCCGACCTTGGCGTCGGGTTCCCCGGGCGTCACAGGCATCATCGACCCGGCTTGGTCTCATATCACCCCCTTGTCGTTGATCGCCCTGGCGGCCGGCGCCGTCATCAAGTCCGCCGAAAGGTACGCCTTGAACAAAACCTGGCGCGCGCCGTCGCAAAAGGCCGCCTCGCCCGATTTTTCGGCCCCTTATCCCGAAATCAGGCTGGAGCCGATGCTCGTCGCTCTCGAGAATTGGGGGACGATTGAAAGGGACAAATCGATTGCCGCAAAAAGGGCGGCCCGCATGGGGCGATGGGATCGGACCACGAACGTCATGGCTCAGCCCATCGTCGCCTCCGTCGCCCATCTCGCCACTTCCGCGTCCGCCGTGGAATGTCTTGTGACGGGTTTCATCGCGGCCATCGTCTGCGCCGTGCCTTCTTCCGACGCCAAAAAATATGACGGCATCCATCATCAGTTGATCCGAACCTTTTTGCCGGGCCTGGCTCCCGCGGGAGCTTTGCTGCTGGGGATGCCGGCGTCCGTCGCCATCTCGCTCGTCGGATTATTGACCGGACTGGTGATCGCCACGTTCCCGCCGAGGGATCCCGTCAGCAAGGCCGCCAAGGAGGCGGACCTGTATGCGAACGCGCGCAACGAACTCCAAACGGAGCTGGGGAATTTTTTCCTGGGCCAGGAAAATTACCAATCGTTCGGAAGGTATGACGCGCCCGTGGGAAGCCGGGCCGGCACCTCGCAAGCCTCGCAGTCTTCGCAGGCCTATTTAAAATGGAGAGACGAGCCTGAAAGAAAAGAAAAGGAAGAAGGACGGCTGCGGGTTTTGGAGGGGAGATTCCGCCAAATAGAGGCGGACTTAAGCAATGGCTTGAGGGGAGCTAAATAGAAAATTCCCGTCCTCGCACGGAACGCATCCTTAGGGGGCGGCGTCGGTTGCTTCGTCGATTTCCACCAGACTGGTCAGCAGATGGGCCCGGCCGTCGGCGTCGATCGTTTCCACAGTAAATTTGAAGGTGCCTGTTTCCTCCGGGAGGCCGGCGATCGTCCCGTCGGTTTGCAGGGTCATGCCCGCGGGGAGACCTCCGTCGACCAGGGTCGAGGATTGGGCGTCGTCCCTGCCGATGCCGATGATGACGCCGTTGCCGCTCTGCGCGACGTCCTGAAATACCTGGCCGTTGACCGAGAAGAAAAAATCGACGTCTTCCAGGCAGGCGGTCAGGCCGGTCAATGCCAGGACGGCGGTGGCGAGCCTCGGCTTCATGCTTCAAAGGATACGCCTCGGGTCCGGGGGGAGGCAAGCGATCCGGGTGGATCAACCGTTGCTGGCGGTCGGCGTTTGAGACATAGGCGATCTCCTTACCGAATTCGCTACGTCGGTTCCAGCCACTTGCATCGCCCCGCCGGGTTCCGGCAAAGACGCTCCGATGATCGAACTCACCCACAACTGGGAAACGAAGAGCTACGACCGCGGCGACGCCTACGGCCATGTGGCGTTTCAGGTGGATTCCATCGCGGAGATTCAAAAACGCCTGAAGGAGCACGGCCACGATTTAAGCTGGGGTCCGGGCGAGACGCCTTCCGGGAAGCGGAAAATGGCTTTTATCGACGATCCGGATGGGTATGAGATCGAGTTGTTGGAAGGGTGAGCGGGCCTAATAGCCCTTTTTCTTCGAGTGCTCGTGGATGTCCTTCATCAGCCGTTGCCAAGGCAGGCTCAGCTCCATCGCTAGGTCGTATTGCTTCTTCGCCTCGGCCGTCTTTCCGGCCTTCAAGGCGTCCAATTGTTTCGTGGCGTGCTCCAAGAATCGTCCGCTGATCTCGTCTAAGCGGTCCAGAAGGTCCCGCAGCTCTCCGTCGTTTTGCTGGTCAGCGATATCCCTCAGGAGCTTTCCGTCGATGATGAACGGCCCTTCGTCCGCCTGGACGGCGACGCCGGGCCCGCCTCCCGTCAGGCCGTCATCGTTCGATACGCTTAAGATCGTGCGGCTTTGAAAAGAGGGCATGGTGGCGCCCGCGAAAGCGGGAACGCCGGCGCAGATTTGGGCGAGGCTTGATAAGGGCAGGGGCATCATAGGCAGGATTTATCTTCGGTTTCGGGCAAAAGTTGTTACAAAAAGAGGGCTAACTATTCATAACCCTCATAAGCCGCAATCTCCTCCCTCTCTCCAGTCTCTACCTTTTCCAAGATCCCCGTTAACGTCCGATCGATCTGCTCTCGCGAAAGCCCGGCCCCATCGCTCGCGACGATCAGGCAGCGGCAATCCCCCTCCTTGGGCGAATCGATTTGGATCGAAACGTCTGCAACCGGCCGGCATTGGAGAAAGTCGGGATACCAAGCGCAATCGCGGAGGCGCCATTCCCAGGGGCCGGCCGCGTTGAGGGCGGCCTCCAGATCGTGGAGGCGGGTGGGACAGCGGAAAGTGTAGGCCCAAGAAGGCATCGGAAATCCTCGTTTAGGAAAGCGCGAACATCAGGGCCGATAGACCTCGACCCCGGCTTTCGAGCACGCCGCCAGAAGGGCCTTGTCCCTCGTCGCGAGCGGGAGCCCACGGCTCATGGCCAGGGCCAGATAGGACGCGTCGTACGAGGATAAGCCGAAGTTCCTCGCTTTGGAGAGCAGGAGCTCTTCGTGCTTTAAGTCGTGCACCGGTTGAAACGCGATCTGCAGATTGTGCAGGAGCTCCAAAAAACGCGTCGATTGGGAAGCGGTCACGATCTTCCGGCGCTCGCCGGCCGCCAGGGCGTTTGCGACTTCGTAGGACCACAGGAACGGGACCAAGGCGGCCTTCTTTTCCAGGGACTCGAGCACGGCTTCGGTATAGCGCTCCGCTTGGTCCTCGAAGAGCCATGCCATCGTGATCGAACAATCCAGGACGAAATTCATCGCCGCCCCTCCGCGATGAGATCTTTCAGGCGGTGTTTCTTCAGCCGGACGCCTTTTCGCAATTGCCGAATGTCGCGAATGACCTCGGACGCCGCCGTCCGTCGGGGCCCTGCCGGCACGAGGTAGGCGATGGGAGTGCCGTGTTTGGTGATAACGACCTGTTCGCCCTCGGCCACGCGCGCCAGGAGTTCCGATAAATGAGTCTTGGCCTCGTAGGCGCCGATTTCGGTCATGACACGCCTCCCTAATTCTGGTCTGATACTAGTCGAAACGACGGATCCGGTCAACATTTGCCGGGAGGACAGACGGTGACAGAGGAGCTGAAGGCCAAACGGACGGGGGAGTGCAAACCGTAGGTTATTTCGTCAGGACTTTTTGCGGTCGTCGGCGTCCTCGGCTTTTTCCAACGAAAGGTTGGCCACCAGGTTCTTCAGACGCCGGTTTTCGTCTTCCAACTGGCGCATCTTTTTCAATTTCGCGACGCCGATCTTCTGAAGATTCAGTTTCCACTGGGCGCGGTAGTTGAGGCGTCCGTGATGAAGGGCTCGCGAGAGGATCGACGCCTTGTTATTCTTCAAGGTGACGGCTTCTTCGGTATTACCGCCCAAGTCGCGGATGCCGTCCTCGATCTCGCGCAGGATCTCTCCCCCGGCGAATCGCAGTTCCACCTGGCGGACGTACTCGGTCAAGCGCCCCGAGGCGACGGCGTGGTTGACGACGCTGCCGAAGTTGCCCCGCCAGCGCGCATTATCCGCGCCGCCCAGCAGGTCCGCGGCCTCGCGGACGATCGCTTCGTTCGAGATGCGCATTCTCGCCACCAAGTCTTCCAGCATTTGCAGCATCTCCGGAACCGCGCGGGCGGCCTTCGGGACGTAGGCCAAGTCGCAGGTCTTCAGGGCGCGCGTCAGGATCGTTCCCATATTCTTTTGCAAAAGGGCGGCGCTGGCCTCCGGGAGCCGGCGGGATTCGCCGGAGAGCCAGCCCTTCAGGCGGAGAAAGGCGGGGATGTCGATGCGGTGGAGGGAGGTTTCCAGGATCGAATGGGTGAGATGGCCGGCGTGGCCGAGTTTCCAAAGCGACGTTAAAAGGACGGCGGAACGGCGGGCGATGCGGGAGACGATCTCCGGCGACGCGCGCCCCTGGCTTAAGCGCGCCCACGAAGACGCGACGCTCTTCACGAAGACGGGCGGCGTGGAGGTTTTCAATTCCGAACAGGCTTCCTGAAGGAAGAAGAAGGCCTCGGCTTCCAACCCCTTTTTCTTGCCGCCCCGGGATTCGATCTCGCCGGCGCGCACGGCTTCGAGGAAGGTTTCGGCGGTTAGGTCCTTCAAGTCGAGGACGGGCGGAAGGACGGAGCCTGTTCGATCCTCCCAAGGCGCCCGCCCGGTGCCGGCCGCCAGGGCCCCTTCTGATTCCAGCCGCAAGGCCTCACGGGCCTCCGGGGCCTCGTGATCCGATGTGATGTCCCGAATGACCCAAGGATTCGCTTCCGTTTTCATGGCCTTCTCCTTTGTGGAAACCCCTCAGTTTCCCAAAGTTAGCAAGCGCCATGCCACGTTAAGTGTTTTGATTTTATTGAGCTATTTTAAATTATGAAGGACTAATATTACAAAATGTGAGTGTGCACGATGCACACTACATGTGAGTCTTGGCGGCCTGGAGGGCGAGGGGGTGGGCCTGGGGCATCGCCTTTCGGGCGAAGGCGGTCATGAGGGGGAGACCGGCCAAACCGGGAAGGGTGCCGATGGTGTCGTCGATGGCGCGCGCCACCTCTTCGCCGCGGCGCTGGGGGAAGGTCAGGTTGTAAAGGCGGATGACTTCTTCGATCTTTTTGACGCCCGCGCCGACCGGCGACCAGACGTGGCCTAAAACGAAGCGGGCGATGACCTGCGCGCGCCGGGATTTTTGAAGGCGCTCGCGGGCCCCGTTGAAGTACCAGGCGAAGTGGCGCCTTTCCTGTTTGGCGATACGCCGGCAAATTTCGGCTAAGACGGGATTTTTGGTGTTCGCCTCGATGGCCTCATAGCCACGCAGCGTGGTGATCTCGTTCAAAGCCCCCCAGGCCATGTAGAGGGCGATGAAGTCGGCGGGAAGGCCCTTGGAGAAAATCATCGCTCCCAATCGCTTGAGGGTCTCGGTGATCAAGGCCTTGCGGCGCACCGTTTCGATGCGCCGCTCCGCGAGGGGGTGACCGCACTCCTCGAGCAAGCGGGCCAAAGCCTGGCCGTGGTAGAACTCCTCGTAGTTCCAGATCGTCAGGAAAGACATCACGTCGGGGTCGAGCACCCCTTCGGTGTTCAAGATGTCCCGCATGTACATGATGGTCTGGCTCTCGATGTCGGAGAAGTAAGTGAGGATAAAAACTTCGTCGGCGGTCAAACCGGCTTGCCGGGCCTCGTTCCAATCGAGGTCTTCATAGACGATCCGGTCCGAATGCTGCACGTGCCGGCTAATGACCATGGGTTTCTTCTTTGCCTCTTTTCGGGCCCCCGTTCAAGGGCATTTACCCTCGGGAGAACGGGTGCTAGCGTCTCATCGTGAAACTTAGATGGCTGATTGTCCTTTTTGTCTCGATCGCCATCGGAATTTTGGCCCAAAAAGACGAACTCACGGAGATTCCCCAGGAGAAAGTGATGACGCACAAATACACGAACCGGCTCGCTCAGGAGAAAAGCCCCTACTTGTTGCAGCACGCCCACAACCCCGTGGACTGGTACGCTTGGGGCCCGGAGGCCTTCGAGAAGGCGAAGACGGAGGACAAGCCCATCTTTCTCTCCATCGGCTATTCGACCTGCCATTGGTGCCACGTGATGGAGCGCGAGTCCTTCGAGAACGAGGACATCGCGCGCGTGTTGAACGAGAACTTCGTGTCCATCAAGGTGGATCGCGAGGAGAGGCCGGACGTCGATCAGATCTACATGAACGCCGTGCAGGGCATGACCGGCTCCGGCGGTTGGCCGCTCTCGGCCTTTTTGACGCACGAGCTCGAGCCGTTCTGGGGCGGGACGTATTTTCCGCCGGAGTCGCGCTGGGGGCGGCCGGGCTTCAAGGACATCCTCTTGGAGATCTCCAAGTTTTGGAAGACGGACCGCCAAAAGTTGACCGAGGCCGGCAAAGAGGTCGGCGCGGCCCTTCAATCGCGGAGCCGGACGTCCGCCGGTATGAAGACGCTCTCCGAGGAAACGCTTCGCCGCGCCTTCGCCGCCTTCCGCGACCTCTACGACCCGCAGTACGGCGGCTTCGGCGGGGCGCCCAAGTTTCCGCGCAGTGAAACGATCTCCCTCCTCTTTCGGATTTACCGCCGTACCGGCGAGAAACAGGCGCTCGCCATGGGCATGCACACCCTGGACCGGATGGCGCGCGGCGGGATGTACGACCATTTGGGCGGGGGTTTCAGCCGGTATTCCACCGACGAGCGCTGGCTCGTGCCCCATTTCGAAAAAATGCTTTATGACAATGCGCTGCTCGCGCGGGCCTATCTCGAGGCCTTCCAGATCGACGGCAATCCCATGTGGGAGGGCGTGGCCCGCGAGACGTTGGACTACGTGCTCCGCGACATGACGGCGCCCGAGGGCGGTTTCTATTCGGCGGAGGACGCCGACAGCGAGGGCGAGGAAGGAAAATTCTACGTCTGGACGGAAGGCGAGTTGAAACCCCTCTTGAGCGGCGAGCAGTTCCAGGCCGTGAAGGAGCATTTTCAGGTGACGCCCCAAGGGAACTTCGAAGGGCATACGATCCTGTCCTTCAAGGAAGGGACGCCGTGGGCGTCGCGCTATTCCGAGCCTTTGAAGTCGGCGATCAAGACGCTCTTCGACGTCCGGGAGAAACGCATTCATCCCTATAAGGACGACAAGGTCATCGCCTCGTGGAACGGTTTGATGATCGGCTCGCTCGCCTTTGCCGCCCAGATCTTGGACGACGAGCGCTATTTGAAGGCGGCCCGGAAGGCCGCGGCGTTCGTGACGTCGCGGATGTGGGACGGAAAGACGCTGAAACGCCGTTACCGGGACGGCGATGTCCGCTTCGACGGCTCGCTGGACGACTACACGTTCCTGGCCTCGGGCCTCCTCGATCTCTACGAAACGGATTTCGACCCGAAATGGTTTTCGGCCGCCATGGCGTTGCAAAAAAGGGCCGACGAGCTCTTTTGGGACGACAAGGACGGCGGTTATTTCTTCACGGCGGCGGGGGATCCCACGTTGATCGCCCGCTCGAAGGAGATCTACGACGGGGCCGTGCCGTCGGGGAATTCGATCGCGGCCTTGAACCTGCTCAAGCTCTACGATTACACGCTCGACGACGCCTTTTCCAAAAAAGCCGAATTCGTCCAGAAGGCCTTTTCCGAATTCGTGTCGTCCCATCCCCAGGCCTCGCCCGCCCTGCTGATGGCGGTGGACTACGCCACGGACGACTCGAAGGAGATCGTCGTGGCCGGCCGTTCCAGCGACGGCAAGCGCAAGGCCCTCATCGCCTCGATTCATCATCTTTTCCTTCCGAACAAGGTCCTGGCGGCGAACGATCCGGCCCAGCCGGCGTCCGGCGTTCCGTTGGCGGAGGGAAAGACGGAGGTGAACGGCGAAGCGGCGGTCTATCTTTGCCAGGGCCACGCCTGTCGGAAGCCCGTGACGAAGTTGGACGACGTCCTCCCCGATCTGAAGGCGTCGAAAACGTATAAGATTTACTGAGGGGCGTTCTAGGGCTTGTGCTGAAGCTCGACGTCGTACTTCTTTTTGTCCTTGTCGTCCAAGGTGACGATCCGTTCCCACTGGTTGAAACCTTCCATCTGGAGCTGGATCGTATGCGGCTTGTCGCGCGGGACGCGGCGGATGACCACCGGCGTGCGCGCGTTGATCTTTTCGCCGTCCAACAGAACGGTGGCCCGGGCGGGGTAGGTGTGGATGGTGATCTCGCCGTAGGCATCGCCCAGTTGGATCACGCCCAAGGCCTTGGCCTCGCCGGACTTAAGGCTTACGCGGGTGGTCTGGCGCTGGAAACCCTCCTTCACCAGGGTGACGGGGACATTACCCGCCGGGACTTGCGCGTTTTGAAGGGGCGTCGTTCCCTGGTATTCCGAATCGACGTAGACTTCGGCGCCCTTCGGGTTGGAGTCGACGGAGAGCGTCGCCCAGGCACCGGATTTGGAGGCCTTCGAATACGAGGCCGGGCAATCGCAGGGGCATTTGTCCGGCTGGGCGAAAGCGGACGCCGCCGAAAACGCGAGGGAGATCAAAGCCGCAAAAAAGACCGTGATTTTTAAAGTCCGCATGCTCATTGACTACCACAGCCCTCCTGGGAGAACAAACGCGAAAGATGGACGCCGTCTCTCTCGATAACGTCTTCAAGTCTTACAAGCGCGTGAACGCCCTGAACGGCGTGAGTCTCTCCGTCCCCGAGGGCGAATTCTTCGGCCTGCTCGGGCCAAACGGGGCCGGGAAGACTACCCTGATCAAGGCCGTCGTGGGACTCGCGCATACGAGTTCCGGGACGGTGTCGGTCTTCGGGAGCGACGTCCGCCAGGAGCCGCTGGCCACGAAGGCGGTCATCGGCCTTTCGCCCCAGGAGCCGAACATCGACCGCTATTTCACCGTCCGGAGGACGCTGGAATTCCAAGGTGGCTATTTCGGCCTTGGAAGGAAGGAGCGGAAGCTCCGCGCGGACGAGCTGCTCGAACAGTTCGCCCTGGCCGACAAGGCCGACGAGGAATACTGGAAACTCTCCGGCGGGATGCAGAAGCGCGTTTTGGTGGCGCGCTCGCTCATGACGAGCCCGCGTATTTTGATTTTGGACGAGCCCACCGCCGGCGTCGACGTCGAACAGCGGCACGAGCTGTGGGCGTACCTGAAGGGCTTGAACAAAAATCGAACGACCATCATCCTCACCACGCATTACATCGACGAGGCGGAGGAGCTCTGCGACCGGGTCGGCGTGATCGACAAGGGGCGCATCATCGAGATCGGGACGCCGCGCGAGCTGATCGCGCGCCACTGCGACCGCTACTTCCAAGTAAAGGGCGAAAGGGCGGCCGTTCTCGGCGGCTTCGGCGTCGACGACGTCGAAGTGCACCGCGGGAGTCTGGAGGAAGTCTTTTTGAAACTAACGGGGAAATCTCTTTACATCGATGAATCCGAATAAGCCTTGCGGTTGGACGGGGATGTTCACGCTGATCGAGCGCGAGTACTACCGCTTCGCACGGCTGGCGGCCCAGACCATCGCGCCTCCGGTCATCATGACGGGCCTCTTCGTCGTCATCTTCGGCTATTCGCTGGGCGGGCAGATCGAGTCGATCTCCGGCTTCCGTTACATCCTTTATATCCTGCCGGGATTGGCGGGGATGGGGACGATCACGAACTCGTATTCGAACACGTCGACTTCGCTCTATATGGCGCGTATCGATAGATCGATCGAGAACATCTTGGTGGCGCCGCTTTCGAACCTGAAGATCGTGACGGCCTTCGTGGTCGGCGGGGTGACGCGCGGGCTGGTGGTGGGGGTGGTGACGGTCTTGGTGGCGGTGCTTCTCACGGGGCTTCGGATCGAACATCCTTTCTGCGGTCTTGCGATTTTAACCCTCATTTCGATCGTCTTTTCCTCCCTAGGCGTCGTTTCCGCCCTGTGGGCGGAGGATTGGGACCATTTGGCCACGTTTTCCAACTTCGTCATCACGCCCTTCGTCTATCTGGGCGGCGTCTTCTATTCCGTCTCCATGCTTCCCGGTATTTGGCACAAGGTTTCGTTTCTAAATCCCATGCTCTATTTCATCGACGCCTTCCGCTGGTCGGTGTTGGGGCGCGGCGATCTCTCCCCCTGGCTTTCCACCGGGATTACGGCCGTCTTCGCGTTCGGCCTCCTCGCCTTCGCCGTCGGGCTTTTTAGGAAAGGATACAAATTGGTCGTCTGACCGTGTGCACGGTGCGCGCATTCACCTGTTAACGTTTTCTTGCCGAAAGCGCTCACAATTGTGACAACCTGCGTTGATTTCTGCCGAAGAGGCTTCAGGAGTCAGATCACTCAATGGCGCTCACACTCAGAGATGAAGTTTGGAAAATATTGGCGGTCGCGGGCATCGAGGTGGAAAACCCCATTCTCTCCTGCAACGAAGGCGATCCTGCGCGCACGGACGACGACACCTGCCGGATCGATCAGCTTGATTGGGCGAAATACACGTCGAACAACCCCGAGGACGAGAAGCTCTCGCACCATCCGGTCGATGTCCGGGTCGACGATGTCTTCGCCATGGCCAACGCGCGGAACCTGGCGAGAAACACTCCGCCGGACATGGACACGCACAACTATTTCTTCCGCCTGGACCATAACGCCGTTTTCTTCCGCCGGGAGATCTATAACCGGGAGAACCTGGGCGAGGGAGGGATGCTCGTGCGTTTGCCGGGATCCGCTTCTTGGACGCGGTTCGACAGTGCCGATGATGTCGCCAAGTCTCCGGCCGCGAAGGCGGCCGTCGTTCCCATTTTGCTCAAAGTGCTCGAGGGCCGCTCGGAGTATGACCGGCTGAACGGCAAGCCCCATCACGGCGATGATTTCGGATACGCCCAGGCCAAGGCCGTCAGTTGGCTGAGCCGGTTGATTCCGGCGGGGGATTCCAACTACCGCGACGCCCTGATCCGCGCCTTTCCCTCGATGAACGTCGACGGGATTTACGGAGCCTGGTTCCGCCTTCAGTCGGAGGGCAGGGGGCGCGTTCTGGAACACGCATTGATCGCCATGCTGGGCGACCCCGTTCGCGCAAGCGCCGCCAGGTCCCTGCTTCGCCAAATTTCTCCTGTGGATTCCCGGTATTGGTCCCTGAAGACGGCGGTCGTGCCCCAGTTCACCGCGGAATCGTTCGGGGCCGTCTACGTTCCCTTACAACTCGAGGAAGCGCCGGCGCGCGTGCCATGGGCGGGCGAAAAGGAGCCCGTCGGCTCGTACACGGCGGCGGGAGCCGGCGTCCAAGTCTGTGTCGACGCGGCCATCGATTGCGCGGAGCGGAGGGGCCTTCGTTTCGGAGCCATGCTCGAAGCGAACGTGATGCTCAACGGATTCGGCTATTACGGCGGCTCCCTCAAGCTCTTTGCCGGCAACGAATACGTCGTGGGATTCGCCGAAGGCGGAGTGAACGCGTTTCCGACGGGCGGGCATAGAGGAGAGGGATATTACGGCGACATCATTACGCACGGGGTCTTGGGCGCCGGCCTGCGGGTCAACCCCTTTCCAAGCCTGCCGTTTATGTTCATCGCGGGCTCTCGAGTGGATCCCGAAAACCCGAAAGGCGCCGCGATCTACAGCGGCGCGGGAGGAATGTATTAATATGCTGTCCAACATCTCCGCTTCACCTTTGCTCAGGATGGCCAACGGACTTTCAGGTCCCATTTTGGGGCTCGGCTTGGTCCTGTCGGCCACCGCCGGATGCGAACTCGATCGCAGGCCCATCTACGGCTCTTCCGACGGCGGGATGGGCGGCGACGGCGGAACGATGGTGGCCGACGGCGGCGGCGGGATGGGCGACGGGGGAATGGGAGGGGACGGCGGTGTCGGAGGGGACGGCGGCATGAGCGGCGGAGTTGTCGTGGGCAGCCAGTACGCCCCGAGCCCGTTGCGTCCTGCGGATTCGTCTTCCTTACCTCCCACCCATGCCTTCTTTCTTTGGCAGAACGGCGAGGTGCCGGCAGGACGGACCTTCGAAAATTTCGAGTTTTGCCAAACGTCCGGACCGTCCAGCGAAATCGACGATGATTCTCTATGCCCCGCAAGCGCCCTCCTTACTGATTTTTATCAGGTCGTTTATCCTCTTACGGAAGATTCCACCTACCGTTGGAAGGTGAGAGCTCGTTATTCCGGCGGCTACTATTCCGAGTGGAGCGCGATCCGCGTCTTTTCTACAGATCATTCCTTGGAGGCATCGTTGCCGTGGGACGGGAGCGGGACGGATATCAGCTCCGGCGGGCACAACGCCACTCTCCAAAACGGCGCCGGTTACACCACAGGTATTGACGGTCAGGCGTTGCAATGCGACGGCATCAACGATTACGCCAGCCTAGGCGGCGGATTGGCCTTGCCGGGCCCGCTTACGGTTTCGGCATGGATCTACGGAAACGGAACGCCGACGAGTGCCGACAGTGGCATTTTGAATCAAGGAGATTTGGATTACGCACTGACCTATCACACAAACGGTCGCGTTTATTTCTACATCGGTGACGGAACGAACAGTGTGAATGCCCTTGTCAGTGCCAGCGCTTGGCACCATGTTCTGGGAACCTTCAGCGGAACGACGGGCGCCAACGGACTGCGGCTGTTCGTAGACGGCGCCTTGGGCGCCCAACAGGCGTCTCTCTTTGCCACCACCGGCGCGGCGGGGAATCTGGATGTCGGGCGTTACCTAGCGAGCTACTTCAACGGCCGCGTCGACAACGTGACAATCTACAACCAGGCCTTATCCGACGTCGCCATACTGAACGAATACTGTGCCACCCAGGCGGAAGGAATGACCGGTCCTCTCCCAGCGGCCTGCCAACCTTAGTTTTTTTCAGGAATCAATACAGCTTGAGCCGCGTGACACGCAGCCCGCGGGAGGTGCGCCCCACGTCGAATCCGACCGGCGCCCCTTCGGAGACGTAGCGGCGGTCGTTGCGCTTGCCGACGAAACGCACTTCATCCAGATGAAAGTAGACTTCATGGCCCAGGTCGTCGCGGACGAACCCGTAGCCGGACTGCGGAAAGTACTTGATGATGCGGCCTTTGCGGAACTTGTCGTCCTGGTCGATGCGGTTCTTGAGCTCCGATTCCGCCGCGGTTTCCTTCGTCTCGGGTTTGATCTCGTCCATCGGACGAAAAGTAGGGAACGGGCGGGGAATAATCAAGTTGTGTTTGGGTGGGGCGGGGCGATAAAGTGCCCTCGCACCACACGGTGCGATTCAGGGACAGATTTTAAGGGTGTTCATCGTGAAAAAAGCGGGCTTTGCTCTGTTTTTGCTGGCGGTCGTCGGGCTGGTCGCCTCCGTCCTCCTCACCCAGCTCCATTACAAGGTGGAGAAGAGCGGCTTCGAGGAGAAGAGCTTTTGTAACGTCTCGGAGTTCATCGACTGCGACACCGTAGTGGCCAGCCGTTATTCCTCGGTCAAAACGCCTTTCCTCACGATACCGAACTCGGAGCTGGGCGTTATTTACTACATCCTGCTGCTGCTGGGTCTTGGCTATGCGGCCACGTCGGCGGAGGGTTCCGAAAAACGGCGGGCGACGCTCGCCTTCCTCTTCGGTTCGGTCGTCCTCGCCACGGTCTACAGCGTCTTCATGGCCTATCTGTCCGTCGGCAAATTACACGTGATCTGTCTGATGTGCTCGGTCACCTATGCGGCGAACTTTCTGATGTTGCTCGCGTTTCCGCCGGCCATCGGCATCCGCTATTCGGAGTCCCCTTCGTTTCTTGCGGGGTATCTGCTCAATACCGACAAGGGAATCCTGCTGCGCCTGGCCTCTTATCTGGGCGCCTCCGTTGTCCTGTTGGGGTTGGGGCTCCTGTTTTTCAAAGGCTTAAATCCCGCCGTGCATCGCCCGTTCGTGCCCGTGCCGCGGGAGCTGTACCTCAAGGCGTTCCGCGAGCAGCCGGTTTTAGACATCGATTATTCGGGGCGTCCCGTGTGGGGAAATCCCAATGCGAAGGTGAAGATCGTCGAGTTTTCCGACTTCCAATGTCCGTTCTGCCGCCGGGCGGCGTTCACGCTGAAGCCCTATCTCAAGTCCTACAAGGACGACGTCGCTCTCTATTACATGAATTTCCCCCTCGATACCGCTTGTAACTCCTTGCTCGAACACAGTGTCCATCAAGTCGCCTGCCTTGCGGCGAAGGGGGGCGTATGCGCGGCCCAGCAAGGCAAGTTCTGGGAGTATCACGACCAGGTCTTCGAAAATCAGAAGCGGCTGTCGCGCTCGGTGCTCATCGAGCTGGCCGCGAGAGTGAGATTGGACGGACCTTCCTTCGAAAGTTGTCTCGTGTCCGACGACACCCAGGCGAAGATCGCCGGCGACGTCGAGCAGGGCGGCAAGGTGAAGATACAGGGCACGCCGTCGATCTTCATCAACGGGCGTCTTTTCCGGGATTGGCCGGATGCGGATCGCATCCGCATGGTCATCGAATCCGAGCGGGCTGGGACGACTTCGCCAGAATCTCATCGATCTGTCGGATCTTCTCCCGAGCCTTCGACGCCTCCTCCGACTTCGGATACTCGTTAGCCACTTTCTGCAAAAAGGCCTTCGCGTCGACGTATTCCTTGGACTCGAAGAAGCAATAGCCCTGCTTGAGGACCGACGCAGGGACTTTGTCGCTCCGAGGGAAGCGCTTCACGACTTTTTGAAACTCCAGGATCGCCTCGGGAAATTGTTTCAACCCGTAGAGGGCCTCGCCCTTCCAGTACTGCGCGTTGTCCGCCATGGAGGACTTGGGGTATTTTTTCAAAAATTGGTCGAAGAGGGGGATGGCCGCCTTGTAATTCTGGGCGTTCACTTCGGCCAAGGCCTTCCGGTAGGCCTCGGCCTCGTTTCCCGTGGCCGCGGTGCCGCCCTTGCCGCCGTGAGACATCACGTCCTGCAACTGGCTTTCGAACAGGGAGAGCCTCTCCTCCATGCCCGTGATGCGCAGGTCGAAGTCCTTCAGGATCTTGGCGTTCTTCTCCGATTCCTGCTCGAAGAAGTGCCGATTCTCCTCGATCGCACCCTTCATCGCCTGCAAGTCCACCTGGATGCCGTTCACCGTCTGGACGGTATCAGCCAGGATCTTGTTGCTGGAGTCTTGAGTCTGCTTGATGGTTTCGACGTCTTCACTGGAGCGTTGGACACGGGCGTCCGCCGGTAGGGCGAGGCCCAAAACCACGAGACCGATCAGAAGGGCAAAAGTCGTTTTGTTCATATGATTCATAAATAAAAACCCCGGGTTCCTAACTAGGAACCCGGGGTTTTGATGTCAAGCCGATCTCTGAATGCTAGCGTGTGAACTCGGCGCGGCGGTTTTTCCACCAGCAGCTCTCATTGTGGCAACTTTCGAGAGGCCGCTCTTCGCCGTAGCTGACCGTGCGCAAGCGGCTGCCTTCGACGCCCATCGAGGTCAGGTAGGACTTCGCCGAATTGGCGCGGCGATGGCCGAGCGCCATATTGTATTCCTCGGTGCCGCGTTCGTCGCAGTGCCCTTCGACGGTGACCTTCACGTCGCGGTTGGACTTCAGCCATGAGGCGTTGTCATCCATGGTTTTGCGGTATTCCGACTTGATGTCGGACCGGTCGAAGTCGAAATGGATGCGGTTCAAACCTTTTACCTTCGTTTCGGAGGCCGATTTGGGTTTGCGCTGCTGCTGACACCCGACTCCAGCCACGAGGCCCAGCATCACCACCAGGGCGATCATCGATTTGGTACGCATAACATTCCTCCTTCAGGAAATTGGGTTGAAATTCAAAAAACTAAATAACGCGCTGCGAAATAAGCCCGAATGTAGGCGATATCATTACTGAAGTCAAGTTTTCGTTGGCGTGA
>DASUFF010000024.1:0-14109 GCA_036274695.1 bacterium | reverse complement strand
ACCCAAGGCATGGTCATCAAGGACGGCGCCAAGATGAGCAAGTCCAAGGGGAACGTCGTCGATCCGAATTACCTGATCGAGCGCTACGGCGCCGACACCGCGCGACTCTTCTCGCTCTTCGCCTCGCCGCCGGAGAAGGACCTCGACTGGAATGACCAGGGCGTGGAAGGGGCCTACCGCTTCTTGAAGAGGGTCTGGACGCTGGTGCAATCGGCGGAAACGTCGGGGCCGGACGGCGACGACGAAAAGCGCTGGCGCAACAAGACGATCAAGAAGGTGACGGAGGACCTCGACCGCTTCCAGTTCAACACCGCCATCGCCGCCCTGATGGAGTTCTACAATGCCCTCCACGACCTGGGACGCGCGCCTGCGAAGGCGTCGTTGGAGGCCTTCGTGCAGCTCCTGAGCCCGTTCGCGCCCCACGTCGCCGAAGAGATGTGGGCCGCCTTAGGACACAAGGACATCGTTTCGAAAACGGCCTGGCCGTCCTTCGACGAATCGGCCTTGAAGATCGATAAGATCCTGCTGGTCGTTCAGGTCAACGGGACCGTCCGCGCGAAGATCGAGGCGCCGGCGGGTCTGAGCGAGGCTCAAGCCAAGGAGATCGTCTTGAAGGACGACCGGATCCAAAAGCAGCTCGAAGGCAAGAGCCTCAAAAAATCCATCTACGTGCCCAACAAGCTCCTCAATCTGGTGATCGGATGATCTTCGCCCTGGTCGGAGAAGAAGCCCTCCTGCTCCGCCGCGCCCTGGACAAGCTCCTGTCCGAGCGCGTGGACGCCGCCGCCAAGGACTTCAACTTCGACGTCTTCGAAGGCGCCGAGGTGGAGTCTAAAAAGCTCGCCGACATCGTGGGCCTCCTCCCCATGATGGCCCCGCGCCGCGTCGTTCTGATCCGCAACGCCCAAGGGTTAAAGAAAGGAGAGTTGGAAGATCTCACCGAGCTCCTGACCAAGATCCCCGAGAGCACCGATCTCATCTTCGCGGCCGAGAAGGCCGATATGCGGACCTCTTTCTGGCAGAAAGTGGCCAAGCTGGGGAAGTTGCGCGACTTCAAGCCGCTGGATGCCCGTGAGGCCCCGCAGTGGTTGGCGGAGGAGGCGCGGTCCGCGGGCTTTTCCATCGACTTTCAGTCGGCCCAATGGCTGGTCTCCGCCGTGGGCAACGATCTCTCGGCCCTCCAATCGACCCTGGAGAAGATCTATCTCTTGAAGGGGGCGGATAAGAAGATTTCCCTCGCTGACGTCGAATCCTGCGTCACCGCCGTTTCCTGGAAATCCATCTTCGACCTGACGGACGCCGTGGGCGCCCGGAATCTCGAGCGGTCGGTCAAGCTCTACCGCCGAATGCAGTCCTCCGGCGAATCCCCGATCGCCTTGGTCGGGCTCTTGGGCCGGCATTTCCGGATCTTAAGCAAGGTGAAGGAAGGGGATTCCGGCGGCGTGCCGCCGTTCTTCCTGAAGGATTATCAACGACAGGCTTCGGTGTTCGATGCGGTCCGGTTGGAGGATAAGCGCGAGAAAATCTTCCACACCGACTGGGCGCTCAAAAGCTCTCCGATCGATTCGGATCTTCTCTTCGAAAGATTGTTGATGGATCTCTGCCGCTGACTAGCCGAGCTTCGCGACCATGGCCGAAAGGCGGCCGATGTGGCGCGAGGCGTGGCGGTGGTGGACCAAGTTCTTGCGTCCGGCCTTGGAGAGCTTGGAGACGGCGGATTGGAGGAGCGTCTTGGCGGCGGCGGCGTCCTTCTTTTTCACGGCGTCGATCACGCGCTTCATGGCGGTGCGCATCGCTCCGCGGGCCTGGCTGTTGCGCTCGTTCCGCTTCAGGCTCTGCCGGTGGCGCTTGATCGACGAGAGGTGACGGCCCTTGGGAACCTTGCGCTTGCCCGCTTCGCCCGCTTTTTTCTCTTCTGCCATGACTTAACTCCTTAATATTTCGTAAAAAATGTCGCGCAGACCTAGCATTCGAAGAGAAAGTGTGTCAAGGCCCCAAAGCGAATGTCTGAACGGAAGAATATCGCCAAACGGGCGGGAATGGTCGGCTTCTTCACGCTGATCAGCAGGATCGCCGGGCTGATCAGGGACATGTCGGTCGCCTACGCCTTCGGGACCCACGTCGCCGCGGACGCCTTCTTCGTTGCCTTTCGAATCCCGAACCTCCTCCGGCGGCTCTTTGCGGAAGGGGCTCTGACCGTCTCCTTCGTCCCCGTTTTCACCCAATACCTCAAGAAATCCTATGAAGAGGCCAAAAAGGTCGTCAATGTCACCTTTACGGTCCAGACGGTCGCCCTGATCGCCATCTCCGCGGCCGGCATCCTACTTTCGCCGTGGCTGGTGAAGCTTACGGCCTGGGGCTTTTCGAGCGATCCGGAAAAATTCGCGCTGACGGTCAAGCTCACGCGCGTGATGTTCCCGTATCTTCTGATGATCTCGCTCGCGGCCTGGGCGATGGGCATCCTCAACTCCTGCAAGCATTTCGGCTCGCCGGCGGCTTCTCCGATCTTCATGAACCTGGGGATCATCTTGGGCGCCCTGGTCTTCACCCGATATTTCGATCCTCCGGTCATGGGTTTGGCCATCGGTGTGCTGGTCGGGGGGGCGATGCAGTTGGCCTGCCATTTCCCCTTCCTGGCGCAATTCAAGTTTTGGCCGAGCCTGACCTGGGAGCCGCGCCACCCGGCGGTGAAGCGTATTTTGGGAATGATGGTCCCAGCAGCCTACGGCGCCGCCGTCTACCAGTTCAACGTCATCGCCGGCACCTTCCTGGCCTCCTTTCTGCCGACGGGGAGCGTCTCCTATCTCTGGTACGCCGACCGTGTGATGGAGTTTCCTCTCGGGATCTTCGCCGTGTCGCTCGCCACCGTCATCCTGCCCACGCTTTCCGAGCACGCCGCGGACAACAACGTGAAGGCCCTGAAGGAGACCTTCGGCTTCGCCCTCCGGATGATCTTCTTCATCACCGTCCCGGCGGCGGGCGGGTTGATGATCCTGTCCAACGACATCATCCGCACGCTCTTCCAGCACGGCGAGTTCGGCCCGGCCTCGACGCAGGCCACGGCCTCGGCCCTCATCTGCTTCGCGGCGGGCCTTCCGTTCATTTCGGGCGTGCGGGTGACATCCAATGCCTTCTACTCGATGCAGGACTCGAAGACGCCGGTGCGCGTGGCCACGATGTCGGTGGCCGTCGACTTCGCCGTTTCCTTGGCGCTCATGTGGTCGCTCAAGCACGTGGGGCTCGCCATCGCGGTCGCGACGGCCTCCGTCTTCAATTTCGTCATGCACGTCGTCGATTTCCGGAAAAAGGTCGGCGCGCTGGGATTGGGACGGATCCTGGCGGGGACGGCGCGGACGGTGATCGCCACCCTCGTCATGGTCGGCGCCATCTGGGCCTTTAAAAGATACGTGCCGCTCTTGCCGGGCCGGGAAGGGCACGTGATGGATGCCGCGCGTCTGGGCGTTCATATCGTTCTGGGCATCGCCGTCTATTTGCTGGCCGGCCTCGCCCTTCGCATGGAGGAGTTCAGCGGCCTGAAGGCGATTCTGAAGAAAAGGGGGAGGGCGAAGACGCCTCCACCCATCGAGCCGGCTTCGGATCCTTCGGGTCCCGGGGATATCGAAACTTAAGGCGCGACGCATGAAGATACAGGCGGTCCGCCTTGGGCCCGCCGTACAGGGCATCGCCCACGATGGGATGGCCGATCGCCGCCAGGTGCACGCGGATCTGGTGCCGGCGCCCGGTCTTGATGACCACCTTTAGCAACGTGGTCACCCCTCTGCCCCTTGCGGGAGTCGGAAGCCGTTCCGATGCTGTAGACGCTAAGGGGATGGGGGTGAGGGTCGTCACTGCCTCCTGCGCCTTGTTCCTCCGCGCCTCCGCCACGTTCCGATAAACCTTCACCTTCTTGTCCGACTTCGGATCCGGCCCGATGGGCCAGTCGATCTTTCCGTGCGCCTCGACGGCGCCTTCCACGAGCGCCGTATATTCCTTCTCGACCTCGTTCTTCGAAAACGCCTCGCGGAGAGCGTCGTAAGCCCCCTGATTCCGGGCGAAGACGACCAATCCGGAGGTATCCCGGTCCAGTCGGTGAACGGCGCCCCAATCGGCCCCGCCGACGGAGCGGATTTCGGGGAATTTTTTGGCAACGAGGTGCGCGAGCGTACCGCCCCCAGGCCCCCTCCTTAATAAGGAGGGGGTTCGGGGGGAGGTAAGTGGCTGCGTCGCGATGCCGCCAGGCTTCTCGACGACGAGAAAGTCCTTCTCCTCCAAAACGACGACGAGGCTCATCGGTAGAACGACCCGACCTGGAAGAGGATCAGATTGCTCAAGGCGTGAAAGAGGACGGGGGCGATCAATCCGCCGGTCTTTTCGCGCAGCCAGCCGAAGGCGAGCGACGGGAAGACGATGGCGAATTGCCACCAGCGCAAGGTGATCACGCTGTGGGAGAAGGCGAAGACCACGCAGGCGATCGGCACCGCCGTCGGCATCTCGAAGAGTTTGAGGCCGAAGAGGCGGAAACGCCGGGAGAACTTCGTGGCCAGCATCGTCTGCAGGTAGCCGCGGAAGAAGAACTCCTCCGGCAGGGCGACCAAGATCACCTGCACGGCCGCCGTCTCCCAGCTCCAATGAAAGCCCTTCGGGTTGAAGCGCAGGTGGAAGATCTGCGTTTGGTAGACGTGGGCCAGCAGGAGAAAGACAGGGAAAATCGCCAATGCCGTCAGGGCGAAATACTTAAGGGAGTGCAGCACCTGCGCTCCGGTCTTCTCGAAGAAGACCACCGGGAGGCGCCGGAAGCGCACGTGCCAGACGGCGGGGTACATCAGAAGGATGGCGACGATGGTCGAGAGGTAGTCGCCGATGAATCCGATGCCGCGCAGGTGATAGAGGGCAGTGATCGAGCCGATGACGCCGACGTAAAGAATGAGGACTTCCGTCATCATCTTAAGCGGCGGCGGTTTTCTTGGCCCGGTGGCGGAGGAAGAGAAAGACGGCCAGGGCGACCAGGAAGACGATGCCGCCCGTGATCTGGCCGGTGGAGACATAGCCTCCCAGCCACATCCCGCGATCCGTGTCGCCGCGGAAGAACTCGATGATGGCCGCCCGGGGGAGCGTCCAGCCCATGGCCAGCACCGCGATGGTTTCGCCGGCCGCGTGCCCGGGCTTGCGCGCCGCCTTTCCGTTCTTCACCTCGTGCGAGAAACCATAATACCAGCGCACAACGAAGAAGAGCAGAATGGCGTGGATCATCGAATAGATCTGCGTCGGATGCAGCGGGGTGTTCGGGTAGTAGTAGTAGGCCGTCGAGTTCGGATCGTGGAACGTGATCGCCCAGGGGAGATCGGTCGGCTTGCCGTAGCAGCAGCCGGTGAGCAGACAGGCCACGCGGACGAAGAACTTGATCAACGGCGCGCCGGTGGCGAAGTAGTCCATGTAGAGCATGATCGGCAGCTTGCGGATCTTGAAATAGGTCGGCAGGGCGATGCACAGGGCGAGGAAGCCGCCCCACGACACGAAGCCGCCGCGCCAGAACTCGAACACCCGCATCGGCTTTTCCCAGTAATAATCCGGAGCCTCCACTAAGATGTGGAAGATGCGCGCCCCGAGCACGCCGGCGATCATGCCGATGATGCCGATGTCGAGCATGGCCTCCGGCTGGATGCCGTTCTTCTTGGCCTGGAAGTAGAGGTAGAAGGCGCAGGCGAGGGTGGCCACCATGATGAAGAAGAAGAACGAGGGGATCTTGACGGTGCCTAAGGTGAAGAGAAACGGTCTCATGCGTTGGGCTCCTTTTCCGGTTCTTTGACTTCCTTCATCAGCAGGAACATCAGCCAGACGACGGCGACGGTGATGGCCGAGTCCGCGACGTTGAACGACGGCCACTCCAGACGGAAGGTGAGCGTCCGTGACCCCAGAGGCACATGGGCGTAGGTGTCATACCAGTGGAAGGACAGGAAGTCCACGACCTCGCCCAGCTTGATCCTGTCCCAGATGTTGCCGCAGGCGCCTCCCAAGATCAAAGCGAGGCAGACCGCCACGGACTTGCGCCCGTCCTTCATGCGGAAGAGGTAGACGGTGATGAGCCCCAGGGCGACGGCCGAGACGACGTAGAAGAAGGGAAGCCGCACGTTCTCCGGCAGCTGCGACATGAAGCCGAAGGCGGCCCCGCGGTTGCGGACGTGCACGATGTCGAAGAAGCCGGGGATGACGGAAACGGAATCGCCGATGTTCAACGACCGCTTTACGAGCCACTTGGTGCCCTGGTCGGCCACGAAGACGAGCGGCACGAGCAGGGCTAGGATTTTGGCCCTAGCTACCATTATGAGCCGTAGCGAACGCTGTGCCGCGGGAAGCGGCTTAGCCGTGGAGGAGGACGTCATGACACCTCTCGCAAACCGTCGGGTGATCGGAAAATTCGCCGACGCGCGTGGAAAAACGCCAACAGCGTTCGCACTTCGCCCCGTCCGCCTTGACCACTTCGATGAACAGCGTGGGAAAGGCCTCGCTCCTCGTGGCGTTGGACGACAAGGCCGTCCCCCAAACCACCTGCGATGCTTGGAGCAGGTCGGGCAAATCGTTCTCGAAGCTGCGGAGCAGGGCCTCGGGCTCGTCGGTGGCGGTCAAAATCACCTTGGCCTCCAAGGACGTCCCGATCGTCTTCGCCTGGCGCGCCTTTTCCAGGACCTTGAGCACCTCGGCGCGGACGGCCTGGAAGTTCTCCCAGCGCTCCGCCAGGGCCTCGTTGACCCATGCCGGATCCGCCGCGGGAAAACCCGTCAAATGGACGGAGGTCGCCTTGTTCGGGACGGCGGGCAGGTGGTCCCAGATCTCTTCCGAGGTGAACGACAAGATCGGCGCCATGATCCGGGCGAGCGTCGCGGCGATCTCGAAGAGCACGCGCTGCGCGCCGCGGCGCGCGGGGTCCTTCTTGCCCGAGGTGTAGAGGCGGTCCTTCAGGATGTCGAGGTAGAAGGCCGAGAGATCGACGGTGCAGTAGCGGTTCAGCTCGTGGAAGATGACGTGGAAGTTGTAGCCCTCGTAGGCGTCCTCGGCTCTTTGAACGAGCTTTTGAAGATGATGGAGGGCCCATTTGTCGATTTCGCGCAGCTCGACGTCTTGGAACGACGTGGCCGGATCGAAGTCGAACAGGTTTCCCAGCAGGTAGCGCCCCGTGTTCCGGATCTTCCGGTAGGCCTCGACCAGGCGGGTGAGAATCTCGTTCGAGACGCGGATGTCGTTCCGATAATCCTCGGCGGCCACCCACAGGCGCAGGATCTCCGCGCCGTTTTCCTTCAGGACCTTGTCGGGCGGGACGTAGTTGCCGGCGGATTTCGAATATTTTTTTCCCTGGCTGTCGACGACGAAGCCGTGGGTGAGCACCGTCTCGTAGGGAGCCCGGCCGCGCGTGCCGATGGATGCCAACAGCGACGAATGGAACCAGCCGCGGTGCTGGTCGCTGCCTTCGAGGTAGAGATCGGCCGGATACTTGAGGTCTTTGCGCTGTTCGAGCACGGCCGCAAAACTCACGCCGGAATCGAACCAGACGTCCAGGATGTGATTTTCCTTCAGCCATTTGACGGAGCCGCACTTCGCGCATTTCTTATCGGGCGGAAGGCAGGATTCCGGCGATTCGTACCAAATGTCGGAGCCGTCCTTCTCGAAGAGATCGGCGACCTCGTCGATGACGTCGGCGTCCAGGAGGATTTCGGAGCAGTCCGCGCAGCGGAAGGCGACGATCGGAACGCCCCAGCTGCGCTGGCGGGAGAGGCACCAGTCGCCCCGGCGCTCGATCATCCCGTAGATCCGCTCGCGGCCCCAGGCCGGGACCCAGTTCGTGCGGCGGATAGCGTCCAGGGCCTTGGCTCGGAGCGCGTTCTTCTCCAGCGAAAGGAAATATTGTTCGGTCGCCCGGAAGAGCAGGGGGTTCTTGCAGCGCCAGCAGTGCGGATACTGATGCCGGATCTTGGATTCCAAGACGAGCGCTCCCTGGTCCTTGAGCCTTTGAATGACGGCGGGATTCGCGTCGAAGACCTTCTGGCCCACCCATTCCGGCACGCCCGCCTCTTCCGTGAAACGGCCGGCATGGTCCACCGGGCTTAAGATGGGCAGGCCGTACTTGAGCCCCACCGCATAGTCGTCCTCGCCGTGTCCGGGCGCGATGTGCACGCAGCCCGTGCCGGTGTCCATGCTGACGTGGTCCGAGATGACGACGCGGGAGGTGCGCGGCAGGAAGGGGTGCTTCACCAGCTCGTTCTCGAGCTTCTTGCCCGAGAAGCGGACGAGGGCTTCCGGCTCTTCCTCGAGACCGACGGCCTTGGAGAAATCGCCCAGAAGCTGCTTGGCGACGATGGCGAACTCGTCTTTTACGGGAACGACGACGTAGTCGTAGTTTTCATGGAGCGCGACGGCCAGATTGGCCGGCAGCGTCCAAGGGGTCGTCGTCCAGATGACGATCGATACTTTCTTATCTCTTAATTGAGGGGAGAGCTTTTCGGGATCGACGAGCCAAAAGCGCACGTAGATCGACGGCGATTCCTTCTCGTCGTACTCCGTCTCCGCGTCGGCGAGCGCCGTGCGGTCGTTGGCGCACCAGAGCACCGGCCGAAGGGCCTTGTAGACGTTGCCTTCCTTCACGAAGCGCCCGAACTCGCGGGCGATGGTCGCTTCGTACGCGTAATTCATCGTCAGGTAGGGATTCTCCCAGTCGCCCATCACGCCCAGGCGCCGGAAGTCCTCGCGCTGGAGGTTCACGAACTTCTGCGCGTACTCGCGGCAGGCCTTGCGGATCTCCAGCTGGCTCATGCCCTTCTTCTTGGCGCCCAAGTCCTTGTCGACTTGATGCTCGATCGGAAGCCCGTGGCAGTCCCAGCCGGGCACGTAGGGGCTCTCGAAGCCGCGCAGGGCCTTGTAGCGGACGATGACGTCCTTCAGGATCTTGTTGAGGATGTGGCCGAAATGGATGCTGCCGTTGGCGTAGGGGGGGCCGTCGTGCAGGACGAATCTCTTGCCCGAGGCGTTCTTCTTCAGCAACGCGGCATAGAGACCCGACTCCTGCCATCGCTTCAAGGTCTCCGGTTCTTTTTTGACTAAATCCGCCTTCATGGGGAAGGCGGTTTGAGGGAGGTTGAGGGTGGAGCGGTAGTCGTTTTTGTTATTTTTCGGTGACTCCGACATTCGTCATCTCAAAATCATCCGTCCTCAAGAGGTCGGCGATCTTCCTTAAGACCTTCTTCTCTTCGTTGTAGGACGTCCGCAGGCGGCCGGTGATGAGCGACCGCGTCGGAGCGGACACGGCGACGTTGGTCTTGCCGCCCACGCCCTCGGTGACTTCCAGCTTCAGCCGGTAATAGGCGCCGACGGTCCCATAGTCCCTGTGGTCGAACAGGTCAACATAATGGGACGTCGCCTTGGCGCTCGTCCAGTTGGTGACCAGGGTATTGGCCTTCTCGTCCTCGGTCTCGATTTTGTAGCCCAGACGGACCAGCGCCTCTTTGCCGGCCTTGTAGGCCCCGTCCGTTGAGGTGGCGAATTGCTTCGTGGCCGGGTCGTAATCCTTGTCGCGCCCGTGGGCGAGGACCTTGGTGCAGGACGTATGACTGCCCGCGAGGGCGATCAAGGCGGTCAGGAGGAGGGCGTTTCTGAAAAACTTTTTCGTCGTCATAGGCTCACCTTGCTCCGATGGCTTTTCTTGCTGTGGACCCGATAATAGATGATTCCCGCCAAAATCACCAGCACGATGCTGATGGCCTGGGAGGTCGAAAGTACGTGCGGAATCAGGAACCCCTGCACGGAATCGCCTCGGAGCGTTTCCAGGTACGAGCGAGAGACGCTATAGAGGATCAGATAGAGCAGAAAAATCTCTCCGTCGAACTTTTTGCGCCGGCTGAAGAACGCCAGGACCAAGAAGATCAAGAAGGCCGTCGCGGATTCCAGAACCTGGCTCGCGACGATGGGAACGCCGGCCGGGGCGAGCGAGTAAGGGTTGGATGGAAAGATCACCGACCACCAGGAACCGGCGTCCGCCGGACGGCCGTAACAGCATCCCGCGGCGAAGCAGCCCAGGCGCCCCACGGAATGTCCCAGCGCCAATCCCGGCATGAAGATATCGGCGACCCTTAAGAAGCCCTGGTTGTGCTTGCGGATGTAATAGACGCTCGTCAGCACCGCCCCGATGAAGCCGCCGTAGAAGACCAGTCCGCCCTCCCAAATCTTGATGACGTCGACGGGGTGCTCCACGTAGCGCTTCCAATCGATGAAGATGTAGAGGATGCGCGAACCGACCAGGGCCGCGATGATGATATAGAAGGCGAGGTCGAGCACGAACTCCGAGCGAATCCCGACGCGTTTGCCTTCGCGAATGGTCCACCAGATCCCCAGGACGAAGCCCAAGGCGACGAGCACGCCGTAGGTGTAGATCTTCACGCCGCCAAAGATCGGAATCTCGAATAATAACGGAAACATTGGTGCGGTGAGTATACAGGCGGTCGGCCCGATGTAAAGGGGTTAAAAGCAAAGGTGCCCCTGCTCGCATCCCTTCGCGAACAGGGGCACCGCTTTGGGGCATCTCATCCCCAGGGCAGAGGATGAGTGCAGGGCCGACGTGGAGTTACTTCAGCCGGATCAAAGCTCCGGCCAGCTTTTCGTTGCCGGTTCCCGAGATCGTCAGCGCGGAGGCCGGCGTGTCGAGACGGAAGAACTGGGTCGCGGTTCCCTTCAGGACGTTCACCGACGGGTAGGAGGCCACCGTCGTGGTCACGGGGCCGGCCAGGACGGTCCCTCGTCCGTCCTGGGCATCGCAGCGGATGCACAGCCCCGTGATATTTCCGGTCTCGGCGGACGTGCTGCGCTCTTGATAATTGTACCGGGGATCGGACGTGGCCCCGGTCTCCGAGAGGGAGAGAGCGAGCGACCAGCGGCTCACGAATTCGGGGAACTCGTCGAAGTCGGCGTCGGTGCCGTTCCAGGCGGCCTGCAGGTTGGCGACGCCGGTGAGCGGGCTCTTGTATAAGTTGCTGATGAAGGCGTCTCCGTCCGGGCTCTGTTCGTAAAGGTAGCGCAGGAACGTATAGCAGGCCCCGCGCTCGGCCAAGGTCGGCATGCCGGCGGAGATGACCCCGGTCTTGGACGGCGACGACAAGAACAGCTTCACGCGCGAGGGGTTCTCGTGGCCGAAGCCGGTGATGTCCTCCGTGAAGTGGGAGAGGCATTCGTTCAGCCACGGTTCTTCGGTCGAGCCCTTGTTCTTGAAGACGTGCTGCTGGAAGCTGTCCATGTGCTGATACTCGTGGGCGAGCACGCCCGGGAGGATCTGGTTGACCGCGAAGTCCGCCGTCACCTTGGTGCCGCACGTGCCGTCCGGATCGGGCACCAGGGTGTAGAAGATCTCCTGGGCGTTGGAGGCCGGGTTGAGCGAGCTTCTCTGGTACATGTCGCCCGGAAAGAAGAAGCCGGTGACGATGCCGCCGCTGGTGGCCATCCGGTTGACCGTGCAGGTCATGAGGATGGTGATGTGTCCGTCCAGGTTGATGTCCGACTCGTGGCCGAAGAGGGCGCGCTCCTTCGGCAACGCGACGTCCTGGAAGTTGTGGGCCAACGCGGCGATCTCGTCGTCGGAGATCTGGTCGCGGTTGGCCTCGTCGACGAAGACGTAGAGGTCGTCCGAGGCGAAGCGGAGCTCGCCGCTCACTTCGGCGAATGTGGTCAGCGAATTCATGGTGGAGATGACGTTGAAGTCCCTCGTATCGCCCACAACGGGGGCGGGGCCCAAGTCCAGGGCCGCCTGCGTGGAGAGCAGGGAGGCCGCGGGCGCAAACTCACCGGACTCCGTGAACCGGTTTTCGTAGGCGCGCAGGTAATCGTGAAAAATTTCCGCCGGCGTCTCGGGGGCGTCCACAGCCTCGGAAGGGCTTCCGACCGGATCGGATTCACCGATTTCCAGCGCGGCGGATTCGGTCGTCAGGGCGGCGACGCCGCCGGAGACCAGGCGGATCGTGTCGTCGTCGCCGGTCTGTTCGGTGGAGTTGACGACCAGGAGGTAATCGGCGTCCGGATCGTCCGCGGAGACGGTGGTGGACCCGGAGGAGAGATCCAGGATCTGGATGTCGTCCAAGGTTTTTTGCGTCCCGCTCGACCGGCTGCCCGAACTTTCCACGGAGGTGGTGAAACCCGGCGTCGATCCGCCGGTTCCCCCGCACGAAGCCAAGATCGCGATGATGGGTAGAAGGAAGATGCCCTGCTTGCCGATATGCCCCATGTGCCCCTCTTTACGTTTTAACTTCCGGACTTACTTGCCCCGGAGGGAGTCAGTGCAAGGCGCGTACCAAAGTGATAATTGATACTATAATAACTGAAATTATATAAATAATAACAATATGTTATAAATTAATTTGAATCAAAATGGAGAGTGGATAAGAAGGGCGAAAAAGCGGGTCTTTTCGGACCCATTCGTCGCTTCTTGGGTGTCGGAATGAGAAAACCGCAGCCCCGATTTTTTCTTTACAGAAAGGAGAAGGGGCTGTTACGGGCTAACCACCTAATAAGGAGAAATGATGAAAAAACTCGCACAAAGAGTCGGATTGATCTTCGTTATCGTCGCGTCCGCGATGATTTTCGCCGTTCCGGGAGCCGAAGCGCGCGGCAACAGCCGCCAGGGAAGCTTTCAATTGGGCGGCGGCGCCGGACTGGCCCTGAATCCCCCCGTTCGTTTCGAGCTCGAGATCGGCGGCGAGTACTTTTTCTGGGAGAACGTCGGCGTCGGCATGAACATCGACTTCTTCTTCCGCGGCCCGACGGCCTTCCTCTTCCAGCCGTTCGCCCGCTATCACTTCGATATCGATTCCGCGCCCGAATGGGTTCCGTACGTGGGCGGCGGAATCGGCGTGGGGGTGAATACGAACGGGAGCGGGGCGCTGGACCTCATGCTGCCCGACTTCGGCGTTCAGTACGAATTGGTGGAAAACCGGCTTTTCTTGGGAACCGACATGTCAGTCCACCTCGTCACGAACTTCGACGACACGGACTGGGATTTCCGTTGGCTCTTCATCACCGCGAATTATCGGTTTTAAGGCGACGGCCGTCCGGCCGCGCCCCTTGTTCTTAGCCTCATAAAGCGCTTCGTCCGCCTCGTGCAGGAGGGACGCCGAGGAGTCGTGCGCCGGCCTCAAGCAGGCGATCCCTAGGCTGGCCGACAGCGGATAGATCTTTCCTTCGTGGAGGAACGGACTTTTCCGAATTTCCTTCAAGACGCGCTGGGAGATCCGCTGGGCCTGACGCGCCTCCGTCTCCGGGAGGATGACGGCGAACTCGTCGCCGCCGTAGCGGGCGACGACGTCCACGAAGCGCACGGTCTGGAGCAAGACGCGCGAGATTTGCCTCAGCACCTGGTCGCCCTGCGGGTGTCCGCAGGCGTCGTTGACGGTCTTGAAGCCGTCCAAATCCACCATCACGAGCGAGAGCGACCGCCGGTAGCGCCGCGCCCGCTCGAACTCGCGCTCCAAGGCTTCGCCGAAGTAGCGGCGGTTGTAGAGGCCGGTCAGTCCGTCGCGGTCCGCCAGCTCGCGGAGGGCCTTTTCCTCCAGGGAGCGCTCGTCCCGTTGCCGGCGTTTTTCGATCAAATGGCCCACTACTTCCAGGAGGGGAACGGATTCCAGATCCTCCTTTAAAAGGAAGTCGTCGGCGCCGCGGTGGAAGGCCTCGCGCGCGGCCCGCGCTTCGCCGTTCCGGGTCAGCAACATGACCGGCGTGGCCAGGCCCTTTTGGCGGATCTCGAAGAGGAAGCGGTAGGCGTTGGCGTCCGGCAGGGCGTGGTCGGTCAGGACCAGGTCGAAGGTGGCGCTTTCGATCTCCGAGAAGGCGGCGTCCGTGGACGTGACGAAGCGGAGCGCTGCGGGAACTTCGGAGCGGCGAAAGGAGTCCCGGATGAGGAGCTGGTCCTCCAAGTCGGGGTCGATCACGAGAATCGACAATCTTTCCTTTTCCATTCGGTGTGGGGGAATTATAGTGGGCCGGAATCATGCTGACAAGAAAAGTTAACCGAATCGGCGCTGTTTTTTTTCTGTGCGTTTTTGTTCTCGCCTCCGGGAGCGTTCGCGCCGACGACTGGCCGGTCGA
>DASUFF010000023.1:0-24702 GCA_036274695.1 bacterium | reverse complement strand
GCGAATTCGTGCAAGGGCACCTGGCCCTCGGACTTGAAGCCGAAATCGACGATGACGGAGTCATGCGTGATGTCGATGACCTTGCCTTTGACGATCTCGCCTTCGGCGATGAGCTCGCTCTTTCCGATGTAGCTCTTTTCCAGCAGGGTAGCGAAGTCTTCTTCCCCCCCCGCCGGCGTGGTTTTGGAGCGCGGTTCTGTGTTCATAGCTTTCTTTTTATCCTTCCGAATTGAATTTCTACGAATTTGTAGAGGGGTCGGAATTAAGCCGGATGAAGAGGGATTGTCAAAGGAAAACTACTGAGTTTCCGATATTTTAGCTCCTACTGACGTCATCAAGGCCCGGAAGTTTGGGAACGAAGTCGCGATGCATTCCGTGTCCTGAATCCGGGTGGTCGGAGTGTCCGATTTTGACGCCGCCGCCAGGACCGTACCCAACACGGCCAGGGACATGGCCATGCGGTGATCGCCGTGACTCACTCCCTCGGCGGCCTTCAGCCGGTCTCTCCCCCCCGTGATCTCCAGTCCGTCTTTGGTCTCTTTGAGAGAGACCCCGAATTTAGGCAATTCCGCCGCGAGGGCGGCGATCCGGTCGGTCTCCTTGACCCGGAGCTCCTCGGCGTCCCGGATGACGGTCTTGCCGGAGGCTACGGCTGCGGCTACCGACAGGATGGGGATTTCGTCGATCAGGCGCGGGATGACGGCCCCAGCGATGGTGGTTCCCTTCAAGGCCGAGGGACGGACCTCCAGGTCCCCCACCGGCTCCCCGCAGACGATTTTCTTCCGCAGGACGCGGATCCGGGCGCCCATCTTCTTTAAAACATCCAGGATGCCCGTGCGGGTCTCGTTCAAACCGACGTGGCGGAGGATCAAACGGGACTTGGGGTTCGGATGGATCAATCCCAGAACGATGAAAAAAGCGGCCGAGGAGATGTCGCCCGGGACGATCAGCTTCTGCCCCTTCAACCTCTCCGCGGGAAAGACGGTGACCGAACGCCCTTTGACGACAACACGGGCGCCGAAACCCTTCAGCATGCGCTCGGTATGATCCCGGCTCTTTTCCGGCTCCGTAACCGTCACCTTTTCACCGGCCATCAGCCCCGCCAAAAGAAGCGCGCTCTTGACCTGGGCCGAGGCCATGGGGATGGCCACCGCTCCGCCACGGATCCCCCCGCCTTTCACGATAATCATGCGGATCTTTTCGCCCATCACCTCGCGGGCCTCGGTCCTTTCGTGAATCGTCGCCCCCATTTTCCTTAAAGGCTCGATCACGCGGGCCATCGGACGGGCATTTAAAGACGAATCGCCCGTGAGGGTAGCGGTGACGCTCGAACCGGCGAGCAAGCCGATCATCAGACGCATCGTCGTCCCGGAGTTGCCGCAATAGAGGACCTCCGGCGGCGTTTTGAGGCCCTTCAGGCCGACGCCCTTCACGATCCAAACCTTACCCTCTTTGCGGATGGTTACGCCCATTTTCCGGAAGGAATCGACGGTACAGAGGACGTCTTCGCCTTCCAGGAGGCGCGAGACGCGCGTGGTCCCTTCGGCGATCGCCCCGAAGATCATGGAGCGGTGCGAGACCGACTTGTCCCCGGGGACTTCGATGGAACCGTTAATTTTCCCGGACGGATGGACGACGTAGGCGGTCATGGAAGTCTCCTAGGGAATCGAGCGCCGCTTGGCCTGGGCGCGGGAGAGATAACGGAGAAGACCGTCGGCGTCGCCCTTCGCGATCAACTTTTTCAAAGCGGCGAATTCCCGGGCCTGGCGGCCGACCGCGGCGAGGACGGCCTTCCGGTTCTCCAAAAAGATGTCCCGCCACATTGTAGGCTCGCTGGCCGCGACGCGCGTCGTGCTGCGGAAGCTGCCCAGGCCGGCGAAGAGCGAGCGAGGGACCGATGCGACGGGCGACTGAGCGATCAAACTGTAGGCGATGACGTGCGGCAGGTGGCTGAACGCGGCCAGGGCGCGGTCGTGGGCCTCGGGCGCCATCCGGAGGACGCTTGAGCCCAGGCGTTTCCAAAGCTTCGCGACGGCGGCGGCGTCTTTGGGAGACGTCCCCTTCGACGGCGTGACGACGCACACCCGGCCCCGGAACAAATCCTTTTCGGCGCCGGCCGCTCCCGGCCTTTCCGTGCCGGCGATGGGATGGCAGCCGATGAAACGCAAGCTCCGCTTCTTGGCCTCCGAAACGATCGCCGCCTTCGTGGAGCCCACGTCGATGATGAGCGGACCTTTCGGCATTTTTTTCAGGAGATCGCGGATGGTTCGAACGGGAGCGGCGAGGATGATCAGATCGTCCGGTCCTTGCAGGGGCAATTCACGAATGGACCCTACGCGATGGATCGCGCGTTTCCGCATCGCGACGCGCAAATTCTCCGGATCCCGTCCGATACCGACGACGTCCCGTGCCATTTTTCGCGCGATCAAATTCATCCCGAGGGAGGCCCCGATCTGACCGACGCCGACGATGACGACCTTGCGGAACATTTAGTGATTGGCCTTCGGATAGGAGCCGAGCAGTTTGAGGAAGAGGCAGCGCCTGTCGAGCCCCTGGATGGCGTCCTTCACCCGCTTTTCGTCGTAGTGCCCGTCCATGTCGAGGAAGAAGATGTACTCCCACGCCTTCTTCTTGAGGGGACGCGACTCGATCTTGGTCAGGTTGATGCGGTTCTTCCAGAACGGCTCCAGCATCCGGTAAAGGATGCCCACCTCGTCCTTGACCGAAAAGAGAATCGACGTCTTGTCGTTCCCCGACTTGGGCGGGAATTTTTTGCCGATCACCCAGAACCGGGTCATGTTGTTCGGGTTGTCCTCGATGTGGCGCTTGACGACCTTAAGCCCGTACACCTCGCCGGCGTACTCGCCCGCGATGGCGGCCGACCCGGCGTCCTCCGCCGCCTTCTCCGCGGCCCTCGCCGTGTTTTCCGCCTCGATGGCCGGGATTCCCGGAACGTTCTGCTCCAGCCAGTTCCGGCATTGGGCGATGGCCTGGGGATGGGAGTAGATCCGGCGTATCCCCTTGAGAGACCCTTCCCGCGACAACAGATGGTGCGCGACCGGCAGCGTGATCTCGCCTAGGATGTTGAGCGTCGAATCGATGAACTGGTCGAGCGTCGGCCCCACGATCCCTTCGGTGGAATTCTCGATGGGAACGACGCCGAAATCCGCGCGGTCCTGCTCCACCGCTCCGAAGACCTTGGAGATGGACGGCTCCGGGACGAGATCGGTCGAGCGGCCGAAATACTTCAAGGCCGCCAAGTTGGTGAAGGATCCTTCGGGACCGAAGTAGGAGGCCTTCAGCGGCGATTGCAACGCACGCGAGGCCGAAACGACTTCTCGAAACACGGCACGAACCGCGTGGTTGGGAAACGGCCCCCTATTCCTTCGAACCAATCCGTCCAGAAGCTCCTTCTCGCGGACCGGGGCGTAGACGTCCTTGCGCGCCTCCCGTTTGATCTTGCCGACCTGGAGGGCCACCTTCGACCGCTCGTTCAGGAGATCGAGAAGTCGCCGGTCGATGCGGTCGATCTGGCCGCGGAGATTCTTTAGCTTGCGTACGGACATCCGGTGAATTTACAGTCATTCCTTATGGTTGCAACCGAAAAACTGATAGAAGACCTCAAGGCGGCCCGCGAGGCGGCCGCCCTCTACGACGCCTCTCATTGGGGACAATTTCTGGCTGTCGGCCCCGACGCCGCCGGTTTTCTCCATCGCATGCTCTCCAACGAGGTCCAGAAACTCGCGATCGGCGAAGGCCGCTATCAAGGCCTGCTGGACCGCAAGGGCCTGACCCTCTCGCTCTTTTATCTGAAGCGTTTGGGGGAACAGGAATTCCTGGGCGTCACGCCGCCGCAACTGGCGGAGAAGACGATCTCTTTCCTCTCCAAGATGAAGTTCATCGAGAAGCTGACGATCACCGATGTTTCGAAGGACAGAGGGCTTCTCTTTTTGATCGGTCCGCAAGCCCCGGCTCTTAAGGCCTCGGTTCCCGGATCCTTGTTGGTTTGGGAGGAAGACACGTTCGGCATTCCGTGGATCACCTTAAGCGGCCCCAAGGCGGAGATCGACACCGCCGCGACTTCCCTCGCGCCAAAGACGGTTCGCATCGGCGACGAGGCGCTGCAACTGCTCCACATGGCGGCCGGCTTCCCCGAGTACGGGACGGATTTGACGGAGGCGAGCATTCTTCTGGAAACGGCGATCCCTCCGGCCCACCAGCGCAGCAAGGGCTGCTATCCGGGACAGGAAGTCATCGAACGCATCTCGACCTACGGAAAAGGACGCGCGCCTCGGCGCTTGGTCCATTTTACGATCCCCGGCGAAAAGGAGTTGCCGAAGGGGACGATTTTAACCTTGAAGGACGGAGCGGCGGCGGGAAAAGTGACTTCCGCATTTTTCGACCCTCTGGAAAACGTCACGCGGGTGATGGCGAGCCTGGAGGCGAAATACCTGGATCCGTTCTCAGCCGATGTCGGCCAATGCCAATTTCTCCCCCCAGCGTCTTCTTAGGGTTTCCTTGGCAAACGCATGCATGGAAAGCGTCGGGTCCCGCTCGAGCCAGGCGAAGGCTTCCTGACGCGCCACTTCCAGGATCTTGTAATCACGGATCAAGTTCGCCACGCGCAGTTCCGGCAGTCCCGACTGACGCGTCCCCAGGAAATCGCCCGGCCCGCGGATCTTCAAATCCTCCTCGGCGATCTTGAAGCCATCCGCCGTCTCGCACATCACTTCCAATCGCCGGAATCCGGGATTCGAGGACGCAAGTCCCGTCACCAGCAGGCAGTGCGACGGCTTGTCGCCGCGGCCCACGCGGCCGCGGAGCTGGTGCAGCTGGGAGAGGCCGAAGCGCTCGGCGTGCTCGATGACCATGAGCGTGGCGTTGGGGACGTCGATGCCGACCTCGATGACGGTGGTGCTGATCAGCAGATGGATGTCGCCCGCCTTGAAGGAGCGCATCACGGCGTCCTTTTCGTCCTGGGGCGTTTTTCCGTGCAACAGCGCCACCTGATAGCGGGGAAAGATGCGGCGGATCTCTTCATACATGCGCGTCGCATCTCTCAAGGGAAGCTTTTCGCTTTCTTCGATCAATGGATAAACGATGTACCCCTGGTCCCCCCGGCTTAAGATCTCACCGACGGCGGCGTAGAGCTGGCGGCGGGCCTTCTCCCCAACCAGCCGTGTTCTAATCGCCTGGCGGCCCGGGGGCATTTCGTCGATGACGGACAGGTCGAGGTCGCCGTAGATCGTCATGGCGAGCGTCCGGGGAATGGGCGTGGCCGTCATGACGAGCACGTGGGGATTATCGCCCTTCTCCTTCAACGTCGCCCTTTGCAGGACGCCGAAACGGTGCTGTTCGTCGATGATGACGAGCCCTAATGACTTGAAGGCCAGTTTTTCCGCCACCAGGGCGTGCGTTCCGACCACGAAGGGAAACATCCCCTTGGCGATCCGTCCGTGCGCCCTCTTCTTCTCGGAGGCGTCCAGGCTGCCCGTGAGCAGCGCCACCGGGATCTTGAACGGCGCGAAGAGCTTTTGGGCGGCCTTGTAATGCTGAGCGGCCAGGATCTCCGTGGGCGCCATCAAGGCGGCCTGGTAGCCCTTCTCGATCGCGGCCATCGCCGCCAGCATCGCCACGACCGTCTTGCCGCTGCCGACGTCGCCCTGGACGAGGCGGTTCATCGGGTGCGGTTCCCGCAAATTATCCGCTATTTCCTTTAAGACCCGCCGCTGCGCCCCGGTTAGGCGGAACGGCAACCGGGTCTCCCATTCGGCGAACTTCTCCTCGGGCACGTCGATGGACTGGCCCTTCTCGCGCGTCAGCGTCTTGCGCTTCAAGGCCAGCCCCAGTTCCATGAAGAAGAACTCCTCGAAGATCTCGCGCTTGAAGGCCGGCGTCCGGTGGTTGACCAACGTCTCGAGCGACGTGGCCGGCTCCGGGAAATGGATGTCTTGGAGCGAGGCCTCCTTGTGGGGCAATCGGAGGCGCTCGCGGATCTCGGGCGGCAAAGGGTCTTCGATATTCCCCTGGAACATGCGCAGCGAATTCGCGACGACCTTTCGCACCAGCTTCTGCCCCAGGCCCTGGATTTGCGAATAGACGGGAATGATGCCGGGGGCGGCGATCTCGTCCACCACGTCGGCGTCGATGATCTCCAGAATTGGGTGAATGAACTGGGTCTGATTGCGGAACCGTGTCGCCTCCCCCGAGGCGATCAGCCCCATATCCTTCTTGAAGGATCCCATCATGTGGCGGGGATTGAAACGGAACCACTTGAGGGACACGGTGCCCGTCCCGTCTCCTAAAACGATCTCGAAGATCTTCCGCCGCCCGGCGAAAGCCATCCCGCAAGCCAGGATCTTCCCGGCGATGACCTTGTCCTTGCCCGGTTGAAGCTCCGAGATCTTCGAGAGCGAGCGCCGGTCGAGATATTTGTAGGGAAAATAACGAAGGAGATCCCCGGCTGTGGAGATCTCCTTCGTTTGAAACAATTCCGCGATTTTAGGCCCTACCCCCTTGATGAACTGGACGGGATAGGCGTCCGGATCGTCCCGACCTTCCCCCCTACTGGGCGGAGGGCTCGGGGGGCAATCCGCTTTGCTCCAGGATCGTGAACTCGACGCGGCGGTTGCGGGCGCGTCCTTCGGCCGTTCCGTTGTCGGCGACGGGCCGGGTCTCTCCGTATCCAACGGCCACAAGTCGGTCGGCTTCGACTCCATGGGCGATCAGGTAATCGCGGACGGCGTTGGACCGTCGTTGAGAGAGCTTGATGTTATAGGCATCCGATCCCTTCGAGTCCGTGTGTCCTTCGACCCGGACTTTGCGAATATCCGGATTCTGCTTCATGATGTCAACCACGGCATCCAGGATCCGGAAGGAAATCGGGCGGATGACCGCCTTGTCGAACTCGAAGTGGATCTTCTTGGTGATGACGATCCGCTCCGGCGTGCGCTTGACCTCGGCCGTATCGACCGGCGGAGGCGGCGGAGGCGGCAATTCCACGCGGCGCGGCTTCAGGTACGACAAGCCGATGATGGCGCGGAAGTCCGGCGTGCCGTAACCGAACGTGAGTCCCACGCCGCCGCCGGCCGTGATCTGCAAACCTTCCGGATTCGGCAGATTGAAACGCATGCCGGCGTCGACTTCCAAGGGGATTTCGGCCTCGCGACCGAAGAAATTGGTGACATTGGTCGAACCATAGACTTCGGCGATGACATCCAGCCAGTTCTTCACGGCGCGGACGCTGACGCCCAAGCCGTACGTGAACATGTCGTCCACTTCGGTGTTCAGGATGACGACCCGGTCGCGGGCCATGTAACCCAAGTTCAAGCTGGTTTGAACGCGGCTGCCCAGCTTCGCGTCCAAAATGCCTTTGAGGCCGCCGGCAAAGCTGTTGTTACCCACGAAGCGGCTGCCCGAACCGGTCGGAAACGTGATGTAGGGCAAGACGGCGATACCGATCTTGTGGCGGTCGATGTCCAGGAGGCGGAACTTGCCTTCCAAGCGGATGTCCCCCATCCGTAAGGTGCTTTCCGAGGTGCCCGTGGCGATATTGTTGAACTTTTCAAACAGGGCGACCGGGATATTCATGCCCATTTCGAACCAGTCCGTGAAGCCCACGGACCCGAAGAAATCGCCCATAAAGAGATGGTCGATGACCCCGAAACGCGTCACGTTCGCCAAACCGACCTCGAGGGGATCGTTCGCGTAGTTGAAGTAAGCGCCCGTCCGGAACTGCCACTGCTGGAGGGTCTGGGACCCGTAGGTGCTGATGTACGGGCTGTCGTCGATGGCCGGGATGAAGGTATTGGCTGAAGCGCTGGTCGCCCGGGCCCATGCCGCCGAGGGCACCATCAGGACAACCGCCAGGACTGCACCTGCAACCGTTTTGAGGATTTTTTTCATAGGCATTTGGCTGGGTTTGGTAACGGTTTAAATAATAAGGATTAAATTAAGCAAACTTATCATTAATTTAAGGTAATTTTATTGGAATTCGGGGGGGGTGTCAAACAAAAACAAAGTCCTTCCAAGCACTTTCGAGGCTCTATAAGAGGCCTATTATCATACCCTTGGGTCTTGAGCATCGGACCCTTCTCTTCCAAGTCCCGCACAGCCTCCGCCTTGGCACGATTGCAAGGTAGCCCGGCAACAAAAGGAGGCTATATGGCCAAGATCCCCCACACCGCCCACCGCCCGAACCCCCACCCGCCCAAGCCGCATCGGGAACCGGTTTCCCCGCCTCCGGCAGAAGCACCCTCCCCCGCCCCCGAGGCCGGAAAGGACAGTTTCCTCAAGAGCACGCTTATTCAGGTCTACGAGAGCAATCCCCTGGTCATGCTCTGCACGAAGCCGGATTTACGGGGGTTGGCCTCAAAGTTGCCCGTCGTGAAGGAAGTCGCGGATGCAGTGTGTCCGGCGATTGCGGAGTTGGATCGAACGATCAAGGAATGAAAAACCCCTGCACCATGCGGTACAGGGGTTCTCATTTTTCCATCGTGTAGGGGCGGGGTCACCCCGCCCCTACAGGTCGTTGTTATCTCCGCGCAGACGCCCTCTTCCTGAGACCCAGCATCAGGCCCAGCGGAAGCAGACCCGCCAAACCGATCAGGAGGTTGGCATAATCGGCCGGACCTTCGGCGTTCATGTCGCAGCCGCAGCTGCCGGCACCCTTGGCCTGCAGGAACGGCTCGTTCGAGCAGTGGGCCGCAACCTTGTCGTTTCGCACGATGTCGAACTCCATCAACTGTTTGAATTCGCCACGCAGGTCCGTCGGCAACGGGGCCATGACCACTTGGCTGTATTCCAGATCGGCCGCAGTCATGTTCTTGGTCACCAGGGCCTTCGGCGTGGAAACCTCCTTGCCGTAATCGGGGTTCGGAGCTCCCTCCACGTCCACCGCCGTGCCCGCCGTTTGATTCAAGGTCACGACGTCCAGGGCCGTGAAGGCCTCCGTCGGCTTGTACCGAACCGCGAACTTGACGGCCTTCCCGCCGACGGCGGCGCCGACGATCTTACCGTTGACCATGTCGCCGGGGTTCAGAGGTTCCACCGTGCATTCGCCGGGGGCGAGCGCCGTCTTGGGTTCGCCGCCGGGCGTGGTCGGGGTCGCGCATTCGGGCATGTCCGGGTGCTCGACGCAGGACGGGTTGCAAGTGGACGGAGGCGGCGTTCCCAACACCTCAGCCACTTTGCATGGGTCCGTATCCCCTTCATTGCTGCAGGATTGGACGATATCACCGATGATGCTGCCGCTGTTGTTGACCACGTTACAGCAGATATTCAGCTGACCGTTCACGTCGCCGCCGATATTGACGACGATGTTGCAGTCGCCCTCCGGATCGTCCGGGTCCACGCAGGTCGGATCGTCGAAGACGGAGATCCATTCGGACCAGGAATCGATGGAGCCGCTGCCGTTGACGTCATGATCCGTGCAGCAGTGCAGCTTGTCGCCCCAGGCCGGTTCCGAACACACGCTGACCGTGGTGCCTCCGGTGGTGCCTCCGGTCGTGGCTCCGGCCGTCGTTCCCGCCGTTCCGCCGCCCGTGGTCGTACCGGCCGTCGTGCCTGCCGTGGTTCCAGCCGTCGTACCGGCGGTGGTTCCCGCGGTCGTTCCGGCGGTGGTGCCAGCCGTAGTCCCTGCGGTCGTTCCGGCGGTCGTTCCCGCCGTAGTACCCGCTGTGGTTCCTGCGGTCGTACCAGCCGTGGTGCCCGCCGTCGTCGCGCCCGTCGTGGTTCCTCCGCCGTCGCAAATATGGAGGAAGGACCAGGGATCGATGCCCAAGCAATCGCAGTAGTAGGCCTCATACGCCGGGGCGACGACCGACCAGTCAGCTCCCGAACCAATGGCGTCGTCGAACTTCTTCTTTACGTCGTCGCAACGGCACTTATCATTGGATGCGCCGGTGAACGTCGTGTTCTTCGGCTCCGGCACGCTCCAGTCCACATAAGAACTATTGCCCTTGTTCTGCATCACGCAGCATTCCATGGGGTCCCGCGACGGGCAGCTCGCCCCGAGGGCCGCATAGATGTATCCCCACGACGCGGCGTCGGGATAATCCGTCAGCATGCAACATGCCTGTTGGGTAAAGTCCTTGTACCTCTGGAAACAGGGATGCGGCGTCTTGGGATCGGGCTGGAGGACGTCGATCGGCGACTTCGCCGATGTAGAAAGGCTGCTATAGGGCCCACGCGCGTTCGTATCGCGAATGATGGTATCCATCTCGAAGCGGTCCCGCTGGCACGTGTCGTTCGGAAGGATCAAGCCCACTCCGGAACCGGTCAGGCCGGAATTTTCCGAAGGGAACTTCAGAGGCGCGCCGTTCACGACGCCCAAGTCCTGCGAGAAGTCGAACTGGAAGTCCCAGACATAGCTGTGGTCGCCCGCGTATTGAACGGGATCGTCCCAGAACCGGTGGTAGTAGAAGACCGGATCGCCGTCCCGGAACGCCCGTTCGGTATGGGCGTTGACCGTCTTGGCCAGCAGATACTTCGGTCCCCAGTTGTTGTCCTTCGCCTTGTCGTTCGAGGCGTCCTTCCACTGGTTGTACACGGGGGTCGTCGCGTCGACGATTTCCCCCCTGTCCTTCGCCGGGTCCGCGAAATCGCCGGAGCATGCGGCCATGTTCTTCGTGAGCGTGGGCTTGACCATTTGATTCCGGTACAGGGCGATCTCGTGGCTGTTGTTGAAACCGATGGCCAGATCTTGGCATCGCGCCAAGGTCAGAGGAGTGCCGTGGGCGTTCAACTCGTACGCAAAGCCCGCCAACCCCTTTGTCCCGACCTGGGCCAGATAGGCGTCGGCGCCTCCCAGGTGGTCGTTGTATGTGGCGATTCCCAAGGGCAGGTTGGTGACGCCCAAGGGATAGAGGCTCAACTCCTTGGCCAAGGGGCGGACGGTCGGCAGAGAACCCGCTTTCAAAGCGTTGGTCTCGATGTCCTTGCACTTGAAGGTCACCTCGTTCCAGAAGTTCTTGTAAGGCGAATTGTCGACGTCGTTCAGGCAGACGGCGAAATCGCCCTTATTCTTGTCGAAGGAATCGATGAACGTGAACGCCACGTCCGCGGGGAAGATCCCGGCTTCGGGGAAGGTAATGTCCGCCGTCGCGGGATCTCCGTCGTGGTCGAAGGCCTTCATGCGGCCCTTGAAGGTCGCCATGGTCAACCACCACGGGTTGTGGCTCAAGAATTCGCCCGCGACAGGGGCACCCGTTCTGCTCTTGATGGGCATGTCGTCGACGATCAGGCCCGTTTCGCAGACGGGATACTCCGTGGCCTTCGGCTTGGTCTCTCCCGGGTCGTCATAGTCTCCGTCGTTGTTGGCGTCGACGCCCAAATACCGTTCGTCGCCCGGATTGACCGTGCCGTCGCCGTTCACGTCCTCTTTCACTTCGGTCGCGAACCGGTTGGGGTGGTCCTTCGAATACGAACCCTGACAGAAGACCGAGGTCAGAGAACCGTTGATGCCGTGCGGGCGGTCGCCTTCGTTGGTGACGAGGACCTCGGCCACGCGGCCGTCTCCGTTCAGGTCGCCTCCGAAGGCCATGGCCACCGGGTTGTAACCGACGGGGATCTTGACGACGTTCCCCTTCGTGTCGGTCCTGGCTTCCACTTCTCCGTCGTCGACGATGCCGTCGTTGTCCTTGTCCTTTACCGAGTAGAAGGTGATGTAACCGCAGCCCTCGGCCCCGGCGTCGCCGGGCATGACGGTCACGGAACCGCCGCCTTCCTTGGCCACTTCCATGCCCTTCGTATCCTGCATGTTGACCTTGCCGTCGCCGGTGACGTCATCGAAATCTCCGCTGACCGCCTTCAGGTGAGGATTGCGGAAACGGATGTGTTTCAAATCGGTGCTGAAGCAGTCGATCGGTCCCCGGTTCAAGACCAGGAAGTCGGAGGACAACCGCACGTCGTCGATCTTGTCGAAGTCCGGCATGATGGGGCACGGGATGCGCTCGTCGTCCGCCGGATCGCTCGTCCCCTTGTGGTCCGCGCACTCGAGCTCGGTGGGAAGCGCCATGATGAAGACGGGATTCTTCGTCTCCTTCAAGGAGATGTTGTTGACCTGGGGGATATCCTTGTTCGACATCGTTTTAGGGCACGCGTTGATCTTCTGCGCGCCCGTCGGCGAGCCGCTGGTGAGGCAGGACGTGCAGGCCGCGCCCAGCGGGTCCGTCCCGCAGGTCGGACAGATGCCCTCCACGCAGGTGGAGTCGGCCTGCAGGGAGCGGTTGTTGAGGAAGTCGGCCCAGCCGTAGCCGGCTGCGTCGCGCCTCAAGACCACGATGTCGTTCGGCGTGTCGAAGCCCATGTAGGCCATGATCATGGAGATCAGGAGGGTCGTCTTTTCCTTCATGGTGCCGCTAGGAGCGGCCAGGACCTTGCGCAGGGTGGGCATGTCGAGGCTGAAGAAGTTGCCGAAGGCCACGCCCACGGGCAGCTTGTCCTCGTTGGGCATCTTTACCGTGTCCGTCTCGAAGGCAAGGTTGACCGGATCCATGTTGTCGACTTCGATGCAGAATCCCTTGCCCGTGCAATTCGCGTCGTCGGAACAGCTGAGCGACTTGTCCAGGGAACACACGCGGTGTCCGCCGGGAAGGAAGGGAATGACGTTGTCGTCCTGGTCTTGATAGACCTCGCCCACCGGGTTTCCGAGATAGATGTAATCCGGAGCGACGTCGGTAGGGTCCGGGTTTTGGTTGGTGCCCGGCACGGCCACGGGACTCATCCAGCCCATGCAGCCGGCGTAGGTGAAGCCTGTCCCGCTGGGCGCGAAGTCGAGGCCGATCACCGCCAGATCGGCGGGCGCCACGGGATCCAAAGTGACTTTCAGCGCGCAAAGCGGATCATAGAGGAAGGGATCGAACATCAGGACGTGGGGCGTGAGCGCCTGCGATTCCAGGCCGCCCTTGGCGCCGACGAACGAGAACATCGGATGGTTGTTGCGCGTCTCGTAGTCGCTGCAGCGCCAATCCGCCGTATTGATGTTTTCGCCGTTGGGATATTTCTTTCCCGAGGCGTCCATCTGGTAGGAGCCGTTCTTGCAAAGCCCCGTCGAGACGTCGGTGTCGAAATAGCCGGTCGTGCTGACCGTGCGCCAGGTATCGTAAATCGGCGTCGGCTGCAGGAAGGGCGCCGGCCGCTTTTTGGTTGTGTCGATGCTGCCGAAACCGCCGGTGGTTCCGGCCGTGCCGGTCCCCGCCGTGCTCGTGCCGGCCGTGCTCGTTCCCGCAGTGGCCGTGCCCGCCGTGCCGGTCCCCGCTGTCGACGTCCCTCCGGTGTCCGTTCCGACCGTCGGCGAGGCGCCGCCCGTATCATAGGTTCCGAATCCTCCCGTGGCCGGCGTCAGTCCGTCGGACGGGTTGTAAGTGCCGACCAAGCCTCCGGTGGCGAGCCCCACCCGGCCTCCGGGATTGTAGGTACCGACGGAGCCGCCCGTCGTCGCCCTGCTGAGGGTGCTTCCCCCTTCGGTGCCGCCGCCTTCCGTCGTGGTACCCCCCGAGCAGTTCGGGCTGGCCGGATCCACGCAGCAATCGAAGTCGGGTCCGGCGGTGGTGCCGGTCTTCACGCAACATTGATAGCGGCCAGGATAGTCGGCGGCGTTGGGGAAGGTCTCGCAACATTTCTTCTCGATGTCCGTGTCCAGCGATTCTTGATTGCTGCAGGTCGCCTGGATGCCGACGACGACCCCGGTCGTGGCGTCCGACGAACGCGCCGGCTGGGCCCTCCCCGTTAACGGGAAGGATAAGAGCAGCAGGAACAATCCTCCGAAAATTCCCGCCATCCGTCGTGAATGCTTTTTCATGCCCGACCCCTTTCCCTGTTTTTGGAAGCAGCCCCTCGTGCCCCGGATTATCGAACGTTGAGTATCTACTAGTTTCTAGCAAAGCAGGTGCCAGATCAATTTTGAACGCCGTTTCGCGCGGTGATTCGGAAGCACCTGTTTTCTTTCATAAAATATATCTGATCGTATTCCTCTGTCTTCAGGAAGCGCCTACGGAAAACCTCTCAAAACGATAAACTTTATCAAAATGAGAAGCTTTTATGGTTTCCGACGCAGACGCCGGATCAGCACGGGCAAGCCGCCGAAGAGCGAGAGCAGGAAGATGGCATTGACGCCGAATTCGACCGGGCTCGCGCCCAGGAAGCAGCCGCAGCCGCTCCCGCCGCCCTTCGCCTCCAGAGCGGTCTCGTTGCCGCAGGTGAGCGTCGCCAGTTCGTGGTCCGACAGATCGTTCAATTGCACCGCCACCGTGAACTCGGGCAGATAAGCGCCCACCAACGATTCCGGCTTCTTCGTGAACACGGTGAAGGGAGGCAAGGAAGAAGGATCGGCGATCGATTTGATGCTCAGAGCCCCGCTGCCGCTCGGCGCCGGCTCCTCCGGCATCAAGGGCACGTCGCCCGAGGTCTGCTTCAAAACCACCGACGCGACGGGGCCTACGCCCGGAGGAGGCGAATAGGTGACGGTCCACGCGACGCCCTCCCCTCCCGTATTGACCGCGATCGAGCAATCCACTTCCTTGCATTTCACTTCGCAGATCCCGAGCGAGGCCGGCGTCGTGGGCGTGCCGGTTCCGGACCCGGTCGTCCCTCCGCCCGTGGTCCCGCCGGTGACGTTGTTGCAAGACTGCTCGATCGTGCTGCCGGAAATCGTGCCCGTGTTGTTGAGAACGTTGCAGCAGATGTTCAACTGCCCGTTCACGTCGCCGCCGATGTTGGCGATGATGTTGCAGTCTCCCGAGTTATGGACGCAGCTGTTCATCATGAACCAGAGGAACCCGCCCTTGGCGACGCAGCAGGCCTTCATGGCCGGATCGGCGATGACGTTGCAGTCGACCACGGGAGGACGGCAGTCGGGACACTTCGGGCAAGTCTCGTCACCGTTGCAGGGGATCGGCTTGCCGGTGATCTTGTCCGCGTAGGGTTCGCCCAAGGCGACGTGTTTTCGGCAGCATTTGAAAGTGACCGGATCCGCATCGAAGCCCTTCTCGCAACATCGGATCGCCCCGGTATCGCCCGGATACTTGTCGGCGCAGGTCTTGGGCGTGCAGCCGGCGATGGGCGTTTCCGACGGGCCGCACATGCCCAGGGTGTAGCCCCACTTCGTGCCGTCCGGACAAACCGCGTCGACGATGGCCTTGTTGCAATGGGGCGCCGTGCACATGTCTCCGTCTTTTTCGCAATCGGCGTCCTTGTCGCATTCGCTCGGCATCGGCGTCTTGTCGCAGGGAGGCGGGGGGCAGTTGGGAATGACGGTGTCTTCGCAAAGGCCGGTGGCCACGTTGCACTTGCGGCCCTTGCAGTCGTTGGCGACGGCGTCGGGGCATTCGGCGTCGGTCTTGCAACCGTTCGGGCAGATCTCCTTGTTCTTAAGACAGGATTCGAAGACGGGGTCGATCACCGCGCCGCCGCCGGAGGTCGGCATACAAGGGGCGTGACACTTGCAACATTCCTGGAGGGAGGCCTTCAGGGCCGGATCCGACACCGACGCGATCACCGTCGGATCGCAGAGTTTGCAGCCAAGTTCGATTAAGATGAAGGCCTCGGCCCGGGCGCTGAAGAGACCTCCCAAGACGACCGCGGCCGCCAGGATGATTCCTTTGATGTTCATCGCCCCTCCCCTGCGAGCTTTTCCGGCTCGCGCCGTGCATTTGCAATCAGGATGCCATCATAACCCAAAGCCGCTCCGAATGCCATGCCAATGTGTCTATTGTACCGCCTGCGCGGCCAAAATTTCCGCGCGCGAGCGATCGTCCGTCGCCGTTTCGCCCGTTGCGTCATAAATCACCGGCGCCATCCCCGAAGGGACCGTGGACGGCTCCTCCCGGAATCCGAACAACAGGACGGCCCCGGCCGGACCCTGCAACTGGTAGACCTTGGGGAAGACGGAGGCCAAGGTGTTGCGGATCAAGCCCAGCAGCTCCCTCCCCTTTTCGGCCGTCGAGACGTTCATCAAGAGGATGCCTTTCGGCGTCAGGCGATTTCGAACGAGCTCGAAGAATTCGCGCGTGGCCAGGTGGGCGGGGATCGAACGGTTGTCGCGGTAGACGTCCAGCATGACGTAGTCGTAGACCTTCTCCGTCGCCTCCAGGAAAACCCGTGCGTCGGCGATCGATACGGCGACCGGCGCGGCCTCCAACCCGAAGAACCTCCGGCCCGCCTCCACCATCTTCGGGTCGATCTCCACGCCGTCCAGCGAGACGTCCGGAAAGGACTCGTGCACGATCCGCGCCGCCGTGCCGCCGCCCAACCCCAGAAAGAGATAGTTCCGCCCGCCGGGCTGAAGCCGCGGAGGGATCGCCGCCGTATCCCAATAATAGCCGGTCCAAACCGTGTCCGGACGAAAGTAGGACTGCATCCCCCGGCCCTCGTTCACCTGAAGGAACCGCGATCCGTCGAAGTTTTGGAAAACCCTCAAATGCTGATAAACGGAATCGCCCTCCCAAAGCACGGAAGCGTTCTTCGTTCTTTGATGTTCGGACCAGGCGATCAACGCCAAAACAAGGGCCAGAACGAGGAAGCGTCGACGACCGCCCGCCGCCCCCGCGACCAGCATAAGTCCGCCCACGATCCAAAACGTCGCTCGCACGCCCGCGTAGGGAATCGTCGCGAAGACGGGAAGAAAGGTGCCGGCCAGGCTCCCCAAGGTGGAAAGGACGAAGAGCCCGCCGAGCGGTCGGCCGACGTGAGCCGCATCGCGAACCGCGCTCCGAGCGGCCAGGGGCGTGACGAGTCCGGCGGCAAAGACCGGGGCCCCGAAGAGAAAAGCGGCGACGAAGAGGGAGGGGATCACGACGGACCCGCCCGGTTGCAGAAAACGCGCCGCGGCCGTGAGCGGATCGATCGCCGCCGGCAAGAGGACGATCCAAAGCCCGGCGCCAAAGACGCATCGGTACAACGCGGTCGGAACATCTTCCACCGGAAGCCGGTCGGCCCATCGCCCTCCCAGCCCGTAGCCGGCGGCCAGGGCGACGAGCACCACGGCGATGACGTTGGTCCAAACGAAGAGGGAGGTTCCGAAATGGGGCGCCAGGAGCCGGACGGCCGTCAGTTCGACGGCCATCACGGCCAACCCGACGATAAAGACGACGACTCTGAGTCTTAGGCTCAAGATTCGGACGAATTCCTCTTTTTCCGGAACCACAGCAACGGCGCCGCGCCGAAGAGGAATAAGAAGGAGACGGCGTCCGCGCCGGCGCGGAACAATCCCTCACCCAGCAAGCCGCAGCCGCTGCCGCTGCCTTTCGCCTCTAACTTGAAAGTGCTCTCACAGGGCGTGCTGGCCAATTCGTTGCCAGCCAGGTCATTCAGCGACACTTTGACCTGGAACGGCGCCTGCCAATTGCCCAGCATCGACTTGGGCGTCGGCGACGTCAGGTTAAAGGGCGGAGGATTGGAAAGATCGGTAATCGACTTGGTCGACATGGATTTTGGACCCGCGAGATCCGTTCCGAAACCGCCGTCGTCCGTTCCGCCATCCACACGGATCTGCGGTCCCGAAACTTGCGTCAAAGTCGCCGAGGCGATGGAGCCAACGGATGCCGGAGCTGTATACGTAACGGTCCATTTTCCGTCGACCGGGGCGCCGACGCCCGCCACCGTGCAACTCAAGGCCGCCGAGGGCGATCCCTGGGGCGTGGTCGGAGTGCCGGTCGCCGTCCCGCCGGCCGTGCCTCCGCCCGGATTGTTGATGTTGCTGCAGGCCTGCGTGATCGTGCTATCGGTGATCGTGCCCGTGTTGTTCAGCACGTTGCAGCAGATGTTCACCTGGCCGTTCACGTCGCCGCCGATGTTGGCGATGATGTTGCAGTCGCTCGATGTCTTCGCGCAGGAGTCCATCACGAAATACAGCATCCCGCCCTTGGCGACGCAGCAGGCCTTCATCGTCGGATCGGCGATGACGTTGCAGTCGATCACGGGAGGCCGCGGGCAGTCGGGACAGGTCGGGCAGGTTTCGTTCCCGCCGCAAGGCTTGGGATTCTCGGGCGTACCGGGGTCCTCCCCGTGCGTCAGATGCTGGACGCAGCACTTCTGCTTGGCGGGGTCGGTGTCGAAGCCCATGTCGCAGCATTTAACGGCTTCGTCGTTGCCCGCGTATTTCTTGGCGCAGGTATTGACGGGGATACAACGGATGTTCTTCACATGCTGGCACGTGGCAAACCCGCCCGAGACGACCTTCCCGTCGGGTCCGATCAGACCGAGTTTCCCGAGGCAGGTATCCGTCGTGCACGCATCCCCGTCGTCGCAGGTTGACGACTTACCGGTGCAGCAATCCCAATCGATTGTCCCCTCTTTGACGCCGTTCTTACAGCAGTTGTATTCCAACGATTCGGGAGCATAGGCGGCGCAGGTGTTGACGATGATGCCGTTGTCCGGAATGCGCGTGGCGTCTACGGCCGGCGCCCTTTCAAAGGCCGGTTGGGCGAAGGCCGCCGACACCCATAAAGAAAAGCCGACCACGGCCGCGAACCGGACTTTGTTGGCGAGATGCATGGAGACGCCTCCTAAGTTTTAAGCAAGAACAAGGCCACTATAACGGAAAACCGCATTTTCCGCCATGCGCTTTTCCTGATTTTCGGCCTCGATCCGTCTCGAGTTTCCGGGAGGTCGGCCTGGGAACGACTAATAAGGAGAGAGGCGGGAGCGGCGTTTGATCAGGAAAGCCGCGGTAATCGCGGTCATAAGGGCGCATCCATCCGAATACGTTTTCCGCCCGGCCCCGCGCGCGAGCGAGCAGCCGCCGCCCTTGGCGTCCGCGGCGGCAAGACATCCCGTGGACAACGTGGCGATCGTCGCTCCGTCGGCGGCCCTCACCTCGACTTCAAAAGCCGCATCGGGATGCCACTCCCCCCGCAGATCCGCGGGGCGCTGGACGTAAACGATCCATTCCGCGCCCCCTTGGGAGGCGTCGGACACCGCAAGGCTCTTCGCTTCGATCACCGGCGCACCGAAATCGTGATCGCCGGAGCCCAACGCCACCGCCAGTCCCGCCACTTGCTTCAACTCCGCAGAAACGCCGGCGGTGTCGTCCGCAGTTTCGTAACGTACCACCAGGGGAACCAAGCCGTCGCTACGGACGGCGATCACGCGCCCGCCCGCACCCACGTCGGAGGCGGTCAGCGCCTGGCAGGACAGCGACCCGGCATCGGCGATTCCGCCGGAGACGCCGGTCGGGTTTTCGGGGGAATCAATGGGAGGCGCGGGCACATCGGCCGAGGGAGCCTCAGGGGGAGTTTCGGCGGGAGCCTCGGGGGCTGGCGGGTTCTCGGGAACCGGAGCGGGCTGGGTTTCCGGCGGCTGCGGCACGGTGGCCGGCGGAGGCAGCGGAAGGCTGCAGTCGGAGAGGCAACCATCCGCATCGTCCTGATTGCTGTCGTCGCAGGACTCTCCGGCCTCCAGAAGACCATTGCCGCAAGCCGGGCGAACCGGGCGCACGCCCGGACCAATCGGATCGATTGTGAACTCGCCGCGCGCACCGGCGACCGCCGGTGCCAAAAGAACGACCGCCAAGACGGCCAAAATGGATTTTTTCATCGGGCTAACCTCCCCAGGCCAGCCCATCCCGTTTAAGTCCCGTTGAAAGTTATCGGCGGGACTTCCGGCCACGGTTGCCGAGGGACAAAAGCCGACGCAAACCGGCCAAGGGGATCAAGGCCCCGGCGCTGAGGATCCATTGAAGGAGGGACTTGGCCACGCCCGTCACGTTCTGGACGAGCTCCCCTTCCACCAACGAGCAGCCGCTGGACCCGCCCTTGGCCTGGATGCCGGCCGTCTCCGCGCAGGAGGTCTGGTTGAGGATGCCGCCGGCCGCGTCGCGGACGGTGACTAAGAACTCCGCGTTCGGGATGTATTCGCCCATCAACGTGTCCGGACGTCCCATCTGGACGGTCCAGGTCGCCGACGAAGAGAACGGAACGCTCGACGGCCCCTCCCAGGTCACCGCCGGCCCGTCGGTCTGGGCGATCTCCACGCTCGCGGCGCCTTCGACGGCCGGCCCGCTGTAAGCGACCGCCAGGCGGATCCCCAATCCGTCCTTGTTCAGGGAAATGAATTTCCCGTCGACCTTTTCGGCGTCGAGGGCCGTCACGGCGCAGGAGAACCCTTCGCCGGCGCTCTCGGAACCTTCGGGGGTTCCGGGCGTGGGCTCGCCCTCGGGCGCCTGTCCGGGGAAGGAATTTTTGCATTCCTGGACGACTTCGGAGTCCTGGATGATGCCGTCGTTGTTCACGTAGTTACAGCAGACGTTCATCTGGCCGTTCACGTCCCCGCCGACATGGACGATGATGTTGCAGGCGTCCGACGGGTCGTCGCTGTCGGGGATGCACGCTTCGATCGCGTCGAGATTCAATCCGCCGTGCTGATTGCAGCAGTCCCGCAATTCCGGATCCGCGATGTCGTCGCACGGGTGTTCGGTGGGCGGCGGAGGCGGCGTCGTGAAGTTACAGATCTCATGCTTCGGATCGCAGGGCTTGGGCTCGGGATTGGCCCGGAACGAACACTGTCCGGGCGCGTTCGGCTTCGGCGTAAAAATACAAGCCACCGGCCTGTCGTAGGACGGCGTGGCGAACTGGGCTTGAACGAGTGGCTTCTGTCCGGGCTGTATGGGGACGGGAGGAAACGTCGGCGACCAAGGAGCGAAGGAGCATGCGGCGTCGCGACAGGAATCTGCGGCGGCCAGACAACCGTCGGTGAAGGAGACGCAGACGCCGTTTTCGTCGTTCGCGGAGTTTTTGGGGACGCAGACCTTCAAGGCCTGGTTTCCGCCGCAGAGGTTTTCCAAATTCTGATAGCCGGGCACGTCGCCGCCGCAGAGGTGGCCGATCTGGTCGCAGGCTTCGCCCGTTTCCTGGCAGACGGCCGCCTCCAGCCATGGGGTGCCGACGATGCCTCCGATATGAAAGGTCTCCGGCTGGGTGATGAGGTGCTTCGCGTAACGGCAGGCGTCGTAGACGGGCACACCCGCCTCGTCCGCCGAAGCGAAAGAGCCGAGGCCCCAAACAGTTCCTAAAGCCAAGACGATGACGGTCAGACGTTTGATGAAATCCATAAAAAAATCTCCCCTTCTTTGCCAGTTATCGGCCGAGAGCGTCGGGAGGTTTTTATTTAAAGAATGGATATTTAGGAATACTGTCCAGAAAAATAGACAGCGCTCATTTGGATTTGAGGAGTTTATACTCCAGGGAATCGACCAGGGCCTGCCACGAGGCTTCGATGATGTTTTCCGAGACGCCGACCGTCCCCCACGTGCCGGACTTGTCGCGGGATTCGATCAGGACGCGCACCTGGGAGGCCGTCCCCTTCCCCGCCGGCAAAACGCGCACCTTATAGTCGATCAGCTCCACCTCTTTGATGGCGGGATAGAAACGCTCGAGAGCCCGCCTCAAGGCGCGGTCCATGGCGTTGACGGGGCCGGAGCCTTCGGCGACGCGGTGCTCCTGCACGCCGTCCACGGCGATCTTCACGGTCGCCTCGGCGCGCGGGCCCTTTTCGGTCTTCTCGTCGATCACGCGGAACTCGACCAGCTTGAAGAACGGTTTGTAGGTCTTCATCGCCCGGCGCATGAGGATCTCGAAGGACGCCTCCGCCCCTTCGAACTCGTAGCCCTTGCTCTCCAGCTCCTTCACCTCGTCGACGATCTTCTTGATGACGGGGTCCTTGGGCTTCAATTCGATGCCGAACTCGCGGGCCTTGTAGACGATGCTCGATTGTCCCGCCAGGTCGGAGACCAGGACGCGGCGGTCGTTGCCGATCGCCTCGGGCTTCACGTGCTCGTAGGTGGCCTGGTTCTTCAGGACGGCGCTGACGTGCACCCCGCCCTTGTGGGCGAAGGCCGAATCGCCGACGTAGGGCTGGTGGTTCCAAGGGCTGCGGTTGGCCAGCTCGTCCACGAAGCGCGAGACGGAGCGCAGGTTCTTCAATTGACCTTCCGTAATACAATCAACGCCCATCTTCAGCTTCAAGTTGGGGATGATGGAAACTAAGTTGGCGTTGCCGCAGCGCTCGCCGATGCCGTTGATGGTGCCGTGGATCTGCCCCGCGCCGGCTTCCACCGCCGCGAGCGAGTTGGCGACGCCCAATTCCGCGTCGTTATGGCAATGGATACCCAAAGGGGCCGCGAAGCCCCGGCGCAATTCGCGGATGATCCGGCCGATCTCTGCCGGAAGGTTGCCGCCGTTGGTGTCGCAGAGGACGATCCGGTCTCCGCCTGCGGCGGAAGCGACCTCGATGGTCTTAAGCGTGTACTCGGGGTTCGCCTTATAACCGTCGAAGAAGTGCTCGGCGTCGTAGATGACGTCGTCGAAGTGCTTTTTCAGAAACGCGATCGAATCGCCGATGATGTCCAGGTTCTCCTCAAGGGAGATATGAAGGGCGTCCTTGACGTGAAAGTCCCAGGATTTTCCAAAAATGGTGACCGCGGGCGTCTCCGCGCGCACGAGCGCGAGCAGGTTCTTATCTTTGGAAGCGGCCGTTCCCTTGTGGCGCGTGCTGCCGAAGGCCGCGAGCTTGGCTTTTTTAAGCTTCAAGCCGCCCTTCTTCTTCAGCGCGCGCTGAAAAAATTCGTCGTCCTTGGGGTTGGATCCGGGCCACCCGCCCTCGATATAGTGGATGCCCAGCTCGTCCAATTTCTCCGCGATGCGCAGCTTGTCCTCGACGGTGAAGGAGATGTCTTCCGCCTGGGTGCCGTCTCTTAACGTCGTATCGTATAATTCGACGATTGGTTTCATCTCGCTGGTCCTCACCCCGCCTCCGGCATCCCTCTCCTACATCATGTAGGAGAGGGGCTAGGGGAGAGGTTATCCGATAAACGCCTTATGCAGCGCCTTCACGGCGGCGTCCGCCTGCTTGTCGTCGACGACTACCGAGATCTTGATCTCGGAGGTGGAGATCATCTGGATGTTGATCTTCTCCTGAGCGAGCGTCGTGAACATCTTGGCGGCCACGCCCGAGTGCGAGCGCATGCCGACGCCGACGATGGACACCTTGGCGATGTTGTCCGCCGACTCCACCTTGCCCGCGCCGATCTCCTTGCCCACGCTTTCGGCGAGCCGGAGCGCGTTTTTCAAATCCGTCTTCGGGATGGTGAAGGTCAGATCCGTAAAGCCGTCCTCGGAGACGTTCTGGATGATCATGTCGACGTTGATGTTGGCGCCCGCGAGCGATTCGAACAGCTGGGAGGCGATGCCCGGCCGGTCGGCCAAACGCCGGACGGCGATCTTCGCCTCGTTCTTGTCTGCGGACACGCCGGAGACGACGATCTTCTCCATGTCCTTGTCTTCTGTTGTCACAACCGTACCCTCCACTTCCTCAAACGATGTTTTGACCCAAAGCGGCACCTTGTACTTCATGGCCATCTCCACCGAGCGGATCTGCAGCACCTTCGCTCCGAGGGAGGCCAGTTCCAGCATTTCTTCGTAAGAAATCTTGTCGAGTTTTTTCGCGTTCGGCACGACCCGCGGATCGGCGGTGTAGACGCCGTCCACGTCGGTATAAATCTCGCAATCGGCCTTGAGCGCCGCCGCCAAAGCCACCGCCGTCGTGTCCGAGCCGCCGCGGCCGAGCGTGGTGATGTTGCCTTCCGGGTCGATGCCCTGAAAACCGGCGACGACCACAACGTGGTTTTTTGCCAGGTCGTCGTGGATCACGCTGGCGTCGATGGACTTGATGCGCGCCTTCGAGAAGGCGCTGTCGGTCGTGATGCGAACCTGATGGCCTAAGAAAGACCGGGCCTGGCCGCCCAAGTCGCGGATGGCCAGGGCCAGCAAGGCGATCGTCACCTGTTCGCCGGTGGAGACCAGTTGGTCGTACTCGCGCCCGTCCGGATCCTTCGAGATCTTGTTGGCCAGGTCGACCAGGCGGTTCGTTTCGCCGGACATGGCGGAGACGACCACCACGACCTGGTGACCGGCGGCCTGGGTCTTCAAGACGCGCTTGGCCACGTTGCGGATACGGTCGACGTCTCCTACCGACGTTCCGCCGTACTTTTGAACGATGAGAGCCATAAAATAAGGAACGTGGGATTATCGTTAAGAAAAGCTCAAAGTCAAGGCAGGGAGATTATCGAAATTTCCCTCGAATTCGGAGCGATTTCGCGGATTTCCACCTTGTGAGTCATGAGTTTTTCCAACGCCGGCATTCGTTCGATCCATTCCACGGCGACGATGGCCCCCGAGGCCAGGTACTCGTCGAGCCCCAGCGTCTCCCCTTCCAGCGGTTTCTCGATCCGGTAGAGATCGACATGAATCAAATCGGACCCTTGGCCGCGGTATTCGTTGATGAGCGTGAAGGTCGGCGAGTTGACGTAATAATCCGGATCGATCCCCAAGCCCCGCGCCAGGCCCTGCACGAAGGTGGTCTTGCCGGCGCCCAGGTCGCCGATCAATCCGATCACGCGTCCGGGCTTGAGCGTCCGGCCGAAATCGGCGGCGATATTGGCCGTCTGGGAGGCGGATTTGGAGACGTGCTTCTTCATAAAGGCGCGGGCGAGGTTACCTCGCCCCTACACGATTTCTTTTAACGATTGCGGCATCTCATCGATCACGTCAGAGGCCAGGAGACCTCGATTCCCCAGGCGCTCGGCGACACGGTCGCCCGCGCGGCCGTGAAGGTAGACGCCGGCGACGGCCGCCCTCTCCGGCTCCAATCCCTGGGCGATCAACGAAGCGATCACGCCCGTCAGCACGTCGCCCATGCCGGCCGTGGCCA
>DASUFF010000022.1:0-2684 GCA_036274695.1 bacterium | reverse complement strand
CCGAACGGCGACCTGCAGGTGAAGCTTCTGACGATGGGCGTTTCGTTCCAGATCCCCGCTGCGGAAAAACCCAAGATGGTCCGCGTCGTCCCGGCGCTCTACCACCAGGGGGCGGAGAACAAGTGGATCGCCGTCGGTTTCTCCGGCTACTACCCGTCGCCGGCCTCCGGGCAGGCGAAGTTTTGCGGCGCGGATGTGCTCTTCGACGGCATGGCTCCGTACGCGGATTCGGTCGGCCGGCCGCCGTATCCGGGCAACAAGCCCCTCGAAGTGAAGAAATACGCCGTCCCTACGCTTAAAAAGGACGCCACCGTCGTTCCCTTCTGCCAGTCGGTGCGCAAGGACGGGGCCTATTACCGTTTCGAGGATTACCAGCCGTACACCGTGAGCTATACAACCCCTTGAGTTGAGGAAGAAACATGGAGACAGCTCTCTTGGCGGGCGGGTGTTTTTGGGGCATGGAGGACATCCTCCGGCAGATCCCGGGCGTGGTCGACACGGAGGTGGGATACACCGGAGGCAAGACCTCGGGGCCCACCTACCGCGACATTTGCCGGGGCGACACCGGCCACGCGGAGGCGATCCGCGTCGACTTCGATCCGGAGAAGTTAAGCTACGAGACGCTCCTCGGGTATTTTTTCCGGATGCACGACCCCACCACGCGCAACCGCCAGGGCAACGATTTCGGATCCCAATACCGCTCGGCGATTTTCTACTTCAACGACGAGCAAAAGAAGACCGCGGAGAAGGTGAAGCAGGCCGTCGACAAATCGGGAAAATGGCAGCGTCCGGTCGTCACCGAAATCGCCGCCGCCGGCTCCTTCTATCCGGCGGAGGACTACCATCAGGATTACCTGAAGAAGAATCCCGGCGGATACACCTGCCACTATTTAAGAGACTAAAGCTGGGCGTCGTGGGTCTTTTCGAACGAGGCGATCTCCCCCTCGTGCTGGAGGGAGAGGCCGATGTCGTCCAGACCCCGGACCAAGTGGTTCTTCACGGCCTTGTCGATCTCGAAGTGGAAGGAAATCTCCTCGGGCAGGTGCAACGTCACGCGTTGCTCTTCCAAGTTCACCGTTGCCTGCAGGCCGGGATTCCTTGCCACCATCTGGAAGATCTCCTCGACCTCCGCCTCCTTCAATTCCACGTTGAGCAGCCCGTTCTTGATGCTGTTGTTGTGAAAAATGTCGGCGAAGGCCGGCACGTCGCCGCGCCTGGGAGCGATGATCGCGCGCAGGCCGTACTGAACGAGCGCCCAAACCGCATGCTCGCGCGAAGACCCGCAGCCGAAATTGTTGCGCGTTACTAAAACCGACGCGTTGTGGAACTCGGGCTTGTTCATCTCGAAATCCGGATTGGACTTGCCGTTCGGCAGGTAGCGCCAGTCGAAGAAGAGGCTTTCCCCAAAACCGGTGCGCTTGATCGATTTCAAAAACTGCTTCGGGATGATCTGGTCCGTGTCGACGTTGGCGCGGTCCAGGGTGGCGATGACGCCTTTGTGGGATTTGAACGATTCCATATTAATTCCATTTCCGAATATCGACGAAATGACCCGCAATCGCCGCCGCCGCCGCCATCTCCGGCCCCACCAGGTGCGTGCGTCCGCCCTTCCCCTGGCGGCCTTCGAAGTTGCGGTTCGAGGTCGAGGCGCAGCGCTCGCCGGGTTTCAGCTGATCGGGGTTCATCGCCAGGCACATGCTGCAGCCCGATTCGCGCCACTCGGCGCCGGCGGCCGTGAAGATCTTGTCCAGACCTTCGAACTCCGCCTGTTTCTTCACTTTCTGCGAGCCCGGCACGACGATGGCCTTCACCTTGGACGAGACCTTTCTGCCGCTCATGATTTTGGAGGCCGCGCGCAAATCCTCGATGCGGGCGTTGGTGCAGCTGCCGATGAAGACGACGTCCACCGGGATGTCGGTGATCTTCATTCCGGCCTTGAGCCCCATGTAGTCGAGCGCCAGTTCCGCGTCCTTCTTCGCCAGGCCCGGAACCTTGTCCGTGTCCGGCACCAGGGCGTCGACGTCCGTGACCATGCCAGGGCTCGTGCCCCAGGTGACTTGCGGGGCGATCTTCGAAGCGTCGATCGTCAGCGACTTGTCGAACTTGGCGTCCGGATCACTGACGAAGGTCTTCCAGTAAGCGATCTTCTTTTCAAGTTCGGCGCCCTTGGGCGCGTATTTCCGGCCCTGCTGGGAGAGGTAGCGGAACGTCGTCTCGTCCGGCGCGATCATCCCCGCCTTGGCGCCGGCCTCGATGGACATGTTGCAGACGGTCATGCGCTCTTCCATCGACAGGGCGCGAATGGCTTCGCCGCAATACTCGATGACGTGGCCGGTCGCGCCCGCGGTGCCGATCAAGCCGATCATCTTAAGGATCAAATCCTTGGCGGTGACGCCCTTCGGCCGCAAGCCGGCGAACTCGACGCGAAAGGTCTTTGCCCGCTTCTGGCGGAGGCACTGCGTGGCCAGCACGTGCTCGACCTCCGAAGTGCCGATGCCGAAGGCGAGCGCCCCGAAGGCGCCGTGCGTGGAGGTATGGCTGTCGCCGCAGACGATAGTGGAGCCCGGCAGGGTGAGCCCCATTTCGGGACCGATGATGTGCACGACGCCCTGGTCGTCGCTGTCCAAATCGAAGAGCGTGATGCCGAAGTCTTTGCAGTTCTTGCGCAGCGCCTCGACCTGGGC
>DASUFF010000021.1:0-4114 GCA_036274695.1 bacterium | reverse complement strand
TAAACGAAGCCGCGCGCCCTCTTGCAGACGATGCGGATGCGCTCGGCGTCGCTGGTGGGGGTCAAAAGGTAGATCAGGTCCAGCTTGTTTTTCTTCAAGGCCCGGTCGAGACCGGCGGATTCTTCCGGAGGAAGATCGACGACGATGACGGCGTCGGCGCCCGCCTTCGCGGCGTCGCGTGCGAAGGCCTCCGGCCCGTAGGACAGGATGGGATTGAAATAGCCCATCAAGAGGATCGGTGTTTGCGTCGTCCTGCGGGCGGCGGCGACCAGAGCCAGCACTTTCTTCATGTTCGCGCCGCCGGCCAAAGCGCGCTCGGAGGCCTTTTGAATCACGGGTCCGTCGGCCATCGGGTCCGAGAACGGAACGCCTATTTCGATCACGTCCGCCCCGCCGCGGTCCAAGGCGGCGAACTGGTTCAAGCTCGCGGGAAAAGTCGGGTCGCCGGCGGTCAAAAACGGGATGAGGGCCTTTTCGCGTTTCTTGCGAAGGGCCTGGAAAGTTTTCTGGATGCGGTTCGCCATGAATTTTAGGAAAGTTTCACGCCGTAATATTTCGCCGCCGTGCCCATGTCCTTGTCGCCGCGGCCGGAGAGGTTGATGACGACGGCCTTGGTCTTCGGAAGCTTCCTCGCCAGGCGCAATCCTTCATAGACGGCGTGCGAGGATTCGATGGCCGGGATGATGCCTTCCATCTTGGACAGCGTATCGAAGGCCTCCATGGCCTGCTCGTCGGTCACGCCGACGTAAGAAGCCCGTCCGGTCGCCTTCAGGTGGCTGTGCTCGGGACCGACGCCCGGGTAGTCGAGGCCCGCGGAAATCGAGTGCGTCGGCTGGATCTGCCCGTCAGCGTCCTGGAGAAGATAGGATTTGAATCCATGCAGCACGCCCACGCGGCCCTTCACCAGCGTCGCCGCGTGATCCTTGCCGCTCAATCCCCGCCCGGCCGCCTCGACGCCCACGAGCTTGACCTTTTTGTCTTTAATAAAGGGATAAAAAATTCCCATCGCGTTGGACCCGCCGCCCACGCAGGCGACGATCGCGTCCGGCAGCCGCCCTTCCGCCTTTTGGAAATCCTTGCGGACCTCGCGTCCGATCACGGCCTGAAAATCGCGGACGATCATCGGATACGGATGCGGTCCCGCGACGGTGCCGATACAATAATAAGTCGTCCGGATGTTCGTGATCCAGTCGCGCAGGGCCTCGTTCAACGCATCTTTTAGCGTTTTCGTTCCCGAGACCACCGGAAAGACCTCCGCGCCCAGCAGTTTCATCCGAAAAACGTTGAGCGACTGGCGATGCACGTCTTCTTCTCCCATGTAGACCAAACAGTCCTGTCCTAAGAGGGCCGTCATCGTCGCCGTCGCTACGCCGTGCTGGCCGGCGCCCGTCTCGGCGATGATGCGCTTCTTCCCCATCTTCTTGGCGAGCAGGCACTGGCCCAGCGTGTTGTTCACCTTGTGGGCGCCGGTGTGGCAGAGGTCTTCGCGCTTGATGTAGATCTTCGCGCCCTTCATCTTTTCGGTCAGGCGCTTGGCGAAATACAAAGGCGTCGGACGTCCGACGTAGGTACGCGCCAGCTCGTCCATCTCCTTCCAAAAGGAGGCGTCGCGGCGGATGCCGCGGTAAGCGTTTTCCAGCTCGTTCAAGGCCGGCATCAACGTCTCGGCGACGTACTTGCCGCCGAAATCGCCGAAGTGGCCGCGTTTGTCGGGAAGGGAGCCCATAAAAGAAGGCGCAAACTAGCGTGGTCGGACTGAAGTTGCAAATGCGAATAAAGAACGGGGGGGTTCGATCTAGACGGAACCGGCGCTCAACCTAAGGAGCGATTGGAGAAAGCTGCAATACTTCATCTCCTGATGATAGGCTCTCATGCCGTCATCGAAGCAAGACTCCGGGACCACCCGCTTGCGGCCGTTGCGATGCCAGGTTTCGTAAACATGCAACGCGGCTTCGTCCAGGCTCTCCGAGAAGGAACGTAAGACGGGAACACGTTCCTGCAGTTCGCGACGGATGTCCCGTCTCGTTTTTTCGACGGCACGCGAAGCTTTGGCGTCCGACCGAAGCAAATGGCCCGCCCCTTCCCGTTCCAAAAAACGGCGGGCCCGCCCGGCCAAGGTTCCTTGCGCGACGGCGGTCGAGAGAGAACCGGCGTCCATGCTTAAGAATATCCTCTCCGAGGCGGAACGGAGCGCAGCCGGAGCGTCTGCTACCGAAGGATAGATCCTGAGGACGGCCACCATGACCGTGGTCGGGGTGAAAGGCTGGATCATGCGGGTGTTATCGTCGCGGCCGAAGGAAAGTTGTGTCCGCCCTACAGTCCGCTTTCCCTCACATTGGAGATGAACCGCTCGACCTTCGCCGCGTCTTTGCGCCCCGGCTTTTCCTCCACGCCGCTGGCCACGTCCACGCCGTCGGGTTTCACGGTGCGGATGGCATCGGCGACGTTCTCGGGCGTGAGACCGCCGGCCAAGATGATCTTGCCCATCTTTTTGGCTTCCCGCGCCAGGTCCCAGTTCCCCGTCACGCCGGTGCCGCCGTAGGCCTGGGTCAGGAAGGTGTCGACCAAGTAGTAATCGCACTTGTACTTCTTCATCAGCTCCAGCGTCTTTTCATCCTTCAGGCGGAAGGCCTTCCAGTACGGGACCGCGAATTGCTCGCAGTAGGACGGCGTCTCGTCGCCGTGGAATTGGAGGTAGTTGAGCTCCAAAGCGACGGAGAGGTCCCTCACGACCTGTTCGGTTTCGTTCACGAAGACACCCACACGCAGGATGCTGGGCGGGATTTCTTCTAAAATCTTCTCGACCTTTTCGGGGGACACGTGTCGCGGGCTTTTGGCATAAAAGTTGAACCCGAGGGCGTCGGCGCCGAATTCCACCGCCGCGAGGGCGTCCTCCAGATTCGTAATCCCGCAGATCTTAACCAGCATGAAGAGGCAATTTATCGCGAAACGGAAAAGGTTGTAAAGGCGGAGTCTTTATCCGGCGGATCGGAACCTGCCGGCCTTCGCCTCGCCCGCGTCGAGGCGCTGGTTCCAGGCGCGTTCCGCGCGTTGGCGCTCGTAGACGAAGGGAGGAAGACCGCGCTTGAAGGCAAACTCGATCTCCTCCTCCACGGCGTCGCCCACCAACTTTTCCGTCTGCTGGAGCTGGGCGAACCCCAGGACGATGCCGTTGGAGATGACGGCCGCCGCCCCCGAACGGTTCACGACGAAATCCGCGGCCATGCAGACGCCGCCGGCCTGCAGGATCCAGGCGATCGGGTCCGGCGAACCGGTAACGTCCGCGCCGGCCTGGTTGTTGGCGGAACCGACCACCGCCCGGACGCCGGAGGCGATCAAAGCGGAGGCGGCGTCAAAATCGACGGGATGTGGCCCGCCGTTGGGAGAGAGAAGCAAGGTGCCTTTCGCTTTCTCGATGATCTTGGCCAGACCCGGCACCGAGGGGATTTTATTCCAGCGAAGACTTAACCCTTCCGCGGTGGACGGCACCCGAACCGATCGATCCTGGAAGAGATTCAAGCCGGGATGCTTTTCGCGGAGGGAAACCAGGCTCGACGGATTGATATCGATAACGCCGGAGAGGGGCGTGAACCGGTTTTTGGCCAAATGGGCGTGCAGCAAGGAGCCGATCCCTCCGCATCCCAACAAAAGGACGGGCATTTCCTTTTCGCCGAACAATTTTCGGTGCACCGCGGAAAGGGCGTGCTGGACGCCGTCCTTGGTGTGGGGAATGGGGCCGTAGCCTCGATAATGGGCATAGCTGCTCCCGACGATGTTGTGAGGCGCGAACTTGGCGAGCACGTCCGCCGACTCGGGGCCGATGCCCTCGTCGCTCCCGGTTAAGGTGATGCCCAGAACCGTGAGAACCTCGCCGTAGACTTCCAAACCCTTGGCGAAACCCTGGCCGTTTTTTCCGTGGAGCAGGATGCCCTTGGAACCGCCCAGACCGGTCAGAGTCTTATGCCGGACGCGCTGGAGGGCGTCGTCGACGGACCGCCACTTGAGCGTCATGGCCACGCCCTTGTCGACCACGCGGGTGAGCGCATCGGCGAAAGAAAGGCGCTCCTGAGGAAAGGCCATGCTTCCCCCGGAGGAGTACCAAAGATCGCGTTCG